>NZ_LGHM01000080.1 GCF_001908185.1 Bradyrhizobium sp. AS23.2
ATCGCGACCCGCTATGACAAGCGAGCCGATATCTTCCTCTCCGCAATCCTCTTGGCTGCCGCACTCACTTGGTGGATCAATTGAGTCCGGACCCTAGTGCGATCAAGGCAAGTCCAACAAGCGCGCCAGCATCTCCGGCATCGTGCATGCTGCTTTCAGTCGCGAGCAAAGCATCAGCGATCAAACGGCGAATTCCCGATTAAACCGTTGCTGACGGATGCGAAGCGGGTAGTGATGCGCGACGATAGTGCCGCATTAGGTGAATCGCACGTGTTCGTCATGCAATGGACGCCCAGGGCGCATTACAATCTAGGGTAGGGGGATGCGACAGTGTGGCGAATTCGGCCTGCGCCGCCGCGTAGCTGCGCATGCAAGGGGCCGAGGCCCTCGGTTTGCAAAGCCCATCCAGGCCCAAGAACATCCAACCCACTGTGCGCTAGCCCGAGCTACCGCCGGATCGGTTGACGGACTTCTGGTGCTGAGTCCGGCCTGGCGTCGTCACACGGTCGTTCGCGAAGTCCAGCACGGACACGACTGCAAAACCCGCCAGCGTAGCTACTGCGCCCACGATGAAGTCCTCCAACCGCGCATGTCGGCCGGGGACAAACAACTGCAGAAATTCAAGCACGCCAACCATGACGACAGTTATCACTGCGGCTGGTAGCCTGTGGCGCGGATAGGCAAGCGCGAAGGCCAGCGCGACCAAGCCAAAGGCCAGGATATGCTCGCCGACTTGCCCGAGGATGGAATGCGGCCGATGGCTCGGTGGTCCAAGCGTCGCAAAGGTAACGGCGGCAGCCAGCAGCCAAGCCACCAAGCGGATCAGAGTGATCATCCTTCGCCGCATATAACGTGTGGGGCGCATTGCCGCCTTTGCCTTTGAAGTCATACGTCCGGAGAGAGGAACTATGTCAGAATAGAGGCGCGGTGGCTTGCACTAAAAAGGGCACCTCGGGCTGAAAGATGATCTTCTTGAGGCCACAAGAAACTCATTCTTAGTTTCTTCGTTGTGCGCACAGCCAGATTAGTGGCGCACTGAGAAGTATGTCCGACGGCCGCACGTGCCGACCTTCATGCTCCGGGGGGCGTCGCAAACGCCTCCTGCCTATCCTTTTCACCGTTGGAATCCGACAGAGGCCCACGTCGGTCTGCAGAACAATTCGAAACTACTATCCGCTTTCCTTGATCATTGCTGACGGCGACGAAAGCAAACGCGACCAAGTACGAAACGCGCCGGATGATGATGCGAGCGCTGCCCGTCTCTCTTTGGTGTCCTCCACGCTCTCGTCAGTGCGGCTGCCCGGCAATGGCAACAATTCCCCACACGTGCATTCCACCTGACCTCAAGACGGAAGAACGGTGGGTAGTCTGGGTTTATTTGCGTAGACGCCCGCTCTTCCCGACTCTCCGAATGGAATTTGCCGATGGCTCTGTCCAATCGCGTCCAGCGAAATTGCGTTCGCGAAGACCTGATATTTGATGTAGGTCTCCATAAAGGCGAGGACGCCGCCTACTACCTCAGAAAGGGGTTTCGAGTTGTCGGCATTGACGCAAATCCTGATCTGATAGAGTGGAACAGGAAACGGTTCGCCGGAAATGAGCGGATCACAATCATTTTTGGCGCGATCGCCCAAGGCCAGGGCAATGTTCGCTTCTTCGTTGATAAGCAATCCACCTGGGGGACGGTCGATCCAGATTGGGCCACGCGCAACGTGCGCCTCGGGTCCGCCCATCACGAGATCGAAGTGCCGATATTCGATATTCGCGAAGCATTCCAAAGATGGGGCGTTCCGTACTATCTCAAGCTCGACATTGAGGGGCGAGAAGATGTCATCATTGACGCCCTTGCCGAGCTTTCCGGCCTGCCAGCCTTTATCTCCATGGAAAGCGAAAAAGTTGACTTTTGAAAACTGATCCATGAACTCCGAAAGCTGCGCAACCTTGGATATCAACGTTTCCAGGTTGTGCCTCAAGTGCACATTCCGAACTCGTCGATCCGCACGCGCGATCGCAATGGCGCTACCTTCAACTATATTTTCGAAGACGATGCATCGGGAGCGTTTGGCGAGGATCTGAATGGGCGCTGGATCAGCTTTGCCGAAGCTGCTGCGAGATACGCCTTCATTTTCATCCAGTACAAGCTGTTCGGAGATGACGGCTTGATGTTCCGCCTAAGAGGTGGAAGATTCATTCATCGCTTGCTGATGGCGTGCTTCGGGGCGTTTCCCGGATGGTACGACACACATGCGAGGCTCTAGCGTGCCGCCTGTCTAGGCTGAACTGTGAATCATGCTTTGCGGTTGCCATCGTCGTAATGTTGAATTGCCCACTTGGTCGAAGGCAAACCGTTCGTCCTGGTCATCGCCTCAGGCATATAAAGCCATTTGGCCTGAATACTTTGTGAGGGTTTGGAAACAGCTGGTCAGGCGGCCAAACTGCTCGGGCCGACGATTTGCTTGACCTGTTCTTTGATCGCGCCGTAGCACTCGCACGAGCATTCCTCCATCGCTGCGGCGTCCTCGATGCGGACCTTGCCGCGCGAAACCGAAACTAGCCGGGCGGTTTCCAACTTTCGCAAGACGTGCGTCAGGCTCGGTCGATAAACCCCCAACATGGAAGACACCAAATCCTGAGTGAACGGCAGAGTATCTGCGCTCGCCAAATCTCTACATTGCAGAAGCAACCGGCAGAGGCGCGCTTCCAGCGGATGTATGGCGTTGCATCCGGCGATCTGGACAGACTGCGCTGCCAATGCCTGGGAGTGCCGGATCAACACTTCGCGAAGAGCCTCGTTCTCCCGTGCCAGCCGCCGCAGGACACCAGCCTCGATCCGGTCCGCATTTCCTGGGGCCGCAACCATCACCTGATTCAAAGCGGTCCCATCGCCAAACGCTGCGATCGCTCCAACGATCGTATTGGAACCTGCTACAGCCGCCTCGGCCGAATTGCCGTCGGAGAATATCACAACGATGGAAAGCACGCCGCTTCGCGGGAAGTAGACGTGGCTCACGGGCTCGTGCGGGCTGTGGAGAGCGTGTCCAGGGACCAGTTCGAACAACCGCAAGTGAGGAACGATCAGCGATCGTTCCGGTGCGGAGAGGCAGCTTATGACTTGGTTCGTTCCGGAGTAGAGCATCGTTGGGCCCCCAAATAGCGTCGAAGCTGTTCAACGCCCGGTTTCATTTTTCGTTCAAAGTTAAGTAAGGAAGAATACCGAAGCAGGCGGAAGCGCATGGCATCCTCTGACGCATAACGTGCGTTTGACGAAAGGGAGGAGGACACAAGGCGCGCCGCGAATGCATGTTCGCGTGCATAAAGTCTGAGCCTCGTCTCTGAGGCTTTTGTTGTCTTGGAATTTCCTGGAAGCCCGTGCCTCGGCTGCGCGTCCGCAAGCCGCGTAAAGGAGATTCGAAGCAAATGTTCCATCGGACGGTCTCCCCTCAATCCGTCGAGTTGCGTGGGCGGGCGCCGCACGACCGTTTGCTCGCAAGTATTGTCCCCTATTCCGAAATCGGACTATTCATGGCGGCCTCGGATCTGATGCTGATCCTGATGGCGAGCCTGGTTGGGGGGCGTCACCTATCACATGTTGGCATTCAACGAGGTGGGCAGCCTTAGCGAATACCTCGGAGAAGGGGGCGATGCAGGTCTATTCTTCGTTCTGCTGATGAACTCACTGGGGTTGTACCGGGCATCCATTCTTCTCTCTCGCGGACAACTGCGAGCAGTGGCCGGGGGATGGCTGATGGCGATGGCGGCCCTCGTCGGGTTCCTTTTTCTGCTTAAGTCGACGGCCTATTATTCACGGGGAGGGCTGATTACCTTCGCGTTGCTCGGTGTCGCGTTTCTGCTTGGTTGGCGAGTAATTCTGGCCGCGCAGCTTCGGAATGCCCTCGCGGAAGGCCAAGTGAACGGACGCCGGGTCATTCTGATTGGCGATGAAGCCGAACTTGCCCGTCATTCCCCTCGCGATCTGCTGATGAATTACGGGGCGCACGATATCGGCCGCTTTCCGCTCTCCCGTTGCGATCCCGGCGGCGCGGAGCTTTTCTCTCGCGACTCGGAGATCATCACAAATGCAATACGCGCCGCCCGAACTCACGAAGCGGAGAAAGTGCTGATAGCAATATCCTGGAATGACGAGCAACGGCGCAAGCTGATTTGCGAACGCCTGAGGATATTGCCTGTCCCGATCTTCCTGTTGCCCGACAGGTCGTCGGAGACGTTGCTGACGCAGCCGTTAATGAATATGGGCAGGAGCGCCGTGATCCAGCTCCAACGCGCGGCCTTGTCTCGAGTGGAATTGTTCGTCAAACGAGGGTTCGATCTCATCTTGGCAACCCTCGGGGGAATCCTCGCGCTGCCACTGCTCCTCATCGTGGCGATACTGATCAAGCTAGAGTCCGCGGGGCCGTTGATCTTCAAGCAACGTCGGCGTGGGTTCAATGGTCGAGAGTTCACAATATACAAGCTTCGTACAATGACCGTACTCGAAGACGGCCCCAACATCCGTCAGGCCGAGCGAAACGATGTTCGAATAACGCGCGTAGGAAGCGTCCTTCGTAGAACCAGTATCGATGAGGTGCCGCAGTTATTGAATGTGCTGTTGGGCGACATGTCCCTCGTCGGGCCGCGACCGCATGCCGTCGCGCATGACGACCAATACTCGGCGTGCATTGGCGACTACGCGTTCCGCAATCACGTGAAACCCGGGCTCACCGGATGGGCGCAAGTTAACGGCCTGCGCGGTGAAACCGCGCAAATCGAGCTGATGAAGCGCAGGGTCGATTACGACGTCTGGTACATTAACAATTGGAGCCTGTGGTTGGACATATTGATCGTGGCCCGAACGTTCTTCACTGCCGTGTGGGCGAAGAATGCGTACTGACAGCAGCTGATAGCCGGGCAGCGTCCCGCCGGACACTGATCGAGCTCAGGTCGATCGGGTCCTTCTTGACAGATCCCTGCATTGAAGAAGCGATTTGCCACGTTCGCAGCGGATCAGAAGGCTCCCCACTGGGTTGAGGACTGCGGGGCCTACCGCGGGCTGGAGTTTGCGGAGTTGGCAACCTCCATCTCGATTGACGGCTATGTGATCCCCCGCGAGATTGGCCTGGCCCTGAAATCCAACAGAGCCGACCCGCAGTCTCTCAAGCGCGTGTGGCACTGCGTGGCGAAGTTCGGCAGTCCGGTTGCTGAGTAAAAGGCCGCACTGGGGCGGCGGGCGAGCCTGCCATAGGAACCATCACTTCAAGCACGAGTTGGCCGTCCCGTCGGCATCGCCATCAACAAGACCGGCGCGCTGCTGGTCGCCGACGACAGCGGCAATACCGTATGGCGGGTGACCGCTGCGCACCCGCAGGTCACGCAGCGATAGACCTTTAAAAGCTTGCAATGGGCCTTGCTCAATACGCGGTCGTGCCGGTTCAGGACGAATGGGGTGTGCTGCACGACGGCAACATCAACGGTAAATACGCCACCAAGGAATCGGCGTTCGAGTCGGCGGTCGCCGCCGCCTCGCTGGCACTCCGACAGGGTCATGAGGTCCATGTGAGCGTGCCCGGCCGCGAAGCGCGCGAGACCGCGCTTGGCAGCTAGCGCGATCGCACTTCGCGCAGAGCACGAAAGGAGGTCACGATGACCAGGCCTCGTGAGCAAAACGGCGTCGAGCCGCCCAGGTCCGAAGATGACATCGTCCGAAGACGACATCCAGCGCGACCAGCTCGGTCCGCGCGGCGTGCCCGGTGCGCCTGATCCGGCCAGGATGACGCCTCAACGCGAGAAGAAGACGCCCAAGCATATCGATCCCGGCCACGTTTCCTGACATCCGGTCTGCGGCTGGCGCTGCGGTGCCATTCGGAACCGATATTCCCGGCCGTCGCATCCGGGGGTAAGACTACCGTACGGGCGTGATCCGCGCCTGCCGGGCAGGCGACGGGTGGAATGCGGTTTCTGAAATCTGACAGCAGGCTCATCGGCGTCCTGCTGGTGCTCGCGGTCACCCAACTGGTCGGATGGGGCACGATCGGTCTTCCCGCCATCGTCGGGCGCGATCTCGCGGCCGATCTCGGCACGAGCCTGCCGGTGGTGTTCGCCGGGACGTCCGTTCTCTAGGTCTCGATGGGGCTGTGCGCCCCCTGGCTGGCAAAATCCTTTGCGCGGCATGGCGCACGAAACGTCATGATATCAGGCACGGTCGTCGCCATACCGGGCTACGTTCTCCTGTCTTTCGCCCGCGAGCCAACGCTGTATTTCGCTGCCTGGGTCGTCCTCGGCATGGCCGGCAGCGCCACGCTCTCGACCGGCGCCTATATCATGTTGAACGAGGTCGCCGGGCGGGGGGCCAAGAATGCCATCGGCGCGCTCATGCTGGTGACGGGCCTCTCCAGCAGCATCTTCTGGCCGACCACGTCGTTCCTGAGCGGTTGGCTCGGCTGGCGCGGGACGTGCCTCGTCTATGCAGCCATGATGCTCGTCATCAACCTTCCGCTCTATGCGTTCCTCGCACCGCGCCGGAAGATTGCGAAAGATGGTGGTGCTGAGCCGGTCAAGGCCGCGCCGCCGCCTGCGATCCCGAAGAGCACCTTCAGCCTCGTCGTTGCCGCGATCACGATGAATGCCTTCGTCAATTTCGGCATCAGCGCCATTCTGATCGAGTTGTTGAGGGCGGAGGGGCTCGCGCCGGCGCGGGCCCTTGCATTCGGCTCTATGCTGGGCGTGATCCAGGTCAGCGCCCGCGGCCTGGATTTCCTCGGCGGCGGGCGATGGGACGGGATCACGACCGGGCTCGTCGCGGGCACCGCATTGCCCGTGGCCATGCTGCTGCTGATGATGAGCGAGGGCGCGACCTGGGCGGTCGCGGCATTCATCCTGCTTTACGGCGCCGGCAGCGGTGCGATGGCGGTGGCGCGGGCGACGATCCCGCTCGTGTTCTACGACCAGGCCGAGTTCGCCAAGGCGATGTCGATGATCGCGCTACCGCTCAATCTGGCGTCCGCGATCTCTCCGCCGCTCCTTGTCGGCTTGCTCACCCAATTCGGCAGCCGCGGCGCGCTCGGTCTCACCTTTGCCTTCTCCTGCGCCACGGTGCTCATCCTGGTCCTGCTCGGCCGCCGGCGTCCGCAAATCGCCGCGGCGGCCGCGACCTGAGCCGATGGCAATATTCACGGCGCGGAAATTCGCGGCCAGGAGCCGCGGCCTGCGGCGGGGGGATGGCCGTATTCCCGGAGTGCAGTGCTCAGAACGCCAAAATAGTGTATCCGCAGGAAGCGCGGTCCGCTTCGAGAAGCCGCGCCATTATCCAGTTCCCGGAGGAAATCGACATGTCGGCCTTGCCGCTTTCAGGCATCAAGATCCTTGACCTCACCCGCGTGCTTGCCGGGCCCTTGTCGGCCCAGATGCTGGGCGATTTAGGTGCGGAGGTCATCAAGATCGAGCGGCCGGGCACCGGCGACGACGCGCGCGCCTTCGGCCCGCCTTATTTGACCGACCCCGAGGGCAAGGCGAACAACAACAACTCGTTCTATCTCTGCGCCAACCGCAACAAGAAGTCGGTCACCGTCAACATCGCCAAGCCCGAGGGGCAGGCGATCATCCGTGAGCTCGCCAAGGACGTCGATGTCTTTATGGAGAACTACAAGGTCGGCGATCTCAAGCGCTACGGCCTCGATTACGAGACGATCAAGGCTCTCAATCCCCGCATCATCTATTGCTCTGTGACCGGCTTCGGCCAGACCGGCCCCTACGCGCCGCGCGCCGGCTATGACGCCATTCTGCAGGCGATGGGCGGCCTGATGAGCGTCACCGGCCATATGGACGGCGAGCCGGGTGAGGGCCCCATGAAGGTCGGTCCCTCGATCGTCGACTACATGACCGGCATGAATACCTCGATCGGGATTCTCTCGGCGCTCTACAATCGCGACGCCAATGGTGGCGTAGGACAGCATCTCGACGTCTGCCTGTTCGACACCGTGATTGCCTCGCTCAGCCACTGGCTCCAGATCTACCTCGTCAACGGCAAGACCCCGCCGCGCCGGGGCACCTGGGGCAATGGCGGCATGCCGGCCGGCGTGTTCCGCTGCACCGATGGCGAGCTGATGCTGGTGGTCGGCAATGACGGCCAGTTCCAGCGCACCTGCGCGGTGCTCGGCGAGCCCGAGCTCGCCAACGACAAGCGCTTTATCAAGAACAACGACCGCGTCGTGCACGGCAAGGAGATCATGGCGATCTTCGCCGGCCTGTTCCTGAAGAAGCCGGTGGCCTACTGGCTGGAAAAGCTGGAGGAGGCCGGCGTGCCGTCAGGTCCGATCAACAATTTCGAGCAGGTGTTTAGCGATCCGCACGTCCAATCGCGCGGCATGCGGGTGAAGACCGAGCACAAGTTCGAGCCGGAGCTGTCGCTGATCCGCAACGCGCTGACCTTCTCGGAGACCCCGATCAAGACCTACCGCGCCCCGCCGCTCTTGGGTGAGCACACCCAGGAAGTTCTCGGCGGCAAGCTCGGCTATGATGCCGACAAGATCGAGACGCTGAAGAAGCAGGGCGTGATCTGACGGTTGAGAGGTTGCCGAACGTGCTCGGCCTGCATGGTTCGAGACGCCCGCCTACGGCGGGCCCCTCACCATGAGGGTTTGATATCTCGCCGCGAAACGTGACCTCATCCTGAGGGCCCGCCGTAGGCGGGCGTCTCGAAGGATGGCCGCAGGCGAACTTCCTGACGCGTTTTCTTCATATACGATCGCCCTGCCGCAAGCGGGGAGAGGCGAAGGCCGCGCTAGCTCTCCTCGCCCGCGATCCGCGCTAGATAATCCGACTTGCTGAACTGCATGTGATCGACGCACAGCTGGGCGAGCGCCCAGCTGTCGCGGCCCTTCAACAGCTCGATCATCAGCTCGTGCTGGCGCCGCGATTGCGTCAGCCCGTCGCGATCGGCGAGATTCTTTGCGCGCATCGGCAACGTCAGGTTCATGTAGTCCTGGAGCGAGCGCACCAGATAGGGATTGCTGCAAGCCGAAAACAGCGCGAGGTGGAAGGTGTCGTTGGCCTCGTGGATGCCGCGCAGATCCTGCACGTCGGCCTTCGCACAATACTGCCGCTGCAAGACGGTCAATTCGTCGATGAGGCCTTGCGGTGCGGGCAGGGGGATCATCAATGCGGCCTGCCGCGTCAGCATCTCCCGGACTTCGTAGATCTGCCGGACTTCCTCGGCGGAATAGAACCGCACGGTGGCGCCGACATTCTTCTCGCGGCGGACAATGCCGCGCCGCTCAGCATCCACCAGCGCCTGGCGCACGAAATGCCTGGAGGTGCCGTAGCGCGACATCAGCGCGTCTTCGGTCAGGCGCGCGCCCGGCGGCAGGCGGCCGAAGATGATGTCCTCCTCCAGCCGCGCGACGACGTCGTCCGGATCGTCGCGCCGGACCATCATGGCGTCTGCGGTGCGAATGACGGTCATCCCTCAGCCTCCCGGCGCCTAGCCGGTCCGTCTTGTGGAGCAGGGACGGCGCTGATTGTCAATAATTCGTGGCACCAAACGATGCATAGGGCAGAAAATGCGACGATATGGACCAGTCTTATTGACAATCGAGGGGCAGGCTGTACCACAATGGCAAATTGGAAGGAGTGGCATGATGACGAGTGGTTTGCGCAAGGGTTTGACGAGCTACGGCGATGCCGGCTTCTCGCTGTTCCTGCGCAAGGCATTCATCAAGGCCATGGGCTATTCCGACGACGCGCTGGAGCGGCCGATCGTCGGCATCACCAACACCTATAGCGACTACAATCCCTGCCACGGCAATGTCCCTGACATCATCGAGGCCGCGAAGCGCGGCGTGATGCTGTCGGGCGCGATGCCGTTCGTGTTCCCGACCATCTCGATCGCCGAGAGTTTTGCGCATCCGACCTCGATGTATCTGCGCAATCTGATGGCGATGGACACCGAGGAGATGATCCGCGCCCAGCCGATGGATTCGGTGATCGTGATCGGCGGCTGCGACAAGACCTTGCCTGCGCAGGTGATGGCCGCGATCAGCGCCGACCTGCCGACCGTCGTCATTCCCGTAGGGCCCATGGTGGTCGGTCATCACAAGGGCGAGGTGCTGGGCGCCTGCACCGATTGCCGCCGGCTGTGGGCGAAATACCGCGCCGGCGACATGGACGATGCCGAGATCGAGGCGGTGAACGGCCGCCTCGCGCCGTCCGTCGGCACCTGCATGGTGATGGGGACGGCCTCGACCATGGCCTGCATGATCGAGACGCTCGGCCTGTCGCTGCCGATGAGCGCGACGATCCCGGCGCCGCATGCCGAGCGCTTCCGCCTCGCCGAGGCGAGTGGCCGGGTTGCCGCGGAGATGGCCAAGACCAAGGGCCCGAAGCCGAGCGAACTGCTGACGCCGGCGTCCATCAAGAACGCGCAGGTCGTGCTCCAGGCGATCGGAGGTTCGACCAACGGCTTGATTCATCTGACCGCGATTGCGCATCGCTCGCCGCACCGGCTCGATCTCGAGGCCTTCGACCAGATCGGCCGCGAGGTGCCGGTGCTGGTCGACCTCAAGCCGTCCGGCGAGCATTACATGGAGCATTTCCATCACGCCGGAGGCGTGCCGAAGCTGCTGGCGCAACTCGGCGACCTCATCGATCTCGATGCGAAGACGATCACGGGCCAGACGCTGCGCGATGTCGTCGCGAATGCGGAGGACGTGCCCGGCCAGGACGCGATCCGTCCGCGTGACAATCCGATCAAGAAGGAAGGCGGTCTCGCTGTCCTGCACGGCAACCTCGCGCCGCGCGGCGCCGTCATCAAGCAATCGGCCGCGAGCCCAAAGCTGTTGCAGCATACCGGGCGCGCGGTAGTGTTCGAATCCGTCGAGGACATGACCTTCCGGGTTGATGATCCCGATCTCGACGTGACTGCCGATGACGTGCTGGTGCTGCGCAATGCCGGCCCGAAGGGCGCGCCGGGCATGCCGGAGGCGGGCTATCTGCCGATTCCGAAGAAGCTCGCGCGCGGCGGCACCAAGGACATGGTGCGCATTTCGGATGCGCGCATGAGCGGCACCGCGTTCGGCACCATCGTTCTGCACATCACGCCGGAATCCGCCGTCGGCGGACCGCTCGCGCTGGTGCAGAACGGCGACATGATCCGGCTGGATGTTGCCAAGCGCAGCATCGAGCTGCTGGTCGACGCCGCGGAGCTGGAGCGGCGGCGCGCCGCCTTGAAGCCGGCCGCTACGCCGGACGAGGCGCGGCGCGGCTACGCCTGGCTGTTCAACGAGACCATCATGCAGGCCGACGAGGGCTGCGACTTCGATTTCACGCAGAGGACTGGCAAGAAGACTGAGCAGAAAACTGAGCAGAAAACTGAGAGAGGCTGATCAACCACTCGAACGAGCGCTCAGACCGCTGAAGCGGCGGGCGATAGAAACAGGGGGAGACGATGATTGCACGATCCATGCGTGGGTTGGTGGTGGCTGCCGCTGTCCTGTTCGTCACCGGGGCCGGGGCGCAGGAGGTGAAGCATTATCGCTTCGCCTACGACCAGCCGCGCAATACCGGCTATTCGATCGCGGGCGACCTCTTTGCCGACAAGCTCAAGGAATTGAGCAAAGGCACGATGATCATCGACCAGTATCCGGGCGCACAGCTCGGGCAGGAGCCGCAGGTGCTGCAGCTCGTGAAATCCGGTGACATCGAATTCGCGATCATCTCGTCGGCCAATACCGCGACGATCTCGCCGCAGGCGGGCGTGATGTCGCTGCACTTCCTGTTCCGCGACGAGAACCACGTGATCAAGGGGCTGGCCGATCCCCGCGTGTTCGAAGCCCTCAAGACCATGATCGACGAGACCACGCAGGGCCTGCACGTCATCGCGACGGGCTCGCAGGGCGTGCGCCACATGTACTCCAGGAAGGAGATCCACAATGTCGGCGACATCAAGGGCCTGAAGGTCCGCGTGCAGGCGACCGCGACCGAGGACACCATGTTCCCGGCCTATGGCGCCCAGACTGTGCACATGCCGTTCGGCAGCGTCTACACCTCGTTGCAAACGGGTGTGGTCGACGTCGCCGAGAACAGCATCAACGTCTACCTCGTCAACAAGCACTACGAGGTCGCGCCGGTCCTGAACATCACCGAACACGAGGCCAACAACGCCCTGGTGTTCATCTCCGACAAGCTCTGGCAGAGCCTGTCGGCCGAACAGAAACAGTGGGTCCAGACCGCGGCGAACGAGATCAGCTCCAAGGAGCCGCAAAAGGCGTTCGAGCTCGAGCGGACCGCGGCCGAGAAGCTGAAGAAGATGGGCGTCAAGATCGTCGACAACGTCGACAAGAAGAGTTTTACGACGATCGCCGATCCCTATCTCGACAAGCTCGCCAAGGAACTTGGCCCGCATGCCGAGAAGATCAAGGACCTGATCCGGTCGATTAATTAGGCCGCGTGCGGCCATCCTTCGAGACGCCCGCCTACGGCGGGCCCTCAGGATGAGGTCGCCACTGGCGGCGAGATATCAGACCCTCATGGTGAGGAGCCCGCTAAAGCGGGCGTCTCGAACCATGCAGGCCGAGCACGTTCGGCAGCTTCCTGGCTGTCACATGCGATAGCTCCGGGAGGGCGGGGAAACCAATGGCCATCGCCGACAAACTGCTGGTGCAACGGCAACGTCACCTGAAATGGCGCTGGCTCGACTGGCTCGAGCTGACGCTGATGGTCCTCTGTGGCGTGCTTTGCTTCGGCTTCTCGCTTTCGGTGACCGCTGATATCGTCACCCGTACGATCGGCCACCCCTGGCTGTGGCTTCAGGAAGTCACCTCGACGTTGTTCATCTACGCGATCTTCATTGGGGCCGCAGCCGCGACCCGGCGCAACGATCACCTCTATCTCACTGCGATCTCGGAGGCGATGCACGGCACGCCGCGGCTGATCGTCGAAGTGCTCATCCGCCTCGTCGTGCTCGGCGTCGCCTTCTGCCTGATCTGGTACGGCTATCAGAACTATCTGCGCGGCTTCGGCAGTTTCAGGCTGCCCTCGGGCACGCCGATCGCATCGCTCTATGCGATCATTCCGTTGTCAGGCGTGCTGATCGGCCTGTTCACCATCGAGCAACTCGTCAATGGCTTGCGCAACGGCTTTGACCATCCCGAGCCGCCGGATGAGGGAGCGGCACCTGTCGTCAGCGACGCGCAGATGAGGGCGCAGCCGTGAGCGCACCAATTGTCCTGGTGTTGATGTCGATCTGCTTCCTGTCCTTCGGCTATCTCGGCGTGCCCGTGCCGTTCTCGCTAATGGCCGGCGTCTTCATCGGCGCGATCCTGTCGAATGTTTCGCTCGCCGCCATCATCCAGAAGATCTTCGACGGCGTGGATTCCGAGGCGCTGCTGGCAATCCCGTTCTTCCTCCTGGTCGGCGAGCTCATGAGTTCGGCCAACGTGGTGGTGCGGATCGCGAACCTCTCGGTGTCGCTGGTAGGGCACATCAGGGGTGGGCTGTCGCAGGTCGTCGTCGTCTTCAGCATGTTCTTCTCGGAGATGTCGGGCTCGACCACGGCCGACGTCGCCGTGATGAGCCGCGCGCTGGGCGGCCCGATGAGACGTGAGGGCTATGAGCCCGCCTTCATCGCCGCGATCATCGCGTCCGCCTCGACGATTGCGGCCCTGGTGCCGCCGAGCATCACGGCCGTCGTCTATGGCGCGGTCGGCAACGTCTCGATCGCCGGGCTGTTCATGGCGGGCGTCGTGCCGGGCCTGATGATCGGCTTCGGCCTGATGATCTACTGTTATTTCTTCGGCCCCTCGGGCCTGCGCAAGCCGCGCGCGCCGCTGCGGCAGGTGGTGTTCGCGGCCGGCGACGCAGCCCTGCCGCTGATGATCCCGGTGATCCTGCTCGGCGGCATTCTCACCGGCTGGTTCACGCCGACGGAAGCCGGCGTCGTCGCCGTGGCCTGGATCGTGCTCGTCGTGATCCCCGCGCTCAACCGCGGGCATATCAAAAAGATCCCGTACGATTTTTGCCTCGCCGGCCTGATCTTCTCGTTGCCGCTGATCACCATCGGCGCCGCCAACGCCTTCGGCTGGATGCTCGCCTATTTGCGCGGCGCCAGCTACATTGCCGAAATGATCACCTCGATCGCCGGCAACGATCCGCACCTGATCATGCTGCTGATGGTGCTGCTGTTCACCGTGGTCGGCGACTTCATCGAGCCGGTGCCGACGATCATCATCTTCATGCCCCTGGTCAACGCGCTGACAGAAGCGGGCGACATCAACGGCGTGCACATGGGCGTGGTGCTGATTGCCACGCTCGCCTTCGGCCTGATCACGCCGCCTTACGGATTGGTCTTGCTGATGGCCTCGAAATTCGTCGGCATCAGCTTTGCCAAGGCGTTGCGTGCGGCACTGCCGATCTACCTCGTGTTCTTCGCCACGATTGCGTTCGTGATCTACTTCCCGAGCGTGGTGTTGTGGCTGCCGCGGTACGTGCTGCCGGAATCGGTCGGCTGCTTCAAGTCGCCGGCGGGCACGGGCTACATCTGTCCTAAGTGATGACTTGCTCAACGCGCCAGTGCACCGTTTCGCGGACGTAGCGAAACGGTGTGCCGTGGCTGTTCTTGAAATAGCTGCCGCATAGCGACTTCGCCATCGCCTGCATCACCGCGTCATGGCAGACAAACAGGAGCTTGTCGCCGGCGTGACGGTCGAGCCAACCGGAAACGCAGCGCAGCGACCGTTCGGTCATGGTGCTCCAGGTCTCGCCGTCGGAGGGCAGGATGGACACGAGACTCGGCCGACTTCACGCCATGCTTTGCCATCATGTCGCGGACGGGGAGGCCTTCAAAGCTGCCGAAGTCGAACTCGATGATACCGGGGTCCACCTCCACGGGCACCGCGACTGCCGCGCCGATGATCTCGGCCGTCTTCAGCGCGCGGACCAGCGGGCTGCTCACGATCCGGCTGATGCGGATGCCCCTCAGCACATCCGCGGCAGCGTGCGCCTGTCCGAGGCCGTCCTCGTTCAACGGGTTGTCGGTGCGCCCCTGGAATCGCCCCTCGCGATTCCAGTCGGTCGCTCCATGGCGCAGGCCGTAGAACGAGCGTGTCGGCGTCGGTGCGCTCACTTGCCCCTGCTCGTGAATTTCTTGACGGCGACGCGAAACTCCTCCGTATTCATCGCCATGATGATCTTGTGCTCCTCGGCGTCGAGCTGCTGCTTCACCGGCGTGGTGGCGGCCTGGTAGACCAGCGACTTGGTGCCGGCGATCGCCGCCGGCGGGTTCTGCGCGAGACGCTCGGCGAATTTTCGCGTGGCCGCCTTCAACTCCGCGGCGGGAACGACCTTCGCAACCAGGCCCCATTCATGGGCCTGCTGTGCGGTAAAATTGTCCTCGGACAGGAAGATCTGCAGCGCGCGGCGGGAGCCGACCGTGCCGACGATGCCGACCGTGCTGCCGCCATCCGGCGACACGCCGATCTTGGCATAGGCCGGCGTGAACTTGGCATCCTCCGCGGCGATGCAGAGGTCGGTGACGAACGCCAGGCCCATACCGGCGCCGGCGGCCGAGCCGTGCACGCTGGACAGGGAGAGCTTCGGCATGCGTCGGATGATCTCGATGAAGGCGTGATAATGCTTCAGCAGTTCGCCGACGACCGGCGTCACTGTGTTGGCCTCGGCGGCCGCGCCGATCGTCTGCAGATCGCCGCCGGCAGAGAAGGCGCGGCCTTCGCCTTCGAGAACCACGACCCTGATCTCGTCGGTGCTCTCGATGTAGGCCGCGAGCTGCTCGAGCTTCTGCGCGATCGCAAGGTTGATCGAGTTGAACGCGGCGGGGCGGTTGAGCGTAATGGTCGCAATCGGACCGTCGATCCGCAGCAGGGCGGGATCATCGGGTTGGGAGATGGGAGCAGGCATCGGAAATCCCCGGCAAGAGGTCGTTGGTGCAACTAAATCGCAGAAGGCGAGGGGAGACAATCCCCAGCCGTGGTCTCGCCGTACTGCTTCCGGGCCCTTGCCTAAGGCGGGGCGATAGGCTCAAATGGGCGGCCTTCGTCTAGGGACGGACACGAGCGCCGGCTCCTCCTAGGCTAGCCAAGCCAATATCAGCGAGAGAGGAGACGACATGGGTCACGCTCGTGTCTCCGGAAATGGGCTGTTCCAATGACGGAGGGTCCGGTGATCATCGTCGGTGCCGGCCATGGTGGCTACCAGGTCGCGGCATCCCTGCGGCAGGCGGGCTTTTCCGACCGCGTTTGCCTGATCAATGACGAGGCGCATCTGCCCTATCAGCGGCCGCCTCTGTCCAAGGGCTATATCAAGGGCTCCGCCGGACCGGAGAGCCTGATGTTCCGGCCGGAGAAATTTTACCACGACCAGAAGGTCGAACTGATCGCGGGCCGCGCCGTCTCGATCGACCGCGCGGGGCGCAAAGTGCTCCTCGCCTCGGGCGAGACGCTTGCCTACGGCCACCTCGTGCTGGCGACGGGCGCGCGCAACCGGCTGCTCGATCTGCCCAATGCGAATCTGCCTGACGTGAAATACTTACGCATCCTCGACGACAGCGAGGCGCTGCGCAAAGTCATGCCGTCGAAGAAGCGGGCCGTGATCATCGGCGCAGGCTTCATCGGTCTCGAATTCGCGTCCACCGCGCGGATCAAGGGGCTTGAGGTCGACGTGCTCGAACTCGCCCCCCGCGTCATGGCGCGTGCGGTGACGGCGGAGGTCTCCGAATATTTTCAGGCGCGGCATCGCGAGGCCGGCATCCGTGTTCACCTCGGTGTGCAGGCAACCAGCATCGAGGCCGAGGGCGGCAAGGTCACCGGCGTCAGTCTTAGCGATGGCAGGCACCTGCCGGCCGACCTCGTCGTGGTCGGCGTCGGCGTGTTGCCGAACATCGAGCTCGCGGCCGAAGCGGGCTTACCGGTCGCCGCCGGCATCATTGTCGACGAGTCTCTCTCGACGGCTGATCCG
Organism: Bradyrhizobium sp. AS23.2; assembly: GCF_001908185.1. GTDB lineage: Bacteria > Pseudomonadota > Alphaproteobacteria > Rhizobiales > Xanthobacteraceae > Bradyrhizobium. Next base: position 16,957 of record NZ_LGHM01000080.1, read on the forward strand.
AACATCTCGGCGATCGGCGACTGCGCGCTGTTCGCCAGCCCGCGCTTCGGCGGATCGCTGCGGCTGGAATCGGTGCAGAACGCCACCGACCACGCCCGTTGCCTCGCGGCGCGGCTGACCGGTGACAGGAAGGCCTATGACGGCCATCCCTGGTTCTGGAGCGACCAGGGCGACGACAAGCTCCAGATCGCAGGCCTCACCACCGGCTATGACCGCGTGGTCCTGCGCGGCGATCCCGCCGGCAAGGCGTTCTCGGCGTTCTGTTACAACGGCGAGAAGCTGCTCGGCATCGAGTCGATCAACCGCGCCGGCGATCACATGTTCGGCCGCAGGCTGCTGGGCATGGACCGTTCGATCACGCCCGAGCAGGCCGCGGATGAGAGCTTCGACCTGAAGAGCGCGCTGGCGTGAGATTTTCTCCCTCGCCCCGCAAGCGGGCGAGGTGAAGAAAAAGCCTACAACGTCGCCGCCACTTCCGCCGCCGTCGGCATCGATGGACCCGCGCCCATCCGCTGTACGCTGATCGAGGCGGCGGCGTTGGCGAAGGTGAGCGCGGCGCGCAAGGCTGCGCCGCCAGCCAGTTGCGCGGCGAGCGCGCCGACGAAGCAATCGCCCGCGCCAGTGGTGTCGACCGCCTTCACCACACGGCCGGGTACCGAAAGCTCCTCGCGGCCGGCGAGCGCGAGCACGCCGCGTTTGCCGAGCGTGACGCAGATGGTCTGGTCCTCGCGCGCCTGAAGCTGCCGCGCGACATCGATGATCCGCTCCGCGGTATCGCCCTCGGAGAGCTCGGCGCCGGCGAGGAGGCCGAGCTCGGTCTCGTTCAGCACGAGGATGTCGACGAGCGCGAGCAGCTCGCTGGACATTGTCTGCGCCGGCGCCGGGTTGAGCAGCGTGGTGGTGCCGGCCGCACGGGCCCGCTGGAAGAACGCTGCGATCGTCGGCAGCGGAATCTCGAACTGGCTGACGGCGACATCGCCCTTCGCCAGCGGCGCATCCGCGACGTCATCAGCGCTGACCAGCGCATTGCTGCCGGGAATGACGACGATCGTGTTGTCCGCCTCCGCCACCGTGATGATGGCGGTGCCGGTATGCGCCTCGGCCGTCTCGCGGATAGAGCCGAGATCGATGCCCTGATTGCCGAGGAACGCCCTCAGCTCAGCCCCGAATGAATCCTTGCCCAGCCGCCCGATCAGCGTGGTCTCGGCACCGAGCCGCGACGCGGCGACCGCCTGGTTCGCACCCTTGCCGCCCGGAAAATACAGCACCTGCCGGCCGGCGACGGTCTCGCCGACTTTGGGATGGCGATCGGCCGTCGCCACCACGTCCATGTTGATGCTGCCGGCGACGAAGACGCGCCCCATGAAACCCTCTGCGAAGTCACACCCTTACGAAGTCTACACTCTGACTTCGAACTCGTGCCTGACTTTGGCGATGTCGACAAGGGTCGGCAGGCCGGCCTCGTTGCCGAGGCGCTGGATCTTGAAGGTCGAGGCGGCGCGGGCGAAGTCGAAATGCTCGCGCCAGCTTTTGCCGGGATGGGCGAGGTAGGAATAGACATAGGCGCCGTGGAAGACGTCGCCGGCGCCGTTGGTGTCGATCACGCGCTCGCGCGGGATCGGCATCGCCGGCATGATCTCGACCGCTCCGGTCTCGTTGTACCAGAGCAGGCCCTTCTCACCCATGGTGACGCCGCCGATCTTGCAGCCGCGGCCCTTGAGATAGTCCAGCATCTTCTCCGGCGTCAGGTCCATCTGCTCGCACAGCCGTTCGGCGACGATCGCGACGTCGATGAATTCCAGGAGTTCATGCGTGTTGGTGCGCAGGCCACCACCGTCGAGCGAGGTCAGGATGCCGGCCTCGCGGCAGACCTTTGCATAGTGGATCGCGGCGTCCGGCTGGTGGCCGTCGACATGCAGCGCGCGGCAGCCGCCGAGATTGAGCATCGGGAACGGATGGATGTGCTCGTCGTCGCGGCAGCGTACGATGGCGCGCTTGCCGTCCTTGGGCATGATGAAGGACAGCGAAGACTGGTTCACCTTCCGCCCGTGCAGCGAGATCGCGTATTTCGCGCACATGTCCTGGAACATGCGTCCCAGCCAGTCATTGGCTGCCGTGGCGATGAGATCGGGCACGATACCGAGCTTGGCGCAGCAGAACGCCGCCGTGACCGCATTGCCGCCGAAGGAGACCGCGTAGTCCTTTGCCACGTGCTTTTCGTCGCCGGTCGGCATCTGGTCGGTGATGAAGACGACGTCGATATAGGTCTGTCCGATAAAGAGGGCCTGCATTGGTTGTCCGTGATGCGCTGGGTGGTCCCGGCCGGCGGGCTTACTCTAGCACCGGTTCCGCTCCGGGGACGCTGAAATTATTCGCAAAACTGCCGCCGGGGCGCTTGAGGTCAGCATGGTGCCGGAATACGACCATCACCGGCCAATGCCAAGCCCGGACAAACGCCGTCTTTCGGTCCATTGTTCCAGGTCGATCAAATGGGGGAAATATGATCACCGGCCTCGATCACGTCGTCGCTCTGGTCAAGGATATCGGTGCGGCCAAGGCGGCCTATCAGACGCTGCTTGGGCGCGCGCCTGCCTGGCAGAATTCCGGCGAAGGCGCCGACCGCGTGCTGTTCACGCTCGAAAACATGTCGATCGAACTGATGGCGCCGAGCGGCTCCGGCGTGACCGCGGACCGCATGCGCGCGCTGCTCGACGACCATGAAGGTGTGCTCGCCAGCCTGTGCTTTCGTGTCGCAGACATGAGCAAGATGCACCGGCGTCTGGAGCGGGTGGCGCTCAAGCCGGATGGTGTCGCCGAGGTCGAAAGCAGCGACGTCGAGAGCGGTGCGGTTCTGCACTGGAAGCGCACGCGCGCCGCCACCGAACTCACCCGCGGCGTGCGCATGTTCTTCCTCGAGCTCGCCAGGGAGCGGCCACTGTCGGCCGTGACCGACGCCGCGCCGATCGACGGGCTCGACCACGTCGTGATCACCACCGAGGATTCCGACCGCGCCGCCGCGCTCTATGGCGCGCGGCTCGGGCTCGACCTGGCGCTCGACCGCTCGCACCAGGATTGGGGCCAGCTGATGTTCTTCCGTTGCGGCGACCTCATCGTCGAGGTGGTGCGCCGGCCGGTGGCGGGTGGCGATTCCAGCCATGACCGCCTCTGGGGCCTGAGCTGGCGGGTGGCCGATATCGACGCCACGCGCGCCCGCCTGATCGCCGCCGGCCTCGACGTCACCGAGGTGCGTAACGGCCGCAAGCCGGGCACGCGGATCATGACCGTGCGGAGCGGGACGTGCGGCATCCAGACCGTGCTGCTGGAGCGCTCGCCGAAGCCGGTGGATTGAAGGGGGCATTCCGGGGCGTCGCGCAGCGAGGAGCCCGGAATCCATTCGTCCACGCGTCTTGCCGCGCGATGGATTCTCAGGTGCGCAATTGCGCACCGTAGCTCGCGCCCAAAAGGGCGCGCCCCGGAATGACGGAAACATGTGGCATCGACGCGGAGGCGCTTCATCCTTCATTCTCAAACGCCCGCCCGCGTGTTACATGCGTCGTGAGAGCACCCAGCGAGCAACCGGTTTGGCGAAGGCAAAGCAAAATCTGAAGTGGCAGCGCGATCCCGAGGGGATGCGGCTGCGCATTCTCGAAGCCGCCAAGCAGGAGTTCTCGGCCCATGGGCTCGCCGGCGCGCGCGTCGACCGCATCGCGGCCAAGGCCGGCGCCAACAAGCGCATGCTATACTATCACGTCGGCAACAAGGACGAGCTCTACCTCGCGGTGCTCGAAGGCGCCTATGACAAGATCCGCAGCGAAGAGCGGGGGCTCGATCTCGAACATCTCGATCCGCCCGAGGCCATCCGGCGGCTGATCGAGTTCACCTGGAACTACTTTCTCCGCAACCCGGAATTCCTGTCGCTGCTTCAGACCGAGAACCTTGCGCGCGCAAAGCATCTGAAGCGCTCGACCAAGGTCAAGTCGATGCACTCGCCCTTCGTCGAGATGATTCGAACAGTGGTCCGGCGCGGCGTCGACAGTGGCGATTTCCAGGTCGCCGTCGATCCCGTGCAGCTCTACATCTCTATCGCGGCGCTCAGCTTCTTCTATCTCTCCAACTCGGCGACGCTCAGCGTGATCTTCGGCCGCGACCTGCTCGCCAAGGACGCCAAGGACGAGCGGCTGGCACACATGGTCGGCCTCGTGGTGGCCGCGCTGACAGGGCGGTCCGCCGCGCTGTTCGAGATCGCCAAGGCGCCGAAGTCGCGCGCTGCCGTGGCGCAGACGGTTTAGTTGCGCAGTCCTGCAGGTGTGTCCGCACCCTCAGCTGTCATCGCCCGACTTGATCGGGCGATCCAGTATTCCAGAGGCAGCAGCGGGATGCGGAGAAGGCGCGGCGTACTGGATTCCCCGCTTTCGCGGGGAATGACACTGAAGATGATGCGCGACTGTTCCGTCTCCCCATGCTGGCTACAAGGCTACAAGCCCTTGCGGTGCCCGACGGGCAAAACACGCCATAACCGGGTCAATCGGTGGGCGTCAAAATATTCTACTTTCCAGAAATTTCGGTTTATCGTATAGCGTGCCCATCCTGGCCCACGAAAGGGGCGGATCGCGAGTCGTCACGGACTGCGGGCCGGGCTGCGGTGGACGCGGGCAGCGTCGGCGCGGATGCAGGGTGCAGGGCGGGGCAGTGGATTGAGCCGAACCCGTGAGCCCCCGGCAAGCCGTGTTCGATGAACGGCGCTGACGCGTACGGCGAAACCGTGTGGTCCTGGCCGTCGTTGCTACGGCCAAGCCGAGCGGAGGTGCATCGATCCAACCGGACCTCGATGCACCGTCAATCCGTGAGGCGACGGAGGCAAAGGGAATTCGTCTCCGGGGAGAGCGCGCATAAGCCGTCAAACCACTGCGCAGGGAAGGCCGGGTTTCGGCTGCCCTGTGTCTCCCCTGTGCGTTGCGTGCGCATCTGTTCAGCACGGGGGGTTTTGCGGGTGCCAGCCGGCGCCCGACCTTCCCTGCGCCCTTTCTGTCGAGATAGGGCCAAGCGAGAAGCAAAGCTCGGGCAAATGCGCCGCGAGAACGCGGAGGTGTGTCTGCGAGGGGGGAATTGCGCCTGCGAGTGAGGTGCGAATTGATCGAACTATGCTGTTGCCGCAAGCTCCGTCATTGCGAGCGCAGCGAAGCAATCCAGGCTGGCTCTGCGGAAAGGCTCTGGATTGCTTCGCTGCGCTCGCAATGACGAGGTGGGGACAGACGTGCGCCACGTCTCGCTCTCGTGCCCCGGATGCAGCGCAGCGCTTCTTCAGCGGTGCGCTGCAGCGCGTCCGGGACACGAGAGGAGGTGTGTGCCGGACCCTCACCCAAAGGTCCGGGAACCGGCGCAAAACGTCACAGGGAAAGCGCTGGACAGTATTTATCCAACGGGTTAATTACTCCTCCGAACGACGAAGAATGCCGGGAGTGAGACGTGGCCGAGCCGAAGCCGCAAGGTGCGGTGTCCAAGATACTGAATGCGGCCTGGGTGCGGCCGTTATTGTTCCTGGTCTTCATCGTGGTCGCCTGGGATCTTTCGATCCGGCTGTTCAAGATCCCCGCCTACCAGATCCCGGCGCCGGCCGATGTCGTCGCGGTGCTGCGCACCGACTGGCCGGAACTGCTGCGCCAGTCCTGGCCGACCACCTATGCAACCGTGTGCGGCTTCCTGCTCTCCGCGCTGTTCGGCATTCCCGTGGCGATGCTGATCGCGGGCTCCAAGACGGTGGAGAGCTACGTCTATCCGCTGCTGGTGTTCTCCCAATCCGTGCCCAAGATCGCGATCGCGCCGCTGTTCGTGGTGTGGTTCGGCTTCGGCATCATTCCAAAGGTCATCTCCGCCTTCCTGCTCGGCTTTTTCCCGGTGGTCGTCTCCGCCGTGCAAGGCTTCAAATCGGTCGATCCTGACATGGTCGATCTCGCCCGCGCGATGCAGGGAAGCCGCTTCCAGGTCTTCCGCGCGGTGAACTTGCCGCATGCCCTTCCGGCGATCTTCTCCGGGCTCAAGGTGTCGGTGACGTTGGCCGTGGTCGGCGCTGTCGTCGGCGAGTTCGTTGGCTCCAATTCCGGCATCGGCTACGTCATGCAGCGCTCGATCGGAACCTTCGACCTGCCGACGATGTTCGCAGCCCTCGTGATCCTGGCGCTGCTCGGCGTGATCCTGTTCTGGATCGTGGACCGGATCGAGAAGCTGGTCATTCCCTGGCATGTTAGCCAGCGCGAAGACGTCATTTTCGCCTCTTAGGGCATGATCCGGACCCGGAGGGCCGCGTTAGCGCAAAGTGTGCAGCGGTTTTCCGATAAGATCATGCTCAAACAATAACTAAAGCAACGAACGGCCACCAACGGCCGAAACAACAAGGGCAAGGGAGACTGATGATGAAGCGATTGATTGGGGCTGTCTCGGTGGCGCTGTTGGTATTCGCGGCCATGCCGGCGCAGGCAGCCGACAAGGTCGTGCTGATGCTCAACTGGTACGTCTATGGCGAGCACGCGCCGTTCTATTACGGCAAGGCCAAAGGCATCTACGCGGCCGAGGGCATCGACCTCGAGATCCAGGAAGGCCGCGGCTCCGCAGCGACCACGCAGGCCGTCGCCGCCAAGACCGCCGATTTCGGCTATGTCGACGTTCCCACCATGATGCGCGCGGCGATCAAGGGCGCGCCCGTGATCGCGACCGGCGTGCTGCTCCAGACCAGCCCGATGTCCGCCATGGGCTTTGTCGACAAGAACATCAAGAAGCCCGAGGACATCAAGGGCAAGACGGTGGCGATCACGCCGGCCGATTCCATGACCCAGATCTGGCCGTTGTTCCTGAAGAAGACGGGCCTGAAAGAGAGTGACTTCCACACGGTTGCCGGCGACGGCCAGACCAAGCTCAATGCCGTCATCAACGGCCAGGCCGATCTGCTGCTCGGCTACGTCATGGACCAGTCGATGAAGATCAAGGACGCCACCGGCAAGGACGTCTATCCGATCAAGTTCGCCGACTACGGCATCAACATGGTCTCCTCGGGAATCATCGCCAACTCCGACTATGTGAAGGCCAACGCAGATCTCGTCCGCCGCTTCATGTCGGCGACGACCAAGGCGGTCGAGGCCGCCGAAAAGGAGCCGAAGGCCGCGGCGCAGTCGATCCTCGATGCCAACCCGAAGGGCGGCAAGATCGACACGCTGACGCAGGGCTTTGAGCTGACCATTCCGCTCTACCGGACGCCCGAGACCAAGACCAAGCGGCCGTTCCAGGTCACCGACCAGAACATGACGGACTCGGTCAATCTGATGGTCGAATATGGCGGGTTAGATGCCAAGGCCAAGGAGAACCCGAAGGCCTTCTACACCAACGACTATCTGCCGAAGAGCGGCTCGTGAAACAAGTACCGTCATTCCGGGATGGTCCGGAGGACCAGACCCGGAATCTCGAGATTCCGGGTTCGCCCTTTGGGCGCCCCGGAATGACGGTTCATAATCGCCGAGTGGACTTGATTAGATGACCCCAGCAACGAAGGTGGTAGGTGACGTGCAGCCGGCCGCGCATCTGAGACTGGTGAGCGACCGGGCTGGTGGCGATGCGTCAGGCATCACGCTGTCCGGCGTGTCGAAGACCTACCGGACGCGCGACGGCGATGTGCCGTCGCTGCGGCCGATCGACTTCCATATCAACGACGGCGAGTTCTTTGTCGTGGTTGGCCCGTCCGGTTGCGGCAAGTCCACGCTGCTCAAACTGATCTCGGGCTTGCTGCCGCCGACCACCGGCGAGGTGCTGGTCGAGGGCGAGAAGGTGACGAAGCCGCATGGCAATGTCGGCATCGTGTTCCAGAACGCGCTGCTGCTGCCATGGCGCAACATCCTCTCCAACGTCATGCTGCCGATCGACATGAAGCGGCTGCCGCGACAAGAGTATCTCGATCGCGCGAAGGCGCTGCTGAGGCTTGTCGGGCTGGAAGGGTTCGAGAAGAAACTGCCCTGGCAGCTCTCCGGCGGCATGCAGCAGCGGGCGTCGATCTGCCGCGCGCTGGTACATGATCCCAGGATCATGCTGATGGACGAGCCGTTCGGCGCGCTCGATGCGCTGACGCGCGAGCGCATGAATGTCGAGCTGATGCGAATCCAGCGCGAGACGAAGAAGACGGTGCTCCTGATCACGCACTCGATTCCGGAGGCCGTGTTCCTCGCTGACCGCGTGCTGGTCATGACCGAGCGGCCCGGCGCGGTCGCTGCGATCTACGATGTGCCGCTGCCGCGCCCGCGTTCGCTCGACGTGATGGCCGACCCTGTTTTCACCGAGCTCGTGCAGCGCATCCGCAAGCATTTCTTTTCGCAAGGTGCACTGGACTAACGATCATGGCGCCGCGCCTGAAGCTGCGAGACATCGCATTTTTCGAACGACCGACGCGTTTCGCGCGGCCGTTCCGCTTTGGCGCGATTACCATCGACGCGACGCCGCAGCTGTTCGTAAGGGCCGAGATCGAGGTCGAGGGCAGGGGAACCGCGGTCGGCGCCAGCGCCGAGCTGCTGGTGCCAAAATGGTTCGACAAGCGGCCGGAGCTATCGCCGGCGCAGACGGTCGACGGCTTGCGCCGCTCGCTGGAGATCGCGCGCGGCCTTTATCTGGCGCGGACTGGATTCCTGACGGCGTTCGATTTGCATGCTTCGTGCATCGGCGCCCAGATCGCGACCTGTGCGAAAAAGAATATTCCGGCGCTTGCTGCGGCTTATGGCCCTGCGGAAATCGACAAGGCGATCCTCGATGCATTGTTGCGCGCCGCGGAGACCAACTTCTTCGATGGAATGGCCGGCAACATCGCGGGCATCGATGCGCGGCTATCACCGGACCTGAAGGAAGTGGACGTCGCGACGTTTCTCTCCGGCCGGAAGCCGCTGCAGCGTGTTGCTGTCAGGCACACTGTCGGTCTCGACGATACGGTCGAAGGCGAGGGTGGCGTTGCGGACGTACGCGAGAACGCCGGTGCCAGTTACTTCAAGCTCAAGCTGTCGGGCGATCCCGCCGACGATGCGGCGCGCCTGGCGCGCATCGGCAAGGAACTCGATACGCTGGGACGCGGCTACAAGGTGACGCTCGACGCGAACGAGCAGTACGCCGATCTCGCCGCGCTGCGCGCGCTGATGGACCGGCTCGATCTCGATCCCGCATTGCGACCGATTGCGTCGCGATTGCTCTATGTCGAGCAGCCGATGCCACGTGATGTCACGAGGCAATCGCCGCTCGGCTCGCTGGCGGCGCACGGCTTCATCATCGACGAGGCCGACGATTCCTACGATGCATTCCCCGCAGCGCGGGCGCTTGGCTATTGCGGCATTTCGTCGAAGTCGTGCAAGGGCCTCTACAAGTCCGTCGTCAACGCGACGCGTGCGGCGAAATGGAGCGCGGGCGGCGAGAGGTTCTTCGTGACCGGCGAGGACCTCACCTGCCAGGCGGGCCTTGCCGTACAGCAGGATCTCGCGCTCGGCGCCCTGATCGGCGTCACCCATGCCGAGCGCAACGGCCATCACTATGTCGACGGCTTTGGCGAGACGCCGGTCGCTGAAGCGCAGGCCTTCGCAGCCGCGCATCCCGATCTCTATGCCGATGCCGGGCAGGGCATCCGCCTCTCCATTCACAACGGCGATCTCCTGACGGGATCGCTCAACGCAACGGGCTTTGCGACGTCGGTCCATCCGGACTGGTCGGCGCTTCGCCCGCTCGAACAGCCAAAATCACTTCAGGAGCAATCGGCATGACCACCCAACGCCTCGGCCTCATCATGAACGGCATCACCGGCCGCATGGGGCTCAACCAGCATTTGATCCGCTCGATCGTCGCGATCCGCGACCAGGGCGGCGTCAGGCTGAAGAACGGCGACCGCGTGATGCCCGATCCGATCCTCGTCGGTCGCAGCGCCGAGAAGGTCGAGGGGCTTGCCAAGAGCTTCAACATTACGCGCTGGACCACCGACCTCGACGCGGCGCTCGCCGACAAGAACGACACCATGTTCTTCGACGCCGCGACCACGCAGGCCCGGCCGGGCCTGTTGACCCAGGCCATCAATGCCGGCAAGCACGTCTATTGCGAGAAGCCGATCGCGACGAACTTCGAGGAAGCCGTCGAAGTCGTGAAACTTGCGAACGCCAAGGGCGTCAAGCACGGCACGGTGCAGGACAAGCTGTTCCTGCCCGGCCTGAAGAAGATCGCCTTCCTGCGCGACTCCGGCTTCTTCGGCCGCATCCTCTCGGTGCGCGGCGAGTTCGGCTATTGGGTGTTCGAAGGCGGCTGGCAGGAGGCGCAACGGCCGTCCTGGAATTACCGCGACGAGGACGGCGGCGGCATCATCCTCGACATGGTCTGCCACTGGCGCTACGTGCTCGACAATCTCTTCGGCGAGGTCGAGAGCGTGGTCTGCATCGGCAACACCGACATCCCCGAGCGTTTCGACGAGCAGGGCAAGAAGTACAAGGCGACCGCCGACGACTCCGCTTATGCGACGTTCCAGCTCAAGGGCGGCGTCATTGCCCACATCAACATGTCCTGGGTGACGCGCGTCTATCGCGACGACCTCGTCACCTTCCAGGTCGACGGCACGCACGGCTCGGCGGTTGCAGGGCTGACCGACTGCATGATCCAGGCGCGGCAGGCGACGCCCCGGCCGGTGTGGAATCCCGACGAGAAGCGGCTGCACGATTTCTATGGCGACTGGCAGAAGCTGCCGGACAACGTCACCTACGACAACGGCTTCAAGGAGCAGTGGGAGATGTTCATCCGCCACGTCTACGAGGATGCGCCCTACAAATTCACGCTGCTCGAAGGCGCCAAGGGCGTGCAGCTTGCCGAATGCGCGCTGAAGAGCTGGAAGGAGCGGCGCTGGATCGACGTCGCTCCGATCAAGGCCTGAGGTCTATTGGATAAGTCTCGATGTGTATTGAGCCGTCATTGCGAGCGAAGCGAAGCAATCCAGAACGCCTCCGCGAAGGGAGGCTGGATTGCTTCGTCGCTTCGCTCCGCGCAATGACGGGGAAAGGTCCGAAATCATGAATAAACCCGTCCAGCCGATGTCGTCATTGTCGCTGAAGCTGCCGAAAGCCGACCGGTCCATCGAGACCTACCGGCTCGCGGCGTCGCGGAGCTTTCCCGCAAAGCTCGAGGGCACGCTGAACCGCATCGCCTTCTCAGCCGTGCACACGGTCGTCGATCCCTTCGCGGACAACGATCCCTGGCTCTCGGTTGCCGTCGACTGGGACAAGACCATCGCCTTCCGCGAGCACGTCTGGGACCTAGGCCTCGGTGTTGCGGAAGCGATGGACACTGCGCAGCGCGGCATGGGGCTGGACTGGCCGACTTCTCTGGAGCTGATCACGCGTTCGGTGTCTGCCGCCAAGCGCCGCAATGCGCTGGTGTTTTCTGGGGCGGGCACCGATCATCTCGCGGTCGAGGATGCCAAGACCATCGACGATGTGATCCGCGCCTATGCGGAGCAGATATCGGCAGTCGAGAAGGTTGGTGGCCGCATCATCCTGATGGCATCGCGTGCGCTGGCCAAGCTCGGCCGCAACGCCGACGATTACGCGAAGGTCTATGACCGCGTGCTGTCGCAAGTTCGCGAGCCCGTGATCATCCACTGGCTCGGCGACATGTTCGATCCGGCGCTGACGGGTTATTGGGGCACCAAGGACCTCGACAAGGCGATGGACACGGCGGTGGCCATCATCAACGGCAACGCCGGCAAGGTGGACGGCGTGAAAGTCTCGCTGCTCGACAAGCAGCGCGAGATCGACATGCGCCGGCGGCTGGACAAGCGCATCAAGATGTATACCGGCGACGACTTCAACTACGCGGAGCTGATCGCCGGCGACGAGCAGGGTTTTTCGCACGCGCTGCTCGGCATCTTCGACGCGATCGCGCCGGCGGCCTCCTACGCACTGTCGCGGTTAGCTGCCGGCGACGAGGCCGGCTTCCACGACGTGCTGGGGCCGACGGTGCCGCTGTCGCGCCACATCTTCAAGGCGCCGACGCGCTTCTACAAGACGGGCGTGGTGTTCATGGCCTATCTGAACGGTCACCAGGATCACTTCACTATGGCCGGCGGCCAGGAGAGCACGCGCTCGATGCTGCATCTGGCGGAACTGTTCCGCCTGGCCGATCGGGCGGGCCTGCTCGCCAATCCGGAGCTGGCGACGCGGCGGATGAAGACCGTGCTGGCCTCGCACGGGATCGAATCCTGATGCGCGATTTCTCGTCCGACCACCGCTGGCTGTCGCTGAACACGGCGACGGTCCGCAAGCAGGGTGACCTCGTTCAGATCATCGATGCCTGTGTCAGGCATGGCATCCGCGCCATCGACCCCTGGCGCGACCAGGTCGCTTCCGTCGGTCTCGACCGCGCCGTGCGCGCGGTGCGCGATGCCGGCCTCGATCTCTCGGGCTATTGCCGCGGCGGCATGTTCACCTCGGACGCGTCGCGCCGGGGCGAGGTGCGCGACGACAACCGGCGCTGCGTCGATGAAGCCAAGGCGCTGGGCGCCTCCTGCATCGTCCTGGTCGTCGGCGGCCTGCCGCAATATTCGCGGCCCGGCAGCGAGGCGTCCAAGAACATCGCGGGAGCGCGGACGCAGGTCGAGGAAGCCCTTGCCGAGATGCTCGACTACGCCAGACAGGCCAAGCTGCCGCTGGCCATCGAACCGTTGCACCCTGCCTATGCGGCCGACCGCGCCTGCGTGAACACCACAAAGCAGGCGCTCGACATCTGCGACCGGCTCGATCCCGGTCGTAGCGGCATGCTCGGTGTCGCGCTCGACGTCTATCACATCTGGTGGGATCCGGAGCTGATGGGCCAGATCGCGCGCGCCGGCAAGGACCGCCTGCTGGCCTTCCATGTCTGCGACTGGATGGTGCCGACGAAGGACATCCTCAATGACCGCGGCATGATGGGCGACGGCATCATCGACATCAAGTCGGTGCGCGCCGCGGTCGAGGCGCAAGGCTACACCGGCTATTCGGAGATCGAGATTTTCTCCAACGACTGGTGGGGCAAGCCGATCGACGAGGTGCTGCGCACCTGCATCGAGCGGCACCGAAGCGTGGTTTAGGGGCGACACTCCAAGCAATGCTGGTGGCGGTCACTGGCTTGCCGTCTGGGGCAGCGTGTTGAAGCGCGCCTTCTGCTCGCTGCTCAGCGTCGCATAGAACTCGTCCAATGCCGGCTGCACCCGATTGGCAGCTTTCAGCATGGCTTCGAGCCGTTTCTGCATCGCTTCGAGTCGCCCCACCGGCGTCAGCGGCACGTCATCTGGGCAGGCAGCCTGCAGGGCTTTAACTGCCTGATTGGTCGCGTCGCTCAATCGGTCGAGTGCTTCCTTTTGCTTGCCCGCCGGATGGACCACCGCCTCGATCCGCTCGATCGGGAGCCGCGTCAGGCTGGATTTCGGGTCGCCGCAGCTTTCGGACTGGGCATTTGCCTCCTGCTGCTGCGGCTGCTGCGAACGCTCGCCGACATTTGGGCCGAGCGCGTTAAAACGCGCCTGCTGCTCGTCGCTGAGCGAGCCATAGAACTTTTCGAGCGCCGGTCGCACGATCTTCACCGCCTCGAGCGTCGCGCTGACGCGGTTCGTCATCGCGCGCAAGCGGCCGGGTGGCGTCAGCGCATACGAGTCATTGCAGGATTGCTTGAATGCATCGGCGGCCTGTGCCGCCGCGGCCTTCAAGTCGTCGAGCAGGGTGCGCTGCTCGGGCGTCGGCCGAACCGCCTGGGCGATCGACGCGAACGGCCATGCGGTCACGCCTTTGTCCGGAGCGTCACACAATTGTCGTAGCGTCTGCGGGCTTACGCTGGCGCCCCGGCGCGCGCGGTAACTCGCACCGGCTTGCGGATAGTCACTCGGGTTGATGCTGGCATAGGCGGAATAGGCGCCAGCCCCGCCCCAGAACACGGTGTCGACGAAGTCGTCGTAGGCATAGGCCCAATAGCCGGGGTCGTACGCGTAGGACCAGAACGTGTAGTCAAAAATATCGGAATAGGCATACGGCCAGAACACCGGCCCAAGCCACGCCACGAAGACCGCAGGATGACGGTGCCGCCAGGCCTGCCGGGGAGCCCAGCCGCTCTGGCGGGTGATGAGCGCCGCTTGGCTTTGCGGGGTGGCATGCTCGCGGAAACGCTCCGCAAATCGCCCGCGCTCGGCGGCCTGCACGGCGGCGGCAGTGGCGGCTCGCCCAACAGTCGTCGGCTCAGGTCCCAACCGCTGCAAGCGCGCCTGATCCCGCTGTTGCATGCTCTGTTCGCGTTGGAGCAGCCGGTTCTGTGTCTGCAGCGCCCGCTCCTGTGCACGCTGGGCCCGTAGGCCTTCCGGCTTCTGCGACTGCAATTGCTGGACGCGCTGCTGCATCCGATCGAGGCGGCTCTGCCGTTCCGTGCTCTGGCGCGTCAGCGCGTCGCGCTGGCGTTGTTGCGTGATCTGCTGGCGTTGCTGGATTTGCTGCTGACGCTGTTGCGCGCGCTCTTCCACCTGCTCCTGTCGCGATGGCCGCGCGCTCACGGCCGGTGGTGCGCGTCGGGGTGAGGGGGCGGCGATATGCGGTGTCGGCCGCGGTGCCGCCACGTGCGGGGAAGCTCGCGGTGGTGCAGCAAAGTGTGGGGTCGGACGCGGCGGCGGTGAGGCGATGTGGGGCGCCGGATGTGGCGCCATCGCCGGCCGCTGGGGCATGGCAGGAGGATGGAATGTCGGTGCGGCGGGACGCGCCATGGCTGGCGGCGCCGCCGGACGGGCCATCGGCGGTGGTGCTGCCGGTCGTGCAGCCGGCCCCGGTGGTCCACCCCTTCCATGGTGATCCTGGGCGGACACGCCGACGTCCGCCGCTAGTATCGAAACACCAACCAAAAACGCCGTAAAGCAAACACCACGCGAAAGCATGATTGCAGCTCTCCGCTCGTCGAGTCGCCCGCAACTGTCAACGCGCAGGCGCCCAAATCGTTCGGCCGCCGCCGGCATTGCGGTATTCCGACGCAGGCAGGCCTTAGGCCAAATCCCGTGTAAGGGTGGCCGCGATCCGTTCCAGTGCCCAGTCGACCTGGTCGCTGGTGATCACCAGCGGCGGGGCGAAGCGGATCGTGTGCTCGTGGGTATCCTTGGCGAGGATGCCTTCGAGCTGCAGAGCCTCGCAGTAGCGGCGCGCCCGTCCAGCCTCGGGATTGAGCTCGACCGCCAGCATCAGCCCGCGTCCGCGCACCTCGCGGACGGTGTTGGCGCGGATGCTTCTGAGGCCTTGCAGGAAGCGCTCGCCCTGCACCGCAGCGTTCTCGATCATTCCTTCCTCGACGAGAACGCGCAGCGCCGCGCGCGCCACCGCACAGGCGAGCGGGTTGCCACCAAACGTCGAGCCATGCTGGCCGGGCTTCAGCGTGCCGAGGACCTCGTTGTTGGAAAGCACGGCCGAGACCGGATAAAAACCGCCGGACAGAGCTTTGCCGAGCAGCGTCACGTCCGCCTCGATGCCCTCGTGCTGCTCCGCAAGCAGCTTGCCGGTGCGACCGAGCCCGGTCTGGATCTCGTCGAGGATCAGCATCACGTCGTGCGCGGTGCAGAGCTCGCGCACTCCCGTGAAATAGCCTGCCGGCGGAATGATGACGCCGGCTTCGCCCTGGATCGGCTCGACCAGGAAGGCGACGGTGTTCGGCGTGATCGCCGATTCCAGCGCGGCGAGATCGCCGAACGGAATGATCCTGAAGCCCGGCGCGAAAGGTCCGAAGTGTTCGCGCGTCGCCGCGTCGGTCGAGAAACCAACGATGCCGAGGGTGCGTCCATGGAAATTGTTGGCACAGACGATGATCTCGGCTTGCCCGTCGGGCACCCCCTTCACCTCATAGCCCCATTTGCGAACGGACTTGATCGCGCTCTCCACCGCCTCGGCCCCGCTGTTCATCGGCAGCACCTTGTGGGAGCCGGTCAGCTCCGCGATCTCTTCGTAGAAGGGAGCGAGCTGGTCGTTGTGGAATGCCCGCGAAGTCAGGGTCAGTCGACCGGCCTGTTCGACCATCGCCGCCAGGATTTTCGGGTGACAGTGGCCCTGGTTGAGTGCCGAATAGGCGGAGAGGCAATCAAGATATCGGTTGCCGTGGGTGTCCCAGACGAACACGCCTTCGCCGTGCGACAGGACAACGCCGAGCGGCTCGTAATTGCGGGCGCCGAAGCGCGCCTCCCTCGCGATGAAATCGGTCACTGGCGGACTACTCATCCTTCGTCACTCACAGCTCATGCGCCTCGCGTATTCTAACCGATCATGCGCGGCTCGTTCAGAAATTCTCAGCCGATGGAGCAGGGCACGCTCAGGAAGCCGCGGAACCGTACCCGTCCGCCTCGCACTGGCTGGCCGCTCACGGCATAGTTCGGGAAGCGCGCCAGGAAGTGCGAGATCGCGATGGCGCCTTCGAGCCGCGCCAGCGCCATGCCGGCGCATTGATGCGCGCCGGTGGCGAAAGCGAGATGCCGGTTCGGCGTGCGCGCGATGTCGAAGCGTTCGGGGTCCGGAAATTGTGCGGGGTCGCGATTGGCCGCCCCGATGCACAACGTCACCGACGTGCCGCCATCGAGCACGACGCCGCCGAGTTCGACCCGCTCCGTGGTCATGCGGTTGCCGAGCTGGTTCGAGCTCTCGTAGCGGAGCACCTCCTCGACCGCGGTCTTGATGAGCTCGGGATTGTCGATCAGCCGCTGCTTCTGGCCCGGGTTCCGGTCCAGTGCCACGAGACCGTTGCCGATCAGGTTGGTTGTGGTCTCGTGGCCGGCATTGAGCAGGAAGATGCAGTTGTGCAGCAGCTCCTTCTCGGTCAGCCGCTCGCCATTCTCCTCGCCCTGGATCAGGCGCGTCAGCACGTCGCGCTCGGGATTGCCCGGCTTCTCGCGCCGTCGCGCGACCAGCGTTTTGAGGTAAGCGAGAAAATCCGTCACCGCCTTGTTGCCGCGCGCAGCCACCTCGGGCGATACCACCGGCTCGAGCGCGCCGAGGATCGCCAGCGACCAGTCACGCAGCGGCTCGCGCTCGTCGTGGGGCACGTCGAGCAGATTGCCGATCACCTCGATCGGGATAGATGCGGCGAAGTCCTCGATCAGCTCGCAGCTTCCTTTGGCGGCGATGGCGTCGAGCAGGCCGTCGACCAGCTTGATGATATCAGGCTCCATCCCTGCGATCGCGCGTGGCGACAGCGCGCCCATGATCAGGCGCCGCACGCGGGTGTGCGAGGGCGGATCGTTGAAGACGAGGCTTGTGGTGTGGTGCTCGTAGAGCGGCGTGTCGCCGTATTTCGGCGCGAACTCGCGCTTCTTGTCCGAGCTGAAGGATTTTGTGTTCTTGTAGGTGGTGACGAGGTCGTCATAGCGGGTCAGGAAGACGGTGCCGTTCGGCAGGCGCTTGACCGGATCGTTCTCCCGCAGTGCACGATAAGTTGGGTAGGGATCGTCGTAGAATTCGGGCGTCAGCTTCTCCAGATCGAAATTGGCCGCCAGTTCTTTCGCACTTGCGTTCATGCCGCCATACTCGCCGGTTGAGACCGATATGCCGTTTTCGCTCTTTCGAGCGGTGCGGATCACCGTCTACAGTCGTGCCGTGATTTGCAAGTCGACCGGACAGGAAAATGCACGCCCGCGCTGATGCCGACACGGCCCCTGAGTCTAGCACTCTTTGGCCCGACGAAATTTTTGCGACATTGCAACGCTTCGATGTTCGGCAGGTGCCTTACGTGCCCGATGCCGGCCATTCGAAGCTGATCCAGCGGGTGCTGGCCTCGCCCACGATGCGCGGCATTCCGCTGACGACGGAGGAGGAGGGCGTGGCGCTGCTGGCCGGCGCCTGGACCGGCGGGCAGCGCGGCGTCTTGCTGATGCAATCGAGCGGCGTCGGCAATTGCATCAACATGCTGTCGCTGATCCCGATCCTGCGCTTTCCGTTCCTCACGCTCGTGACCATGCGCGGCGAGTGGGGCGAGTTCAATCCGTGGCAGGTGCCGATGGGATCGACCACGCAGGGCGTGTTCGAATTGTCGGGCGTCAAGGTGCTGCGCGCCTCGAACGCGGCCGAGGTGCCGGCCGTGCTCGAAGCGGCCGCAGCCCAGGCCTACAACGCCCTGACCCCCCACCGCCGTCCTTCTGTCGCAGCGCCTGATTGGCGCCAAGGTTTTCACCAAATGAGCAAGGCCAATCTCCTCGACCGCCGCCGGGTGGTGTCCGCGCTGCTTGCGAACCGCAAGGACGTCGTTGCGATCGGCGGCCTCGGGGCCTCCACCAACGACATCACCGCCGCTGGCGACCACGCGCGCAACTTCTATCTCTGGGGCGGCATGGGTGGCGCCGCGATGATCGGGCTGGGCCTCGCGCTGGCGCAGCCGAAGGTGCCGGTGCTGGTCATCACCGGCGACGGCGAGATGTTGATGGGGATGGGCAGCCTGGCCACCATCGGCCTGCAGAAGCCGTCCAACCTCTCGATCGTGGTGCTCGACAACGAGGTCTATGGCGAGACCGGCGGCCAGACCAGCCACACCTCCGCGGCCGCAGATCTCGTTGGCGTCGCCAGGGCCTGCGGTATAAAGGACAGCCAGTCGATCTCGACCATGGCCGAGGTCGAGGCCTTTGCCAAAGCCGTCCACGACGTCTCGGCCGGGCCGCGTTTTGCCAATGTGAAGATCGACAGCGCCAACGTCGAACGGATTTTACCAAGCCGGGACGGGACTTACATCGTCAACCGGCTCCGCGGCGACCTCGGCTTCCAGCCGATCTGATTCCGCCCGCCTCAGGCGACGCCGGCCCCCTCAAGAGGGGAAAGCGGAGCCATTTTCTGCTGAATCTGCAACCCATTGAGGTTGCGATGCAACATAATGCTTGACTTTTGCGTGGGTGAGTGCTTACTCACCAGCATGAGCTCATTGCGTATGACGAGCGACCTGAGGCGTCAATTGATCCTCGGTGCCGCGAAACGCTGCTTCGCCCGACACGGCTATATCGGTACCACGACGAAGAGCGTGGCTGCCGCCGCTGCCATTTCCGAAGCCCTATTGTTCAAGCATTTCCCGTCCAAGGCGGCGCTCTACGCCGAAATCCTCAGCGACGAATGCGAGGCGGATCCGGCGCTCACCGAACTGCTCGAGCGGAAGCCGTCGACGGCCACCCTGGTCGAAGTGATCCGCGGCATGGTCCAGCACTTCATGGAGATCGCCGACGGCCCCGATCAGGAGGAGGCGCAGCGCCTGCGACTGATGGCCACTAGTCATTTGGATGATGGCGAGTTCGCCCGTCTGCTATATGCCAAGATCGAGAAGCTGATCGGGGCGGTCTTCGTCGCGTCGCTCGAGCGGGCGGTCGCCGCCGGCGACGCGCGGCCGTTCAGCAACGAGCCGCTCAACCTGTTCTGGTTCGCGCATCACACAGTGATGACGGCGGCGCTGACCAGGCTACCGGCCGTGCCCTGTCTGGCTTACGGCAAGGCGAACGATCTGGAGCGCCAGCTCTGCGAGTTTCTCCTGAGGGGTATCGGACTTAACGACGCCGCAATTGCTTCGCATTTGGGCCGCGAATTGGCGCCGGGTGCCGGCAAGACGGCGATTGCAGAAAGTGCATGACATGAACATCGTAGCCGAACACAAGATTTCGGGCGAACCGATCGACAGCAAGGTTCCCAAGCGTCCGGTCCGCCCGGTGCTCTGGTTCATCATCGTCGGCACGCTCCTGGGCGTGCTCGTCGGCGGCCTCGTCTGGTTCAATTATTTCCGTGGCGAGATGATCAAGCAGTTCTTCGCCAACAACAAGCCGCCGCCGGTCGCGGTCAGCGCGGCCGAGGCGAAGTCCGAGGTGGTGCCGAACCTCTTGACCGCGGTTGGCAGCCTTGTCGCCGTGCACCAGGTCGATGTCAGCGCCGACGTCAACGGCCGGGTCACCGAGATCAAGTTCGAGCCGGGCTCGCACGTCGAGGCCGGCACGCCGCTGGTGCAGCTGTTCGACGCGCCTGATCAGGCCGACCTTGCCAACTACAAGGCACAGGCGACCGTCGCGCAGCTTTCGCTCGACCGCGCCAAGCAACTGGCGTCGCGCCAGTTCGGTCCGCAGGCGACCGTCGATTCCGCGCAGGCCGCCTACGACCAGGCGCTGGCCGGCATCGCCAGGACCGAGGCGCTGATCTCGCAGAAGCTGGTCCGTGCGCCGTTCTCCGGCGATCTCGGCGTCCGCAAGGTCGAGGTCGGTCAGTATCTGACGGCCGGCACGGCGATCGTGTCGCTGACCGATCTGTCGGAGCTGTGGGCCAACTTCACTGTGACGGAAAAGGATTCGGGCAGCCTCAAGGTCGGCCAGCCGGTCCGGCTCAAGGTCGACGCCTATCCGGGCCGCACCTTCGACGGCAAGATCACCACGATTGAGCCGCAGATCGCGACCGACACCCGCAACATCCGCGTGCAGGCGACCGTCGCCAATCCGGAGAAGATCCTGAAGCCCGGCATGTTCGTGACCACCACGGTGGTACTGCCGAACAAGCCGGCCGTGATCACAGTGCCTGAGACGGCAGTCGACTACACGCTGTACGGCGACTCCGTGTTCGTGATCACCGAGAAGAAGGAAGAGGACGGCAAGACCAGCCTGAGCGCGGTGCGCACCTTCGTGCAGACCGGCAACCGGGTCGACGGTCGCGCCGAAATCATCAAGGGCGTGAAGCCGGGCGACAAGGTCGTCGCCGTCGGCCAGCTCAAGCTGCAGTCGGGCGCGGCGGTGTCGATTTCGACCGACCCGCCGCCGCAGATCCCGGCGCAGCCGCCGCGCTACTGACAAATACACTCACGTGATCCGGCTCTGCCGGATCACTTTTCTTGAGACATAGAAATCGAGATCGCCGCGATGGCCTTTACCGATATTTTCATCAAGCGCCCGGTTCTGTCGGTCGTCGTCAGCCTGCTGATCCTGCTGATCGGCCTGCGCGCGGCGATGGTGCTGCCGATCCGGCAGTATCCGAAGCTGTCGAACACGGTCATCAACATCACGACCGTCTATCCCGGCGCGTCCGCGGACCTGATCCAGGGCTTCATCACGACGCCGATCGAGCAGGCGGTCGCCTCCGCCGAAGGCGTCGACTACATGACCTCGTCCTCGGTGCTCGGCACCTCGACGATCCAGGTCTACATCAAGCTGAACTTCGATCCGAACCAGGCGCTCACCGAGGTGCTGGCGAAGACGAACTCGGTCAAATATCTGATCCCGAAGGAATCCAACGATCCGATCGTCACCAAATCCACGGGCCAGACCACGGCCGTGATGTATCTCGGCTTCTCGTCCGAGGAGCTGTCGGGCTCGGCGATCTCCGACTATCTGACGCGCGTGGTGCAGCCGGTGCTGTCGACCGTCGACGGCGTGGCTTCGGCCGATATTCTGGGTGGCCAGACCTTTGCGATGCGGCTCTGGCTTGACCCCGTGAAGATGGCCGGCCGCAACGTGTCGGCGGCCGATGTCGCGGCCGCGATCGCCGCCAACAACTTCCAGTCCGCGGCGGGCCAGACCAAGAGCTATCTCATCGTTTCCAACATCTCGACGAACACCAGCCTGACCGACGTCAACCAGTTCAGGAAGATGATAGTCAAGGCCAAGGATGGCGGCTTCGTGCGGATGGAAGACATCGCCACAGTCGAACTCGCCGCGCAGAGCACCGATGCGAGCGTCGCCTTCAACGGCGAGCATGCGATCTTCATTGGCGTGAACGCGACGCCGCAAGGCAATCCGCTGACGCTGGTCAAGGGCGTGCGCGCGCTGTTCCCCGAGCTCGAACGCAATCTGCCGCCGTCGATGAAGATGAAGGTTGCCTACGACTCGACCAAGTTCATCCAATCCTCGATCGACGAGGTGGAGAAGACGCTGGGCGAAGCCGTGGTCATCGTGATCGTGGTCATCTTCCTGTTCCTGGCTTCGCTCCGCTCGGTGATCATACCCGTCGTCACCATCCCGTTGTCGATGATCGGCGTCTGCACCCTGATGCTGGCGCTTGGCTTCAGCTTCAACCTCTTGACCCTGCTCGCGATGGTGCTTGCGATCGGTCTCGTGGTCGACGACGCCATCGTCGTGGTGGAGAACATCCATCGCCATCTGGAAGAGGGGAAGACGCCGGTCCAGGCGGCGCTGCAAGGCGCGCGTGAGATCGTCGGGCCCGTCGTTTCCATGACCATCACGCTCGCTGCGGTGTATGCGCCGATCGGCTTCCTCGGCGGCCTCACCGGTTCGTTGTTCCGCGAATTCGCCTTCACGCTCGCGGGCTCGGTGATCGTGTCCGGTGTGATCGCGCTGACGCTGTCGCCGATGATGTGCTCGGTGCTGCTCAAGAACACCGAGGAGGGCCGCTTCGCCAAGCTCGTCAACAAGGTGTTCGGCGCGCTGACGCGCTGGTATGGCCGCAGGCTCGACCGCTCGCTCGACTACAAGGCCATCACCGGCCTGTTCGCCGTGACGATCCTCGGGCTCGTTGGCTTCCTCTACATGCACACCTCAAAGGAGCTGGCGCCCGAGGAGGACCAGGGCATCGTGTTCGCGGTGACCAAGGCGCCGAAATACGCCAACATCGACTATGTCGATTACTACGGCGAGAAGCTCGACAAGGAATTCCAGAAATTCCCCGAGACCGATCTGCGCTTCGTGCTGAACGGCATCAACGGGCCGCAGGGCGGTATCGCCGGCATGCTGCTCAAGCCTTGGGAGGAGCGCAAGCGCTCCTCGATCCAGCTGAAGCCGCTGGTGCAGGCTGAGCTTTCCAAGATCGAGGGCGTGCAGGCCTTCGCGTTCAACCTGCCGCCGCTGCCGGGCGGGCCGGGCGGCCTGCCGGTGCAGATGGTGATCAACTCCACCGCCAGCTTCCAGACTGTCTATGAGCAGATGGAGAAGCTGAAGGAAGCCGCGCGCAAGAGCGGCATGTTCATCGTCTCCGACAGCGACCTCGCCTATAACCAGCCGAACGTGGAGGTCACGATCGACCGCACCAAGGCGCAGGATCTCGGCGTCAACATGCAGAACCTCGGCAGCACGCTCGCGGTTCTGCTGGGCGGCAACTACATCAACCGCTTCAATCTCGAGGGCCGTTCCTACCAGGTGATCCCGCAGGTGCCGCGCAGCGACCGGCTCTCGCCGGAATCGCTCGGTGGCTATTATGTGACGACCAACACCGGCCAGCAGCTCCCGCTGTCGACCGTGGTCTCGATCAAGACCAAGACCGACCCGAACTCGCTGACGCACTACAATCAGCTCAATTCGGCGACCTTCTCGGCCGTGCCGATGCCCGGCGTGACCGTCGGCGCTGCGGTCGACTTCCTCGAAGGCGAGGCCAAGAAGCTGCCGCAGGGCTTCAGCCACGACTATCTCGCGGACAGCAGGCAATACGTGCAGGAAGGCAACCAGCTCGCGATCACCTTCGGTTTCGCGCTGATCATCATCTTCCTGGTGCTGGCGGCGCAGTTCGAGAGTTTGCGCGACCCGCTGGTGATCATGATCTCGGTGCCGATGGCGATCGTCGGCGCGCTGATCCCGCTGTTCTTCGGCGTGGCGACCATGAACATCTACACCCAGGTCGGTCTGCTCACCCTGGTCGGCCTGATCACCAAGCACGGCATCCTGATGGTGGAGTTCGCCAACGAGCTCCAGGTCAACGAACGGCTCGATCGCCGTTCGGCCATCGAAATGTCGGCCCGCATCCGCCTCCGGCCGATCCTGATGACTACGGCCGCGATGGTGACTGGTCTGATCCCGCTGCTGACCGCGTCCGGGGCGGGCGCGGCCAGCCGCTTCTCGATCGGTCTGGTCGTCGTGGCCGGCATGTCGATCGGCACGCTGTTCACGCTGTTCGTGCTGCCGGCGGTGTATGTGGTGCTGGCGACCGACCATCGCGCGGCGGCGGATTCCGAGCGCAACAAGCAGGTCAAGGATCTCGACGTCGGCTCCAAGGCACTGCGGCCGACCTGACACAGGATCGAGCAAGGATCAATTACGTGCGAAGCGGCAACAGCAATGGCTGTTGCCGCTTTTTTTTTATCGTCCGAGATCTCGTAATATGATGGCTCTGGCGCCGTGATGGGCGCCTGGAACAGGTCGTCTGGATGAAACGGCGCGATTTTCTGGCACTTCTTGGTGGGGCCGCTCTGGCAACGCCGAACATTGCGTCGGCGGACACCGCCGACCGTGTTTATCGCCTCGGCACGATCCAGCCGGTCGTGCCGCTAACCGCAACGGATCAACTCGGCAAGATGCTCGTCGATGCGCTGGCACAACGAGGTTATGTGCTCGGCAAGAATCTTGTCCTCGAGGCGCGCGGCGCTCGTGGTGATGTCGAAAAGCTGCCGGCCCTGATCGACGAGTTGAAAGCGGGCGGCGCCGAGGTCCTCGTGAGTTTTGGCTACGCCGCGACTGTCGCAGCAAAGTCCGCGGGCATCCCGACCGTTGTCGGCTGGGGTGTCGGCGATCCTGTCGAGACGCATCTGATCGAGAGCCTGACGCATCCCGGGGGCAACATCACGGGCATCTCGGACGTTGCGGCCGAGTTGACCACGAAGCGGCTCCAGCTGTTGGAGGAAATCACTCCGCGGCTCGACAAGGTTGCCATGCTGTGGAACGAGCAGGACCTTGGCATGACCCTGCGCTACGAGGCCTCGGCGAAAGTGGCGCGGGATACCGGGATCACCGTTCAGGCGCTCGGCGTCAGGAAATCTGGCGATCTCGACCAGGCGTTCGCGGCGATGACCGCCGATCCGCCGGATGCCATGCTGATGGTCGCCGACGCGCTGACCATTTCGAGCAGCCAGCGCATCTTCGAATTCGCTTCATCCAGGCGGCTGCCGGCGATCTACGAGTATGACTTCCTGGTCCGCGACGGGGGGCTGATGTCGTACGGGGCCGATGTGGGGGAGTCGCTGGTGCGCGCGGCAGCCTTCGTGGATCGCATCTTCCGCGGCGCCAAGCCGGCCGATCTGCCGTTCGAGCGGCCCGTCCGCTATCCGCTTGCCGTTAACCTGAAGGCCGCCCGAAAGGCTGGATTGGACGTTCCGCCCACGTTGCTTGCACTGGCGGATGAAGTGATCGAGTAGCCTTGTTCACCGCGACGAGAGACAAGGTCCGGCCTTCTTGCTAGGCTTGCCTGGATGAGCATCTCCGTCCACCCCGACACCCCGCAGGCCAGGCCGCTGCCGAACGCAGCCACGGAAGCCGCCGTGTCCGGTGCGGCGGCGGAGCCCCGGGTCCGGACCCGGCTGTTCACCAAATACGTCGCGCTGTTCGTGGCAGTCGTCGCCATCGCGCTGCTGGCCAATGGCCTGTTCGAGGTCTTCTTCTACTATCGCGAGCACAAGGCCGCGCTGATCCGGGTCCAGCACGAGCAGGCCGAGGCGGCGGCTGCCAAGATCAGTCAGTTCGTCAAGGAGATCGAGAGCCAGCTCGGCTGGACGACGCAACTGCCGTGGTCGACGGGTTCGATCGAGCAGCGCCGGTTCGACGCGCTGCGGCTGTTGCGCCAGGTGCCTGCGATCACCGAGCTTGCTCAGGTGGACGCGACGGGCAAGGAGCGCCTGCGCGTCTCGCGGCTCGCCATGGACACGATCGACAGCGGTATCGACCTCTCGAGCGATCCAAAGTTCACCGAGGCGGCCGCGCACAAGGTCTATTACGGGCCGGTCTACTTTCGCCGGGAGTCTGAGCCCTACATGACGCTGGCGCTCGCCGGTGCGCGCAAGGATGCCGGTGTGAGCATCGCCGAAGTGAACCTCAAGCTGATCTGGGACGTCGTGTCCCAGATCAAGGTCGGCGAGCACGGCCACGCTTATGTGGTCGGCCCGGAGGGGCGCCTGATTGCGCATCCCGACATCAGCCTGGTGCTGCGCAACACCGACATGTCGGGATTGGCGCAGGTGCGCGCGGCGCAAGCCAGCGGCGGCGTCATGCCGGACGCCTTGCAGGAGGCGACCAATATCCAGGGACAGAAGGTTCTGACGGCGTCCGCGCCGATCACCCCGCTTGGCTGGACCATGTTCGTCGAGCTGCCGGTCGAGGAGGCCTATGCGGCGCTCTACGCCTCGCTGGAACGGCTTGCGCTCGTGCTGCTCATGGCCTCGATCTTCGCGGTCCTTGCCGGGATATTTCTCGCGCGCCGCATGGTCGGACCGATCCAGGCGCTGCGCAGCGGCGCCGAGCGGATCGGCGGCGGCGATTTCTCCCAGCGCATCTCGATCAAAACCGGCGATGAGCTCGAGGGACTCGCCCATCAGTTCAACGACATGGGTGCGCGCCTGCATGAATCTTATGCCGACCTCGAAAACAAGGTCGAGCAGCGGACCGCAGCATTGCGGGAATCACTGCAGCAGCAGACCGCAACCGCCGATGTGCTGAAGGTGATCAGCCGCTCGACGTTCGATTTGCAAACCGTGCTTGACACGCTGGTCGGGTCGGCGGCCCGGTTGTGTGACGCTGACGAAGGAACGATCTTCCGGCCCCGGGATGGCGTCTTTTATTTGGCAGCAAGCTGCGGTCTTGACGCGGAGCAGGAGAACAAGCTTCGGACGTTTGCTTCTGTACCGGAACGGGGAAGTGTCGTCGGACGTACCTTGCTCGATTGCAAGACAGTTCATGTTCCGGATGTGCAGGCCGATCCGGAATATGCGCCTTCGTCCGCTCGAAGACGCTCTAACGTTCGTACGATGCTTGGTGTGCCTCTGCTTCGAGAGGGGGCACCAATCGGGGTGTTCGTCTTGACGCGACATGTCGTGCGTCCCTTCAGCGAAAAGCAGATCGAACTCGCCACCACATTTGCAGACCAGGCCCTTATTGCGATCGAGAACGTCCGACTGTTTGAGGAAGTCCAGGAGCGCACCAGGGAACTGTCGCGATCCCTCGATGACCTGCGCGCCGCCCAGGATCGCCTGATCCAGACCGAGAAGCTCGCCTCGCTCGGCCAGCTTACGGCGGGGATCGCCCACGAGATCAAGAACCCGCTCAACTTCGTCAACAATTTCTCCTCGGTGTCGACCGAGTTGATCGACGAGCTCAACGAGGTCCTGCAAACAGCAACGCTCGACGGCAAGACCAAGGAAGAGATCGACGAGCTGACCGCCATGCTGAAGAGCAATCTCGAGAAGGTGGTGCAGCACGGCAAGCGCGCCGATTCCATTGTCCGGAACATGCTTTTGCATTCGCGCGAAGGCTCAGGCGAGCATCGCCCAACCGATATCAACGCGATCGTGGAAGAGAGCCTCAATCTGGCCTATCACGGCGCACGTGCCGAACGGCCCGCTTTCAACGTCACGCTCAAGCGCGACTTCGACCCCGCCGCCGGCATGATCGACATCTATCCGCAGGAGATCACGCGTGTCTTTCTCAACCTTATTTCGAACGGCTTCTATGCCGCCGCGAAGCACAAGGAGAGCGCGGCGGTCGGGTTCGAGCCTACCCTGAGCGCAACGACCAGAAACCTCGGCAGCAAGGTCGAGATCCGGATCCGCGACAACGGCATTGGAATTCCGCCTGAGGTGAAGGAGAAAATGTTCAATCCCTTCTTCACCACCAAGCCGGCCGGCGAAGGGACCGGGCTCGGCCTTTCCATGAGCCATGACATCGTCGTGAAACAGCACGGCGGCACGATCGACGTGAACACCGAGCCCGGTGTATTCACCGAGTTCATCATCACGCTGCCGCGTGCGATGGCGGCAGGGGACACTACCGGAGGCAAGCCTTGAACGTTTACATCCTGGTCGTCGACGACGAGCCCGACGTCGAGGCGCTGTTCCGGCAACAGTTCCGGCGTGACCTGCGTGCCGGCCGTTTCCAGATGGAATTCGCGCCGTCCGCGCCCGATGCGCTGAAGCGCGCCGCCGAGGTTCGCGACCCCTCGCTGATCCTGATCCTGTCGGACATCAACATGCCCGGCATGAGCGGGCTGGACATGCTGCCCAAGGTCCGTGCCGAGCATCCGAACGTTCCCGTCATCATGATCACGGCCTATGGCGATGCCGAGACGCGCCGGAAGGCGATTGAGCGCGGCGCCATTGGACTCCTCACCAAGCCGATCGACTTTGGGCTACTGAGGCAGGAGATCGACACGAGGCTCGAGCAAGCCGCATGACTGCGACCATCCTCTTCGTCGATGACGAGCCGGATCTCGAGGCGCTGATCCTGCAAAAGTTCCGCAGGCAGATCCGCGACGGGCTCGTCTCCATCATGTTCGCGCGTGATGGCCTTGAGGCGCTGGAGTCGCTCGAGCAGAATCCGCACGTCGACATGGTGGTCTCGGACATCAACATGCCGCGCATGGACGGGCTGTCGCTGTTGCAGAAGCTCCAGGAGGCGGAGGACAAGAAGTCGACCATCATCGTCTCGGCCTATGGCGACATGAGCAACATCCGTACCGCCATGAACCGCGGCGCGTTCGACTTCCTCACCAAGCCGATCGACTTCGCCGACCTGGAAATGACGATCCAGAAAACGATCCGCCATGTCGAGATGCTGCGCGAGGTGCGACGCCGCCAGATGGAGGCCGAGCGCGCTCACGCTTCTCTGTCGCGCCATTTCTCGCCCGAGCTCGCCAAGCGTCTGGCAGCAAGCGGCGAGGGTGAAGGGATCGAGGTGCAGTGGCGTGATATCGCGACCATCTTCACGGACATTACCGGCTTCACGTCGCTGGTCGAGAATACACCGCCCGAGATGCTGGGCGAGCTCCTCAACGAATATGTTGGCGGGATGACCGAAGTCGTCTTCGAGCACGAGGGGACAGTCGCCAAGATCATCGGCGATGCGATCCAGGTGCTGTTCAACGCGCCCGGAGATCAGCCGGACTATGCGACGCGTGCGGTCGCCTGCGCCCATGATCTCGATGCCTGGGCACGGGACTTTTGCACGCGCCAGAAAGGCAGGGGCGTGGATTTCGGCGCCACTCGCATCGGCATTCACGCCGGGCCGGCACTGGTCGGCAATTTCGGCGGCAACCGCTTCTTCGACTACACCGCGTATGGGGACACCATCAACATCGCGGCGCGGCTGGAAGCTGCCAACAAGCAACTGGGTACCCGCATCTGCGTCAGCTCCAGCGTCGCCGAGGCGGCTGAGAATTTTCGAGGCCGCCCCGTGGGCGAGTTGATGCTGCGCGGACGCAGCGAGCCGCTGCGCGCGTTCGAGCCGCTGCCGCCGGCCAAATTCGAGGCGCCGGAAACCGCGTTGTATTCCCAGGCCTTTGCCAAGATGGAGGCCGGCGATCCTGCGGCCATGCCGGCCTTTGCTGCGCTGGTCGGTATGCATGCCGACGATGCGCTGGCCGGCTTTCACCTGAAGCGCCTTCTCAACGGTGCCAAGGGCATTCGCATTCAACTGGAATAGGGGTTCGACATGACGCGTGAATTCTCGCTCGGCCATTACCGTTTCATTCCGTCGGTGTTCCAGTATTCGGCCGGCGCGGCCGCGGATGACGGCTATGAGATCGAGCGCGTTCGCTTCGACCGCCTCGTGCCGCTGGCCGAGGGATTTGCGCTCGCGGCGAAGTTCATCCAGGAGGCAGGGCGGCCGCTGACCGCGTTCTGCGCCTGCGAGCTGCGCTCACCGGCGGCCTTCAGCGAAGAGGGCTTTCGCGCGTTCAATCTGCACTACGTGAAGACGCTGTCCGAATGGGGCATCTTCGACGGCACCACCAATCCGGTGGCGCGCAGCAATGTCTGCCCTGAGATCGACCCGCCGTCCGAGCCGTCGTTCTATGCCTTCTCCTTCACGCGCCCGACGCGCTCGACGGCGCCGAGCTTCGTGATCGCCGGCGGTGCCGAAGCACGCGAAGGCAGCGGGACCTATGTCGAGCGCACGGTGCGCTACCGCGACCTCAGCCCGGAAGGGCTACGCGAGAAGGTGCGTTTCACCACCACCTCGCAGATGGAAAGCCGGATGGCGGCCTTCGGCTTCGGCTGGAAGGATACGACCGGCGTGCAGGCCTATTCCGTGCACGACTTCCACCACGCGCTCGTCGACGAGTTGGTCCGCCGCGGGGCGCTGCGATCGGGCCTGACATGGCATTTTGCGCGTCCCCCGGTGGTCGATCTCGAATATGAGATGGATTGCCGCCGCGTGATGCGCGAGACCGTCATTTAGGTCCTCATCCTGAGGAGCGGCCGTCAGGCCACGTCTCGAAGGATCGCCGTGGGCGAGAGCGGGGTCTCATGGTTCTACCGGCGATGCGAAGCGTTGTCCGGAGACGCGCGCGAAGAGCGCGCACCATAAGGGACATCTAGCGCTGGCGCGGGTCGAGCGCGTCGCGCAGGCCGTCGCCGAGCAGGTTCAGCGACAGCACCACGAGGAAGATCGCAAGGCCCGGCCAGATCGCCATCCATGGCGCCTGGGTCAGGAAGCGCTGCGCGGCGTTGAGCATGCTGCCCCAGGACGGAGCCGGTGGCTGCTGGCCGAGGCCGAGGAAGGACAGCGCCGCCTCGGCGATGATGGCGGCCGCGATCGACAGCGTCGCCTGCACCAGAAGCGCGGGCAGGATGTTCGGCAGGATGTGCGAGAATGCGATCCGCCAGGGCGGATTGCCGAGCGCGCGCGCGGCCTCGACATAGTCTTCGGCCTTGACGCTCAGCACCTGGCCGCGGGTCAGGCGGATGAAGATCGGGGTTGCCGAGATGCCGATTGCGATCATGGCATTGCCGAGGCTCGGACCGAGGAACGCCGCCAGCGCAATCGCCAGGATCAGGAACGGGCAGGCCAGCATCGCGTCGGTGATTCGGCTGATCAGCGCATCGGTGAAGCCGCCGCGATAGCCGGCGAGCAAGCCGAGCGGCACGCCGACGCCGAGCGCGATCGCGACCGAGATCAGGCCGGCAAGCAGCGAGGCCCGCGCGCCGTAGACGACACGGCTGAGGATATCGCGTCCCAGTTCGTCGGTGCCGAACCAATGCGCTGCGTTGGGTGGCTTGCGCACCAGGCTCCAGCTCGTTGCGACCGGATCGTAGGGCACGATGATCGGCGCAAGGATTGCAAGAGCGATGAACATCGTGAGAACGACGAGACCGAACACCGCCGCCTTGCGCTTGAACAGGCGCCGACGCGCGCGGCGTGCCGGGCTGTCCAGCTCGTAGGCTTGTATGACGGGTTCCGGCAGCGCGGCATCGCTCATGGATCTAGCCCCGCAGCCGCGGATTGACGAGGATATAGGCGATGTCGGCGACCAGATTCAGCGTGATGTAGACCGTGGCCGTTACCAGCACCACGCCCTGCACGACCGCATAGTCACGGTTGAAGACGGCGTCCACGATCAGCTTGCCGAAGCCGGGAATGGAGAAGATCTGCTCGGTCAGAACCGCGCCTGACAACAGTGTCCCGAGCTCGAGTGCGCCCAGCGTGATGATCGGCGTCAGTGCATTGCGCATGGCGTGCTTGAGGATCACCGAGCGCTCCGAAAGTCCCTTCGCGCGCGCAGTGCGGACGTAGTCGCTTTCCAGCACCTGAAGCATGGCGCTGCGCGTGTGCCGCATCAGGATCGCGGAAATTGCGTTACCGAGCACGAAGGCCGGCATGACGGTGGCGGCGAGGCTCGCGCGCCAGTTCTCGGTGAGCGGTACATAGCCCGAGGCCGGCAACCAGCCGAGCTCGATCGAGAACAGGAAGATCAGCATGATGCCGAGCCAGAAGTTCGGCGTCGAGATACCCCACAGCGCGAACAGATTGGCGCCGTAGTCCCAAGCGGACCCCTTCTTCACGGCGGCGACGATGCCGGCGGGAATGCCGATCAGAAATGCGATCACGATCGCCATCAAGCCGAGCTGGAGCGTCACCGGCAGCTTCTGTGCGATCAGCTCGCGCACCGGCATCTTGTTGCGCAGCGACTCGCCGAAATCGCCGGCCAGTACGCCCTTGATCCAGTAAGCGTACTGCACGGGGACGGGCTGATCGAGCCGGTATTGGTGCCGGATCTGCTCGATCACGGCCGGATCGCGCTCTTCGCCCGCCATCACCAGCGCCGGATCGCCTGGCAGCAATTGCTGGAGCGAGAAGATCAGCACCGAGACGAAGAACAGTGTCGGTACGATCTGCGCAAGACGGCGGGCGAGGAAGTTCAGCATCCTCTGATCGTCACTTCAGCTTGAGGCCGATGACGCGCACGAGGCCGTCGGGCATCTGCTTGTAGCCTTCGAGCTTGGTGGTGTGCGCGATGATGATGCGGCGGTGATAGAGATAGAGGAGCGGCTCCTCATCCTGGACCAGCTTCGCCAGCGTTTCGTAGATGGCCTTGCGCTTGGCGGGGTCGGTGACGAGCCGCGCGTCATCGAGGGCCTTGTCGGCCTGGGCGTTGTTCCAGGCGCTGTAGTTCTGCGGGGCGTTGCTGCGCAGGAAGACATAGCTATTGCCATCGGGATCGACACGGCCGCTCCAGCCGAGCATATAGGCCTGATAGTCGCCGGCCTCGGCCTGCTTGAGCCCGGTCGCGAATTCGGTGACGCGGATCTTCATGTCGAACCCGGCTTCCGCGGCCATCGACTGAATCACTTGCGCCGGCGTCTCCGTCTCAGCGCCCTTCGGCACCAGGAAATCGACGCTGACCGGCGGCGTCACGCCGACCTCCTTCAGCAGCGCCTTGGCCTTGTCGACGTTGCGGCCGCGGACCGGAAGGGACTTCTGGTAGTAGGGATGATCAGGATTGACCCATTGATTGCCGGGCTGGAACTCGCCGTTGAACACGACCTGATTGATCGCTTCCCGGTCGATGGCAAGGTCGAGTGCCTGCCGCACCTTGGCGGATTGGCTGAGCGGCCCCTTGGCTTTGTCCTTGCCGATATTGAGCGTGATGCCCTGATAGCCGAGCTCGATGGCGGTGGCGACCTTCAGCCGTGAATCCGCGCGCACTTCCTTGAGGTCAGTGGCGAGCACGCGCTCGATCAAATCAAGGCCGCCGGATTTCAGGTTCGCCAGCCGCACGGTG
The DNA here is from genome assembly GCF_001908185.1 of Bradyrhizobium sp. AS23.2. Classification (GTDB taxonomy): domain Bacteria; phylum Pseudomonadota; class Alphaproteobacteria; order Rhizobiales; family Xanthobacteraceae; genus Bradyrhizobium. Next base: position 49,911 of record NZ_LGHM01000080.1, read on the forward strand.
GCGTCGACGATGGGCTGGAACACGATGCGATCGATGAAGACGTTGTCCTTGTTCCAATAGTCGGCGAACTTCTCGAAAACGATACGGTCCTGCTGCACGCGCTCGACAAATTTGTAGGGACCGGCGCACACCGGGCGCAGGCCGAACTTGTCGCCGGCTTCCTTCGCCGCCTTCGGCGACATCATCATGCCGGCGCGGTCGGTGAGCTGGGCGAGCAGCGGCGAGAACGGCGACTTAAGCACCAGCTTGATGGTCAGGGGATCGACCACCTCAATGTGGTCGACCGAGGCCAGCTCCGGCTTGCGGAACGAGCCGGGGAAGGTCAGATGGCGCTCCAGCGAGAATTTGGCGGCTTCCGCATCGAACGGCTCGCCATCGTGGAATTTCACGCCGGGGCGGAGCTTGATGACGAGGCCTTTGCCGTCATCGTCTGTCTCGCTCGACAGGGCGAGCTGCGGCACGATGTTAAGCTTCTCGTCGATGTCGAACAGCTTGTCGCAGAACGCGGAGAAAACGATGCGGCCGACATAGGTGCGCGCCATGGAGGGATCGAGGATGTCGGGGTCTTCGGCGAGGCCGATGCGCAGCGTGGTCTGGGCCTGCGCGGCTACGGCAAGTGACAGCAGGAAAGCGGCGGACGTTGCGGCCAGGCGAAACATCTTCATCGGACAGTCCCCATTGCTTCGGCTACGTCGTCGTAGGCGTTGCACTCTGTATACCAACCCCGGCCTGCCCCGCGCCTTCCGTCTTTCGGCTGAAGGCTGCGACTAGTTTTGCCAGTGCCGGAGTGAACCCGCCCGCTGCGGGCAGGATGGCGTCGGCCGAGGGTAGCTCGCCCACGCGATGACAGGCGGTGGCGTGGCCTGCGGCGTCGGCCAGCAGCTCCGGCACCTCGGTGCGGCAGCGATCGACCACGAAGGGGCAGCGGGTGTGGAAGCGACAGCCGGCCGGCGGATTGAGCGCGCTCGGGATCTCGCCTTCCAGCATGACTCTCGCTCGCTTGGCGTGAGGCTGCGGCAGGGGGATCGCGGACAACAGGGCGCGGCTATAGGGATGGCGGGGTTGGGCGAACAGCGCGTCCGCGTCCGCCTCTTCGACGATACAGCCGAGATTCATCACGGCGACGCGGTCGGCGATGTGCTTGACCACCGCGAGGTCATGCGAGACGAAGATATAGGCCAGTCCCAGCCGGTCCTGGAGCTCGCGCAGCAGATTGAGGATCTGCGAGCGAATCGAGACGTCGAGCGCCGAGACCGGCTCGTCGCAGATGATCAGTTTCGGCTCGACAGCGAGTGCGCGGGCAATGGCGATGCGCTGACGCTGGCCGCCGGAGAACTCGTGCGGATAACGCCGCGCGAGCCGCGGCTCGAGGCCCACCAGACGCAGCAGCTCCTCGACGCGCTCGCGCCGTCGCGCCGCCGGCACGAGATCGTGCAGCGCCAGCGGTTCGGTCAGGATCTGGCCGACGGTCATGCGCGGATTGAGGGAGCCGTAAGGGTCCTGGAAGATGATCTGTGCCTCACGGCGAAAGGCCCGCAAATCGTCGGCGTCGAGGGCGAGGAGGTCGCGGCCGTCGAACCGCACCGTACCCGCGTCCGGCTCGATAAGCCGCAGTACGAGGCGGCTGACGGTGGATTTGCCGCAGCCGGATTCGCCGACCAGAGCGAGCGTCTTGCCGGCTTCCAGCGAGAAGGAAACGCCGTCGACCGCTCTGACATGTGCCAGCGCCCGGCCGAACAGCGAGCGCTCGGCGACGAAATGCTTGACCAGGCCTTCGACCTCGAGGAGAGCGGTCATCGTCTCTGCCCTCCACGACGACCGATCTCGTGTCCTGGGCGCGGCGCAACGCGAAGTGTTGCGACGCCGAACCGGGACCCAGATCGTCGACACATGGGCCCCGGTTCGGCAGCGCACCACCGCGCTTCGCCTGTGCTGCGCTGCGCCCGGGGCACGCGTGGAGAGAGCACCGCCATCACGACACCAGGCGTTCGAGCGGCGCGCGGATGCAGCGCGAGAGATGGCTGGGGGTGACTTCGACGAGCGGCGGCGGCGCCCTGGTGCAGGCGTCCAGCACGAACGGGCATCGCGCGGCGAAGCGGCAGCCGGCGGGCGGCTGCGCCATGTTCGGCACCATGCCTTCGATCGTCGCGAGCTGCTCGGTGTGATGGTCGAGCCGCGGGATCGAGCCGAGCAGGCCGACAGTGTAGGGGTGTTGCGGCGCCGAGAACAATTCGTCCACCGGCGCGCGCTCAACGATTTCGCCGGCATACATCACCGCGACCTCGTCACAGACTTCGGCGACCACGCCGAGGTCGTGGGTGATCAGGATGATCGCCGCGCCGCTCGCGGCCTTCAGCTCGCGCATCAGCTCCAGTATCTGCGCCTGCAGGGTGACATCGAGCGCAGTGGTCGGCTCGTCCGCGATAAGGAGCTGTGGATCGCAAGCGAGCGCCATCGCAATCATCACGCGCTGGCGCATGCCGCCGGAGAGCTTGTGCGGATATTCATCGATCCGCCGCTCTGGCGAGGGGATGTGAACGCGCCGCAGCAGCTCGACTGCCCGCTCGCGCGCGCTACGCCGCGAGCCACCGCGATGGCGCAAGATCGTCTCGATGATCTGGTCGCCGATGGTGAAGCTCGGGTTGAGCGAGGTCATTGGCTCCTGAAAAATCATCGCGAGCCGGTTTCCGCGGAGGTCGCGCAGGGTCTGGTCCGGCGTCCGCAGCAGATCGAGGCCGTCGAAGCGGATCGCGCCTGATATTTCTGCGCTTTGTTTCGGCAGCAATCCCATGATCGCCAGTGACGTGACGCTCTTGCCGCAGCCGGATTCGCCGACGAGGCCGAGCGTCGCGCCGTTGGCGACGCTGAGATCGACACTGTCGACGGCGTGGGTGATGCGGCCGTCGTCACCGTGAAAGCGGATACGAAGATCCCTGATCTCGATGAGAGGGCTCACGCTCATGATCGTGCTGCACGTGCTGCGGCGACCCTGGCGTCGATGACGCTGCGATCGGTGTTGCCGGCCGGGTTCTGCCGGGTCGGCAGGGAGGCACGGAAGTGGACCCAGAGCTCCTGGCTCACTTGCTCCAGCCGTTCGAGCTCGCCGAGCGGGTCGGGATGATCATCGGCACGCAAGTCCAGCGCCGCCCATTCCTCCTCGCCGTGGATCAGGAGTGCGGCGGACTGCTTGCCGCGCTTGTCACCACCGGCAGCCTCGCCCGCGCGCATGGCGGCGAGCAGGCGGCGCGGGAAGGGCAGGCTGTCATTAGCAATGTAGGTTCTTGCGGTCTCGTCGAGCACGCCGGCGCCGGCAAGCATGTTGCCGGCGACCGAGAAGCTGCTGCCTGCGACGTGCCCGCACCAGTCGACGCAGTCGCGACCGGTATGCGCGGCGATCTCGCCGCTCGCGTCCATGATGTGGAGCTGCCGGCTCTCGCGGCCGTCGTCGGTCGCGAGCAGCGTGGACAGCACGTCATGCGCGTTCAGGCCCTCGCGCAAGAGTCTGACGCCGTCGATGCCGTAGTAGGGATTGACGAAGGCCTGCGTCGCGATGGCGCCAAGACCGGCTGCGATGTAAGGCACGCGCGCCCCGACCGCGAAGAAGCGGGTCGCAACGGCGATGCCGAACTGGCCGGTGGCAGGATCTCGCGCGATGATCGACCAGGTCATGTCGTTGTCCGTCAGCGCCCTGCTGCGTAGCCCTGCATGCCGCGTGGATTGGCAGCGGCGCGCCGTCGCACACCCACGCGCGAGGCCGCGGTGAGACGGCCCTCGGACCAGTCCGGACCGACCTCCACGATATGCCCGCGCTCGCGCAAATTCTCGATGGTCGCCTTCGGCACGCGGTTCTCGACCACCAGGACGCCGGGGCGTGCGGTGCGCGGCCAGAACGAGATCGGGAAATGCTCGGAGTGCCAGGCCGGCGCGTCGATGGCTTCCTGAAGGTTGAGGTTGCAATGGACGTGGCGCAGGAAGAACTGCGTGATCCATTGATCCTGCTGGTCGCCGCCGGGTGAACCCCAGGCAAGGTACGGCTCACCGTCGCGCAGCGCCATGGTTGGCGAGAGCGTGGTGCGCGGCCGCTTGCCCGGCGCCAGCGCGGCGGGATGGTCTTCCTCCAGCCAGAACATCTGCGCGCGGCTGCCGAGGCAGAAGCCGAGCTCGGGAATGATCGGAGAGGATTGCAGCCAGCCGCCCGACGGCGTCGAGGACACCATGTTGCCGGCCTTGTCGATGATGTCGAAATGCACGGTGTCGCCGCGGACTTCGCCGAAGCGGCCCACCGTGGGCTCGCCGGCGCCGAGCGCGCCGACCGCCTCGCGTTGCCCTTCGGCACGGCGCAACTTGACCACGCCGCCAAAGCCCTCGACCGAGCCCGGCAGGAAATCGAGCGAAGCCTTGTCGGTGACGAGCTTGCGGCGCTCGTCGTTATAGGCGTCCGACAGCAGCGTTGCGATCGGGATCTCGCTGAACTTTGGATCCCCGTAGAATTTCTCGCGATCGGCGAATGCGAGCTTGGCGCATTCGATCTGGAGGTGGATGAATTCCGGCCCGGTCGGATCGAGCCCGTCGAGCGCAAAGCCCTTCAGGAGCGCGAGCTGCTGGAGCGTCACCGGACCCTGGCTCCAGACGCCGGCCTTGCAGACGGTGTAGCGGCCATAGTCGTAGGTGAGGGGCGCTTCGATCGTCGGCTGCCAGCGCGCCATGTCGTCAGCAGAGAGGAGGCCACGGTGCGGCGAGCCGCTGACGTCCATCACTTCCTGGGTCCGGCAGAACTTGTCGATGGCTTCAGCGACGAAACCTTGCGACCAGGCTTTTCGCGCGCGCTCGATCTCGGCGTCGCGGCCACCGCCGCCGCTTTCAGCCTCGCTGAGAATGCGGGCGTAGGTCGCGGCCAGCGTCTTGTTGGTGAAGAGCGTGCCGGGCTTCGGCACCTCGCCGTTGGGCAGGTAGACCGCGGCCGAGGTCGGCCAGTGCTTGCGGAACAATTGCTCGACGGTCTGGATCGTGGCGCAGGCGCGCTCGACCAGCGGATAGCCGTCGCGTGCGTAGGAGATCGCGGGCTCCAGCACGTCGCGCACGCGCATCGTGCCGTAGTCGCGGAGCAGCATCATCCAGGACTCGAAGGTGCCGGGAACGCAGGCGGCAAGCAGGCCGGTGCCGGGCACCATGTCGAGGCCTTCGCTTTTGTAGTGCGCGATGGTGGCGCGCGCCGGTGCCGGGCCCTGCCCGCAGATCACCTCGGTGCGGCCGCGCTTCACGTCATGCACGATGATGGGCACGTCGCCGCCAGGACCATTCAGATGCGGCTCGACCACCTGAAGCGTGAAGGCGGTGGCGACGCCGGCATCGAAGGCGTTGCCGCCCTTTTCCAGGATGGCCATGCCGACGGCGGTTGCGATCCAGTGCGTGGTGGCGACGACCCCGAACGTGCCTTCGATCTCGGGGCGCGTCGTGAAGGGATCGGGATTGATCTTGCTGGCCATGGGTTACCTCATTTGCGGCGCGCGCAATTGATCACAGGCTAAGCCGCCGCCAAATGCGCAGGCCGCATGGCACGCGCGCGTCACGCCGGTACCGGCGCGGTGTTAACCGCGTGGCAGGCGACGCCGTCGATCAGTTCCGGGGTCTCCTTGCGGCAGAGGTCGAACGCGAGCGGGCAGCGCGGATTGAAAGCGCAGCCGGAGGGCGGATTGATCGGGTTCGGGATCTCGCCCTTGACCGGAATACGCTGGCGGCCGCTCATGGCCAGATCAGGCACGGCGCCGAGCAGCATCTTGGTGTAGGGCATGCGTGGGCGGGCGAACAATTCGCGTCCTTCCGCGATCTCGACGATGCGGCCGAGATACATCACACCGACACGGCTCGCCATGTGACGGACCACGGCGAGGTTGTGGCTGATGAACATGTAGGTCAGGCCGAACTTGTCCTGGAGGTCGCGCATCAGGTTCAGGATCTGCGCCTGCACGGAGACGTCGAGCGCGGAGGTCGGCTCGTCGCAGACGATGAATTCCGCGTCAGAGGCGAGCGCCCGGGCGATCGCGATGCGCTGGCGCTGGCCGCCGGAGAATTCGTGCGGAAACTTCAGCCGGTCGTCGGGATGCAGGCCGACGAGAGTGAGCAACTCGCCGATCCGCGCCTGGATGTCGCGCTCGCCCTGCATCAGGTCGAAGGCGCGGATCGGTTCGGAGATGATGGCATCGACCCGGAAGCGCGGGTTCAGGCTCGCATAAGGGTCCTGAAAGATCATCTGGATGCGGCGACGCAGCTTTCGCCGCGCCGGCGCCTGCCGCGGATCGGTCATGGAGACGCCGTCGATCAGGACATCGCCGGAACTGGGTGGCAAGAGGCCGACGACCATCCGCGCCACGGTCGTCTTGCCCGACCCGGACTCGCCGACGAGCGCAAAGGTCTCGCCCTTCCTGATGTCGAAGGTGACGCCGTCGACCGCCCTAAGATATTCGAGGTGCCCGCCTTCGAGGACGCGGTTGAGCCAGGGTTTCGAGACGTCGAAGACGCGGCGCAGATTTGTGGCTTGGACGAACGGGGCGCTCATGCCGCGCTCTCCGCCGGCACGCTGTCATAGAGATGGCACGCAACCGACTGTGCGCCGCGCGCCAACGGCTCCGGCCGCTCCACCCGGCAGCGGTCGAACGCGAACGCGCAGCGCGGATTGAACGAGCAGCCGCGCGGGATCGCCGAGAGCCGCGGCATGGAGCCGGGGATCTGCACGAGGCGCTTGTCGTCGCCGGCAAGCGTCGGGATCGCGCCCATCAGGCCCTTGGCATAGGGATGCAAGGGATTCTTCACGACGTCCTGCACGGGACCGATCTCGGCGACGCGGCCGGCATACATCACCGCGACGCGATCCGAGGTTTCCGCGATCACGCCCATGTCGTGCGTCACCAGCATCACGGCTGTGCCGTGGTCGCGCCCGAGCCGCTTGATCAGCGAGATGATTTGCGCCTGCACGGAGACGTCGAGCGCGGTGGTCGGCTCGTCCGCGATGATCAGTTCCGGCTCGGCGCAGATCGCCAGCGCAATTACCACGCGCTGGCGCATGCCGCCGGAGAATTCGTGGGGATAGCCGTCGATGCGTTTTTCGGGTGCGGGAATGCCGACTTCGGCCAGCAGGTCGATGGCGCGGCGGCGGGCCGCCTGTTCGGACAGATTGAGGTGGGTTCGGATCGTCTCCACGATCTGGTCGCCGATCCGGTACAGCGGATTGAGCGAGGTGAGGGGATCCTGGAAGATCATGCCGATGCGCTTGCCGCGCACCCGGCGCATTTCCTCGGGCGGTAGATTGTCGATGCGCCGGCCCGCGAGATAAATCTCGCCGCCGGCGATGCGGCCCGGCGGGTCGATCAGGCCGATCACCGAGAGGCCGGTGACGGACTTGCCGGCGCCGGATTCGCCGACCACGCCGAGCACCTCGCCCTTGGCGATGTCGAAGGAGACGCCGTCGATGGCGCGCAGCGTGCCGCGGCGGGAGGCGAACTCGACCTGAAGATTGCGGACGGAGAGAACGGGTTCGGTCATGGGCGCGGCGTACTCATCGGAGCTTCGGGTTGAGCGCGTCGCGCAGCCAGTCGCCGAGCAGGTTGATCGACAGGATCAGCGCGGCGAGCGCGAACCCGGGGAAGGCCACGATCCACCATTCGCCGGCGAACAGGTAGTTGTTGCCGATGCGGATCAGCGTGCCGAGCGAGGGCATGGTCTCGGGCATGCCCGAACCGAGGAAGGACAGCGTCGCCTCGGTGATGATGGCGAGCGCGAGATTGATGGTGGCGATGACGAGGATCGGTCCCATCGTATTCGGCAGCACGTGGCGCAGCATGATCACGGGGGCGGGCAGGCCGATCAATTGCGCGGCGGCGACATAGTCCTTGTTCTTTTCGACCATCACCGAGCCGCGCACCGTGCGGGCATATTGCACCCAAAAACTCAGGCCGATGGCGAATACCAGCACGCCCAGCATGCTCATCTCGTCGAGCTTGTTGCCGAGCACCGATTTGGCGATGCCGTTGATCAGAAGCGCAATCAGGATCGCCGGGAAGGAGAGCTGCACGTCGGCGATCCGCATGATCAGCCCGTCGACGGCGCCGCCGAAATAACCGGCCGTCAGCCCGAGCAGGATGCCGAGCGCGCCGGAGAAGACCACGCCGAGCACGCCGACGAGAAGCGAGATGCGCATGCCATAGAGGATCGCGGATAGCACGTCGCGGCCCTGCTCGTCGGTGCCGAGCAGGAACGGACTTTGGCCGTCCGCGGTCCAGAGCGGCGAGATGCGCGAATTCATCAGCTGAAGCTGCGCCGGATCGAACGGATTTTGCACCGAAAGCACCGAGGCGAAGATCGCGAGCAGGAAGAACAGCAGCGTGACCGCGGCGGCGATCATCGTGATCCTGGAGCGACGAAAAGAGTAGAGCAGGTCGCTGTCGAGCACGCGCCTGAACCAGCCTGGTGCGGCGGCGGTGCGCTTCTCGGCACTGTGTGGAACAACGGCCTCGCTCATCTCAGTGCGCCCGGCTGACCGTCGAACGCAGACGCGGATCGACGATGGTGTAGAGGATATCCACCACGAAATTGATGGTGACGAAGATCAGTGACACCATCATCAGATAGGCCGCCATGATCGGGATATCGACGTTCTGAACGGCCTGCACGAACAGGAGCCCCATTCCCGGCCACTGGAACACGGTCTCGGTGATGATCGCAAATGCAATTACCGAGCCAAATTGCAGGCCAGCGACGGTGATGACGGGAACCAGCGTGTTGCGCAGCGCGTGGCCGAAATGGATTGCCCGTGTGGTCAGGCCCCGGGCACGGGCGAAGCGGATGTAGTCGGTGCGCATGACTTCCAGCATCTCCGCGCGCACCAGCCGCATGATCAGCGTCATCTGGAACAGGCCGAGTGTGATCGAAGGCATGATCAGCGCCTTCAGCCCTGAAAGCGTCAGCAGGCCTGTCGTCCACCAGCCGATACGCACGACCTCGCCGCGTCCGAACGAGGGCAGCCAGCCGAGCGTCACCGAGAACAGGTAGATCAGGAGAATGCCGATCAGGAAGGTCGGCAGCGAAATGCCGATCAGCGAGATCGCCTGGAATAAATGCGCGAGCCAGGTGTCGCGGCGAAGCGCCGAATAGACCCCCATCAGGATGCCGAACACCATCGCAAAGATGGTCGCGCAGATCGCCAGCTCCAGCGTCGCTGGCATCCGCTCCATCAGGAGGTTAGTGACTGGCTGCCGGAACTGGTAGGAGGTGCCGAACCGGAAACGCGCCGCGTTGTTGATGTAGCGCCCGAACTGCACGATGACCGGATCGTCGAGGCCGAGCGTCTTGCGGATCGCCTCGCGCTCCGCGCCGGAGGTGTCGATCGACACCATCTGGCTCACGGGGTCGCCGGCGAAGCGGAACATCGAGAACGCGATGATCCCGACGGCGACCATGACGCCGACAGCCTGGATTGCCCGGCGAAGCGTGAAAGCGAGCATCTCTTCCTTTTACATCTCTTCAGGAGCGCGCGCATCGTCGCGCCGCCCTAAACGGCAAATCCCGGAAGCCGAGGCTCCCGGGACGTCACGACTTCTCGACACCTACTCGCCCTCTTTGGTCGCCCAATAGAGCAGAACCTGGTTGTCCGCGCGCTGGGCCAGTTTGACCTTTTTCGAGACGCCCCAGGCCAGCGCCTGCTGATGCAGCGGGATGTAGGCCCAATCCTTGTTCCCGAGCTCGAAAGCCTGCTTGATCAGCTGGTTGCGTTTGGCGGTGTCGGTCTCGACCAGGATCTTGTCGGCGAGCTCGTCGAACTGCTTGTTGCAGTATCCGGCAACGTTGCTCTCGCCGCGGTTGGGATCTTTGGGGTCGTCGCGGCAGCCCATGATGTCGTGCAGCACGTTCTGGGCGTCCATCGTTCCCGGGGTCCAGCCGAGCATGTAGAAGGAAGACTTGTAGCCGCCGGGTTTCAGGATCTTGGCGAAATACAGCGCCTTCGGCTGGGCGAGCAGGGTGACCTTGACGCCGATGCGGGCGAGCATGCCGACCACCGCCTGACAGATCGCAGCGTCGTTGACGTAGCGATCGTTCGGGCAGTCCATCGTCACTTCAAAGCCGTCGGGGTAGCCGGCCTCGGTCAGCAGCTTCTTGGCGCCGTCGGGATCGGCTTTCGGCCGCGTGAACTCCTTCGACAGCAAGAACAGTTCCGGCGCGACCATCAGCGGCGAGGGCGTCGAGAGGCCGCGCATGACGCGGGTCTTGATCAGCTCGGCGTCGATCGCCTTGTAGAAGGCCTCGCGGACGCGGATGTCCTTGAAAGGGTTCTTGCCCTTGACGTTCGAGTAGAGAAGCTCGTCGCGTGCCTGGTCCATGCCGATGAAGATCGTGCGCAGCTCGGGCCCGGTCAGCACGGTGGCATTGGGGCTGGCATTGACGCGCTGGATGTCCTGGATCGGCACCGGCTCGATCACGTCGACCTCGCCGGACAGCAGCGCGGCGACGCGCGTTGCATCGGAGGCGATCGGGGTGAAGATGATCTCCTTGAGATTATGCTCTGGCTTTCGCCACCAGTTCGGGTTCGCCTTGAAAACGGTCTTCACGCCCGGCTGATGGCTCTCGATCGAGAACGGACCGGTGCCGTTGGCATGGAGCGAGGCGTAGCTCGGCGTCGTGGCAGCGACCGGCGTCGGCGGCACCGCGTTGTTCGCCTCCGCCCATTTCTTGTCCATGATGTACCAGGTATCCCATTGGTTGATCAGAATGGGATTGGGCGAGGTCAGGATGAAATCGACGGTGTAGTCGTCGATCTTGACGACCTTGGCGTCGGCCGGGACACGGGTCAGAAGATTTGAGCCGGTGGCGCGGACGCGGTCGGCGCAGAACAGGACATCATCGGCGGTGAAGGGGTCGCCATTCTGGAATTTGACGTTCTTGCGCAAATGAAAGCGCCAGCGGGTCGGTTCCGGGTTCTCCCAACTCTCAGCCAGAGCCGGGATGATCTTCAGGTTCCTGTCACGCTCGACCAGACCCTCATAGACCTGACCAAGATGCGCGTGGGTCGTGCTTTCATTGAGCGTATAGGGATCGAGTGACTTGAGCTCACCCTGGTTCGCATAGCGCAGCGTCTGGCTCGACGCCGGCGTGACTGTCAACGCAAGCATACCGGCGAGCGTCGCCGCAAACAGACTTCGTCCGACTGACATCCTTGACCCTCTCCACTCTGCCGCGCTGGTGATTTTTTGATTGTTCGGCGGGCGGCCCAATCCATGTTGCCCAGAGTTATCGACCCGTGCAAGCGCCATTCCAGCAAGGAACGCGCCAAGTTGCGCCGCTGTGCAGCAATGCTGACCGACAAATTTGGGGCGAAAGGCTCACGGGTGATATTCGACTTTGGGCCTGTGAAGCCTCCGGTGCGGGGAGAGAGATAATCCCGACCGTCGGCGTAGCGGCCATCCGCGCTAGTTAGATTGACCATACCTGCCGATCGCGGAAGCCGGAGCCCGGTCGCCTCCCTCAGGTCGCTTGCGTTGTACACCGTGTCGCGGCGATACTGCGACAGGCCGCTCGAATCTCATCTGGAGGGGACATGAAAGTTAACATCGAAATTGACTGTACTCCCCTCGAAGCCCGCCAGTTCTTTGGTTTGCCTGACGTGGCACCGATGCAGACCGCGGTGATGGACAAGCTGCAGCAGCAGGTCTTAAGCAACATCGAGAAGATCTCGCCGGAATCGCTGATCCAGAGCTGGTTCACCTTCGATCCGAAGCTCGCCGAGCGGTTTCAGGACATGTTCGTCGCGATGGCCGGCCTCGGCGGCACGCGCAGCGGCGACAAGAAGAAATAATGCCATCGGGGCCGGACGGATCGCAGGCGTCAGGCCAGCTTCGTCCGCCGGGTCTCGGCCTGCTGCTCGCCGAGGCCCGTGGGCTGTTCGAACTCAATGCGAGCCTGCTGCTGTCGCCCGTCCTGATGCGCGCGCCCAGGGGCGATGGCCATCCAGTGCTGGCGCTGCCGGGCTTTCTTGCCAGCGATCTCTCGATGGGGCCGATGCGACGCTATCTGAGCGAACTCGGCTATGATGCGCAGGCTTGGCGGATGGGCCGCAACCTCGGTGGGTTGGCGCGGATGCGGGAGGCCTTGCATGCCCGTCTCGCCGAGATCCATGCCGCGACCGGGCGCAAGGTCAGTCTGGTCGGCTGGAGCCTTGGCGGCGTCTATGCCCGCGATCTCGCGCTTCAGTCGCCCGAGATGGTCCGCTACGTCGTCACGCTCGGCAGCCCTTTCGCCAACGATGTGCGGGCGACCAACGCCACGCGGCTCTACGAGGCCCTGTCTGGCGAGAGGGTCGAGGATCTTGCCGAAGTTCGCGAGGCGATCGCCGGTGATCTGCCGGTGCCGGCGACGTCGATCTATTCGCGTGCCGACGGTATCGTGAACTGGCGGACCTGCCTGTTACGTCCCTCCGACCGTGCCGAGAACATCGAGGTGTACCTGGCGAGCCATGTCGGGCTCGGCGTGAACCCCGCGGCGCTGTGGGCGGTGGCGGACCGCCTGGCGCAGCCGGAGGGTGAGTTCTGGCCGTTTGACCGGGCAGGGCCGTTTGCCATTGCATATGCCCCGCCCGAACAGGCAGTATCGGCCTGACGAGAAGTGCCGGCCAAGGCGCCCGTCGATACGAGCGGAGGGAACCATGGCTGACGGGAAGAAGCTGTCGTCGCTGGACGCGTCGTTTCTCTATCTGGAAACGCCGGAAATGCCGATGCATGTCGGCAGCATGGCGATCTTTCGCCTCCCCGACGACTACAAGGGCGACTTCTTCGAAGACTTCAAGGCGATGATTGTCTCGCGCCTGCACATCGCGCCGATCCTGAAAGCCCGGCTGGAGAAGGCGCCGCTCGACATCGACCATCCCTCCTGGGTCGAGGACGACCAGTTCGACATCGACCGTCACATCTTCCGTGCCAGCCTGCCGCAGCCGCGCGACCGCGCCACGCTCGAGCGCATCGTCGGCTGGATGCATGCCAAGCTCTTGAATCGCGCTCGCCCATTGTGGGAATTCTATGTGTTCGAGGGCATGAAGGACAACGAGGTCGGGCTCTATTCCAAGATGCACCATGCCGCCATCGACGGCGGCGCCGGTGCGGCGCTGACCAGCATGATCTACGACATCTCCCCGATCCCGCGGCAGGTCGATCCGCCGGTCGGTGGTGCCAAGCCCGGACAGGAGCTGCGCGACATCGCGGCGAACTTGCTCGATTCCTATCAGCAACTCTTCAGCCAGCCGCTCGACGCTTCGGCCGCCGCGAAGAACCTGCAACTGCCGCGCACCGGCAAGAGCGACATCGGCTCGATCCTGTTTGACAATGCGATGTACCAGATCGAGAGCGCGGTGCGCTTCGCCGGCAACATCCCGACCGTGCTCAAGAGCGTGTCCGACGTTCTCGGCAAGGTCTCCGATCCGAGGTCGCGGGAAAGCCTCGCCAGCATGGTGTCACCGCCGACGATGCTCAACAAGACGATCTCGTCGGAGCGGAGCTTTGCTGGCGTATCGATCTCGCTGTCGCGATCCAAGGCGCTGGCGAAGCAGGCTGGCGGCAAGCTCAACGACGTGGTGCTGGCGCTCGCCTCGGGCGTGGTCCGGCGCTACCTTCAGCAATATGGTTCGCTGCCGGCGAAATCGCTGACCGCAGCGGTGCCGATCTCGTTGCGCGAGGAGGGCAACACCGAAGCCAACAATCAGGTGTTCGGCATGATCTGCGCGATCGCGACCAACATCGAGGACCCCAAGGCACGTCTGGAAGCCATCATCGCGCAATCGGCCAAGTCCAAGGAGATGTCGCATCCATTGCGTGCCTTGATGCCGCAGGTTTCCAATATCTCGATGCTGGGCGCGCCGATCATGGTCCAGATACTGGCCTTGCTCTACAGCCGCTCCAACCTGTCGGACGTGCTGCCGCCGGCCGCCAACATCACGGTGTCCAACGTGCCGGGGCCGCGGCAGACGCTCTATGCGGCGGGCGCCGAACTGCTGCATATCTTCCCGGTGTCGATCTCGACGCACGGGCAGGCGCTCAACATCACCGTGCAGAGCTATCGCGACCAGCTCGATTTCGGTTTCATCGTCGGCGCCAACATCATTCCGCACGTGCAGGTGATGTGCGACATGCTGCCGGAGGAGTTTGCCGCGCTGGAAGCAGCCTACGCGCCGCCGGCGGCCGATATCAAGGGCGCGGCTGAATAGGACAGTTGCAATGATCCAAATGCCGCCGCTCAAGTTCGTCGAGACGAACGGAATCCGCATGGGCTACTACGAAGCAGGTCCGGTGACGGACAAACCGCCCATGGTGCTTTGCCATGGCTGGCCGGAGCTCGCCTTTTCCTGGCGCCACCAGATCAAGGCGCTGAGCGAGGCCGGTATCCGGGTGATCGCGCCGGACCAGCGCGGCTACGGCGCGACGGACCGGCCGGAGCCGGTCGAGGCTTATGACATCGAGCAATTGACCGTCGATCTCGTCGGCCTGCTCGATCATCTCCAAATCGACAAGGCGATCTTCGTCGGCCACGACTGGGGCGGCTTCATCGTCTGGCAGATGCCGCTGCGTCACATCGGCCGCGTCGCCGGCGTGGTCGGTATCAATACCCCTCATACCAACCGCGCCTGGGCCGATCCGATCGAACTGTTGCGCAAGCGCTTCGGCGACAAGATGTACATCGTGCAGTTTCAGGATTCTGCGCGCGAGCCAGACAGGATCTTCGGCAGCCGGGTCGAGCAGACCTTCGACGCCTTCATGCGCAAGCCGGCGCCACGCGCACCCGATGCGCCCGAGGAGGAGGTTGTCGCTGGCGTCGGCGCTTCGCCGCGGCTGAACCTGGCGTTTCCGCAGATGATCGCCGCCTATGATGCGAAGCACGACCCCCGAACGCCGATCCTGTCGGCGGAGGAGAAGAAGGTGTTCGTCGATGCCTTCACACGGACCGGCTTCACCGGGGGCATCAACTGGTACCGCAACATGTCGCGTAACTGGGTGCGCTCCGAAGGGCTCGACCACACCGTGCGGGTGCCGTCGCTGATGATCATGGCCGAGAACGACGCGGTGCTGCCGCCGTCCTCCGCCGACGGCATGGAGAAGCTGATTCCTGACCTGGAGAAGTACCTGGTGAAGGACAGCGGCCATTGGACGCAGCAGGAGAAGCCGGAAGAGGTCAGCGCCAAACTGATCGAATGGCGTAGAAGGCGGTTTGGATAACGACGCGGTCGTCAGTGTAGTTGGCAACGTCGTTCCGGGATGGTCCGAAGGACCAGACCCGGAACCTCGAGATTCCGGGTTCGATGCTGCGCATCGCCCCGGAATGACGCGATCAGGGGGAAGCGCTTTTAATGTCATCCAAGAACCGATTGGACCCGATTCCGCAGCCGCCGACCAAGCCCGTGGTCGGCAACATGCTGTCGCTGGACTCGGCCGCTCCCGTGCAGCACCTGACGCGGCTGGCCAAGGAGCTCGGCCCGATCTTCTGGCTCGACATGATGGGCTCGCCGATCGTCGTCGTTTCCGGCCACGATCTCGTCGACGAGCTCTCCGACGAGAAGCGCTTCGACAAGACGGTGCGCGGCGCGCTGCGGCGCGTGCGCGCGGTCGGCGGCGACGGCCTGTTCACGGCTGATACCAGGGAACCGAACTGGAGCAAGGCGCACAACATCCTGCTCCAGCCCTTCGGCAATCGGGCCATGCAGTCCTACCATCCGAGCATGGTCGACATCGCCGATCAGCTTGTGAAGAAATGGGAGCGCCTCAACGCCGACGAGGAGATCGACGTCGTCCACGACATGACCGCGCTGACGCTGGACACGATCGGCCTGTGCGGTTTCGACTACCGCTTCAACTCCTTCTACCGGCGCGACTACCATCCTTTCGTCGAGTCGCTGGTGCGCTCGCTCGAAACCATCATGATGACCCGCGGCCTGCCGTTCGAGCAGCTCTGGATGCAGAAGCGGCGCAAGACGCTCGCCGAGGACGTCGCCTTCATGAACAAGATGGTCGACGAGATCATCGCCGAGCGCCGCAAGAGTGCGGAGGGGATCGACGACAAAAAGGACATGCTGGCTGCGATGATGACCGGGGTCGATCGCTCGACCGGCGAGCAGCTCGACGACGTCAACATCCGCTACCAGATCAACACGTTTCTGATCGCGGGCCACGAGACCACCAGCGGATTGCTGTCGTACACGATCTACGCGCTGCTGAAGCATCCGGATATCCTCAAGAAGGCCTATGACGAGGTCGACCGCGTCTTCGGCCCCGACGTCAATGCGAAGCCGACCTACCAGCAGGTGACGCAGCTCACCTACATCACGCAGATCCTGAAAGAGGCGCTGCGGCTGTGGCCGCCGGCGCCCGCCTATGGCATCTCGCCACTGCAGGACGAGACCATCGGCGGCGGCAAATACAAGCTCAGGAAGGGCACCTTCACCACGATCCTGGTGACGGCGCTGCATCGTGATCCCAGCGTCTGGGGTCCGAACCCCGACGCCTTCGACCCCGAGAATTTCAGCCGTGAAGCGGAGGCCAAGCGGCCGATCCATGCCTGGAAGCCGTTCGGCAACGGTCAGCGCGCCTGCATCGGCCGCGGCTTCGCGATGCACGAGGCGGCACTCGCGCTCGGCATGATCCTGCAGCGCTTCAGGCTGATCGATCACCAGCGTTACCAGATGCACCTGAAAGAGACGCTGACCATGAAGCCGGAGGGCTTCAAGATCAGGGTTCGTCCGCGCGCCGATCGCGAGCGCGGCGCCTATGGCGGGCCTATTGCTGCGGCAGCTTCGGCGCCCAAGGCGCCGCGCCAGCCGACGGCACGTCCCGGCCATAACACGCCGATGCTGGTGCTTTACGGCTCCAATCTCGGGACAGCCGAGGAGCTCGCGACGCGCATGGCCGATCTTGCCGAGATCAACGGCTTTGCCGTGCATCTGGGCCCGCTCGACGATTACGTCGGCAAGCTGCCGCAGGAGGGCGGCGTACTGATCATCTGCGCCTCCTATAACGGCGCGCCGCCGGACAATGCGACGCAGTTCGTCAAATGGCTCGGCGGCGACTTGCCGAGCGATGCCTTCGCCAACGTGCGTTACGCCGTGTTCGGCTGCGGTAACAGCGACTGGGCGGCGACCTATCAGTCGGTACCCCGCTTCATCGACGAGCAATTGTCGGCGCATGGTGCGCGCGCGGTCTATCCGCGCGGGGAAGGCGATGCGCGCGGCGATCTCGACGGCCAGTTCCAGAAATGGTTCCCGGCGGCCGCCCAGGTCGCGACCAAGGAATTCGGCATCGACTGGAATTTCACCCGCACGGCTGAAGACGATCCACTCTATGCGATCGAGCCGGTGGCTGTGACTGCCGTCAACACTATCGTGACCCAGGGTGGCGCGGTGGCGATGAAGGTGCTGGTGAATGACGAATTGCAGAACAAGTCGGGCGCCAATCCGTCGGAGCGCTCGACGCGCCATATCGAGGTGCAGCTGCCGTCCAACATCGCCTACCGTGTTGGCGATCACTTAAGCGTCGTCCCGCGCAACGATCCGACGCTGGTGGATTCGGTTGCCCGCCGCTTCGGCTTCCTGCCCGCCGACCAGATCAGGCTTCAGGTCGCCGAAGGCCGCCGCGCGCAGCTGCCGGTGGGCGAGGCCGTATCGGTCGGCCGCCTGCTCAGCGAATTCGTCGAGTTGCAGCAGGTGGCGACACGGAAGCAGATCCAGATCATGGCCGAGCACACCCGCTGCCCGGTCACCAAGCCGAAGCTGCTGGCCTTCGTTGGCGAGGATGCCGAGGCCGCCGAGCGGTACCGCACCGAGATTCTCGCCAGGCGCAAGTCGGTGTTCGACATGCTGCTCGAATATCCGGCCTGCGAATTGCCGTTCCACGTCTATCTGGAAATACTCTCGCTGCTGGCGCCGCGCTATTACTCGATCTCGTCCTCGCCGTCGGTCGATCCAGCGCGGTGCAGCATCACGGTCGGCGTGGTCGAAGGGCCGGCCGCTTCGGGGCGCGGCACCTACAAGGGCATCTGCTCGAACTATCTCGCGAACCGGCGCGCCAGTGACGCGATCCACGCAACGGTGCGCGAGACCAAGGCCGGCTTCCGGCTCCCGGATGATCCATCCGTGCCGATCATCATGATCGGCCCGGGCACGGGACTCGCGCCGTTCCGCGGCTTCCTCCAGGAGCGCGCCGCGCGCAATGCGAAAGGGGCCGTCCTCGGCCCGGCCATGCTGTTCTTCGGCTGCCGCCATCCCGACCAGGATTTTCTCTACGCGGACGAGCTGAAGGCGCTGGCGGCAAGCGGCATCACCGAGCTTTTCACGGCATTCTCGCGCGCGGAAGGGCCGAAGACCTATGTGCAGCATGTCCTGGCCGCACAGAAGGACAAGCTCTGGCCGCTGATCGAGCAGGGTGCGATCATCTATGTCTGCGGCGACGGCGGAAAAATGGAGCCCGACGTGAAGGCGGCCCTCGTCTCGATCCATCGCGAGAAGAGCGGCAGCGATGCTGCCGCCGGTGCGCGCTGGATCGAGGAGATGGGCGCGAAGAACCGCTACGTGCTGGACGTCTGGGCGGGCGGCTAGCTTCAGACCGTAGGGTGGGTTAGCGAAGCGTAACCCACCATCTTCACGACGGGCGGCGAGCAAAGCGGTGGGTTACGCCTTCGGCTAACCCACCCTACGATTTGCGATCGTGCTAAAGCTCTCCCATGATTCCCTGGGAAAAGATCGATACCGCCCGGATTCCCGGCTCCGACGGCGAGCTCCGACTGATGCGGCGCGGCAAGGAGTTTTCCATCAAGCTCGGCACCAACGAGCTGATGAACAGCCGCCTGTCGGGCTCGGAAGCCGCGCTCGCGACGCTTGCCGCGAAACAGATCGAGAAGGTCGCCAAGCCGGCCCTCCTCATCGGCGGACTGGGCATGGGGTTTACGCTGCGTGCGGCGCTCGCGGTGCTCGGAAGCAAGGCGAAAATCGTGGTCTCAGAGCTCGTGCCGGCGGTGGTCACGTGGGCGCAAGGCCCGATGGCGGAGGTCTTTGGCGACAGTCTCGACGACCCCCGGGTGAGCATACGGGAGACCGACGTTGGCGAAATCATCCGGGCGCAGCGCTCGGCCTTCGACGCCATTCTCCTCGACGTCGACAACGGGCCGGAAGGGCTGACTCGGAAGGGCAATGACGCGCTCTACAATGCGAGCGGGTTGAAAGCGGCGAAGACGGCGCTGCGGCCGGGAGGCGTGCTCGCTGTCTGGTCGTCGGGGCCCAACCCGGCATTCACCAAGCGTCTTGGCAGCGCAGGTTTTGACGTCAACGAAGTCAACGTCCGCGCCACCGGCAGAGGCGGGGGCGCGCGCCATGTGATCTGGATCGCGAGAAAGAGCTAAGCCGCCTGTTCCGCCGCGCCGTGCGCGTGCTTGTCGATGGCGCCGATGATCTGCGGCCAGAAGCGCATCGGCAGGGCGTGGCCCATGCCCTCGATCATCAACAGCTTTGCGCCGGGGATCGATGCTGCCGTGTCCTTGCCGCCTTCAGGCCGCACCAGTGGATCGACGGTGCCGTGGATCACCAGCGTTGGCGTCTTCACACCATGCAGCCGCTCCTTGCGACTGCCGGAAGCCAGCACGGCGCGGAGCTGCCGGCCGACGCCGGCCGGATTGAGCCCGCGCGCGAACACGCGCTCGGCGCGATCAGGGTCGAGCGCTTCCTCTTCCGGAAAGGAGCCGGCGCGCAACACCTTCCAGGTCTCGCCGAAGCGGACGATGAATTCTTCCTTGCTGCGTGGCGGCGGCGCCATCAGCATCGCGGAAGCCTCACGTGTCGGCGGCGGCACGCGCGGATTGCCCGTCGTCGACATGATCGAGGTCAGCGAGCGCACGCGCTCGGGAAACGACAGCGTCACCTCCTGCGCGATCATGCCGCCCATGGAGGCGCCGACCAGATGCGCCGACTTGATGCCGAGTGCATCCATCAGGCCGACCGTGTCCTTGGCCATATCGATCAGCTTGTAGGTTGCGGCCACGGGAATCCTGAGGAAACGCAGTTTCAACAGCTCGAGCGGCGTCAATCGTTTGCCGCCTGTCAGATGGCTCGACTTGCCGATGTCGCGATTGTCGAAACGGATCACGCGAAAGCCGTGCACGGCGAGCTGCTCGCAGAACGCATCGTCCCAATGGATCATCTGGGCTCCGAGCCCCATGATCAGCAGCAGCGGCTCGGCATTGTCGTTGCCGAAGATCTCGTAGCAGATGTCGATGCCGTTGGCGCGGACGGTCTGGGGCGGCTGATGGGCGATCACGGCTGCGTTCCCTCGCTGCTGACGAATGCTGTATCGCACGGTTTTCGGTCGCAATGAAGCCGTGTACGCGACATCCCATCCGCTGCTTGCCGGTTGACCGGCACGGCGCAACGGTGTGGTATGGCGAAAAAAGAAGGGCATCGCAGCTCTCGACATCCGGAGGACGCCGATGACCGACAAGATCAACGACCCGGTCGCCACGTGGCAGAAGATGATTGGCGAGATGGAGAAGGGGTTTAACTCCTTTGCCAACCAGGCCATGTCATCGCCCGAGTTTTCACAGGCGATGAACCGTGCGGGAGGAGTTGCTGCAGGTGCTCAGAAGCAGCTGGGCGAGCTCATGGAGAAGTACCTCGTCGCGATGAACCTGCCGAGCCGCGAACAGGTGACGGGTCTTGCGGAGCGGCTGCAGTCCATTGAGGTCCAGATCGGCGAGATCAAGTCGATGCTCAGCCAGATGGCGGCAAGCTCCGGCATATCGCAAGGCTTCGACGGTGCGCCGCGGCCACCACGGACGAAGCGTCCGCCCTCCGAAGGCGGAGAGCAAAAATGAACGCGCCGACGGGACTTGATTTCGCTTCTATCCCGGAGCGCATCCAGTCCGAGGTGCAGCGCGCAATCCAGCGCAGCATCAAGGGCGTCGAATATTTCTCGACCTCCGGTCCGACGCTCGGCTCGACGCCGAAGGACGTGCTGCATTCGCGCGGCACGATGAGCCTCTATCACTATCGGCCGATGTCGGACGAGATCTACCGCGTGCCGGTTCTGATCGTGATGGCGACCACCAACCGCGGCTACATCCTGGATCTCGTGCCTGGCCAGAGCTTCATCGAGTTTCTCCTGAGGCGCGGCTACGACGTCTACATGCTCGACTGGAGTGCGCCGCGGCCGGAGGAGAAGAGTCTGCGCATGGAGGATTATGTCCTCGACTTCATTCCGGATTGCGTTCGCCGCGTGCAGCAGGATTCCGGCGAGAAGGACGTCTCCGTCATCGGCTATTGCTTCGGCGGCGTGCTGTCGCTGCTCTACGGCTCGATCTTCAAGGACGGGCCGATGAAGAATTTGATCTGCTTCACCACGCCGATCGATTTCCGAGAGATGAAGCTGTTCTCGAATTTGTCCGACCGCCGCTATTTCGACGTCGACCGCCTTGTCGACAGCGTCGGCAACGTGCCGCCGGAGATGATCTTGTCGTCGTTCGAGATGCTGCGCCCAGCCTCGCGTGCGGTGAGCCAGATCCAGCTCTGGGAAAACATCTGGAACGACGAGTTCGTCAAGTCGTACCGCATGTTCGACCGCTGGGCGACCGATACGCTGCCGCTGGCCGGTGAATATTTCCGCACCATCACCAAGGACCTGATGTGGGACAACAAGCTGTTCAACGACACCATGTCGGTCGGTGGCCGCGCAGCGAGGCTCGAGGACATCAAGGTGCCGATCCTGCATGCGGTCGCCGAGCACGATCACATCGTGCCCTATGACGCGGCAAAGCACCTGATCGCGAAGATCGGATCCGAGGACAAGGAAGAGGTGATGCTGAAGGGCGGTCACGTCTCGCTCGTCGCCGGCGCCAACGCGGTGAAACGGCTGTGGCCGAAACTGGACTCCTGGCTGGGGAAGAGATCGATATGAGCGAACAGCGTTCCTATCCGCGTCACGTCAAGACGGATGCCGGTGACATTGAGATCCGCCTGATGTCGCCCGCGGACGAAGCCGCGGTGCTTGCCTTCGGCAAAAGCCTGCCGCCCCATGATCTCCTGTTTCTGCCGCGCAATATCAGCGAGCCGAAGGTGCTGTCGGCCTGGGTCAAGGAGATCGAGCGCGGCGCGATCAGGAGCCTGCTCGCGGTGAGAGACGACAAGGTCGTCGGCTGCGGCACGCTGGTGCGCGATCCGCATTCCTGGTCGCCCCATGTCGGCGAGATCCGGATGGTTGTGTCACCCGACGTCCGCGGGAAGGGGCTAGGGAAGGCGCTGTCGCAGGAGACCTTTGCGCTCGCGCTTGGTGCCGGCCTGGAAAAGCTCTCGGTCCAGATGACGGTTGATCAGCAGGCGGCGATCGCCCTGTTCGAAAGCCTTGGCTTCAAGGCCGAGGCGCTGCTGCGAGACCACGTCCGGGACGTCGATGGCAAAACCCACGACATTGTCGTGCTCGGGCACAACATCGCGCAGGTCCAGGCCCAGATGGAGGCCTATGGGCTTCCGGGCGCGGTCCAGCACTAGAGGGCACCGTCCAGCGCTACGATCGTCAGTTGACCCTTGCATCGTCCCTCAGGGAACCCGGATGGCGAGGAGGCAGCAGAATGCCTCCCGTTAAGTCTGTTCACAGGTTCGTGATATTGCAATGCAACATTGATGTTGCGGCGCACAATTGGCTGTGCCATATAAGCCTTGCCCCGGGCCAATGCGGACGGGGTGAGCCCATAGCTCAGACCAATGAGGATGGAGAGACCCCGTGACCACTGAAACGAATACCGCTTTCGACGGCTTCAAGGACGCTTTCAAGAACATCCAAAATCTGGAAGTTCCCGAGGCTGCTCGCGAGTTTGTCAAGAAGACCGCCAATACTGCCAAGGACCGTGCTGCCGAGGCTTTCGCAGGCTCCGAGCGGGTGACCGCCGCCGTCGAGAACGCGGTGACCGAATCCGTCGCTGAGGCCGGCAAGATCAGCCGCAACATCCAGCAGGCGATCTACGAGGACGCTGAGGCGTTCTTCTCGGGCATCGACAAGCTCGCTTCGGCCAAGTCGATCAGCGAAGCCGTCGAGATCCAGTCGGGCCTGCTCCGCGCCCGCGGCGAAGTGTTCGTCTCGCGCGCCAAGGCGACCGCCGACTATTTCGGCAAGCTCGCTGCCAACGGTGCGAAGTCTGCTCAGGACAACTTCGCCAAGGTCTACAACAAGACCGCCTGATCTGGCGCTGAGACGAGAAACTGAATTCGAGGCCCGCTTCGGCGGGCCTTTGTTTTTTTCTCTTGCGTTCCCCGGATGCTGTGCAGCGCGCCGCGTTGCGGCGTGGTGCACTGCTGATCCGGGGGGCATCCTGCGTCGGATGCTTGCTGGGTCCCGGCTCTGCGGTGCATCGTTGCACGCTGCACCGCGTCCGGGACACGCGGAGACTGACACGTTAAGTTTCTGCCATGACTCCATCTGCCACCTTCTCCTTCGACACCCCCGGCGATGCCGAACGCGCGGCCGAACTGCGCCGCGTCAAGGCGC
This sequence comes from Bradyrhizobium sp. AS23.2, assembly GCF_001908185.1. Lineage (GTDB taxonomy): Bacteria > Pseudomonadota > Alphaproteobacteria > Rhizobiales > Xanthobacteraceae > Bradyrhizobium. The sequence goes on from NZ_LGHM01000080.1 coordinate 73,451, forward strand.
TGGCGACGTTGGTACTGGCGTCGACGCTTCTGCTGTTCATCGTCGCGAAATGGCTTCTCCCCGTGCATCCCGTGTTCGGCTTCATCGCCGCCTTTGCGGAAGCTGCTACAATTGGCGGGCTCGCCGACTGGTATGCCGTGGTTGCGCTGTTCAAGCGGCCGCTCGGCCTGCCGATCCCGCACACTGCGATCATCCAGAGCAACCAGGCCCGCATCGCGGACAAGCTCGGCGAATTCATCCAGGTGCATTTCCTCGAGGCGGGTCCCGTCGAGGCCAAACTGAAAGAGATCGATTTCGGCTCCTTCGTCGCGGACTGGCTGCGCGACCGCAAGCGTAGCGATGATCTTGCGCGCTTCGCGCTGCGCTTGCTGCCGGAGGCCGTCTCTGCGACCGAAAGCTCCGGCCTGATGACCTTCATCATCCGCCGCATGTCCTCGCAGCTCCAGGCGATCGACCTTGCGCCGCTCGCGGCCGGCACGCTGCGCGGCTTCGTGGCAGAGGGACGGCATCAGATCCTGTTCGACGATTTCCTGCGCGTGATGCACGACACGCTGAAGCAGAAGGAGACGATGGCGATGATCCGCGAGAAGGTGCGCGCGGAGTTGCCGACCCTGCTCAGGCTCTATCGCGCCGACAAGTTTCTGGTGAACAAGATCGTGGCGTCTGCCACCGCCTTCTTCGAGGAGGTGCGCAGCGATCCCAAGCATCCGTTTCGCGGCGAGTTCGACCGCATGGTGCTGAGTTTCGTCGACCGGCTCGGCACCGACCAAGCCTATATCGACCGCATCGACGGCCTGAAGCGCGATCTGCTGGCACGGCCTGAGCTCGCCGATCTCGCCCGCACCGTCTGGGCCAACACGCGCTCCTTCATCGAGCGCAGCGCTAGTGGCGAGACGCAGGTACTGCAGCATCATTTCGCCGGCATGTTCGTCGCCGCAGGCGAAGCGCTTGCCGGCGATGCCGAGCTGCGCGGCGAGATCAACAAGGGCCTGGTGACGGTGCTGCGCAGCTTCGTGGCCGACCAGAAGAGCGGCGTCTCGACCTTCATCTCCGATCAGGTCAAGGCGTGGGATATGGCGCAGCTGATCTCGCTGATCGAAATCAACATCGGGCGCGACCTGCAATACATCCGCTTCAACGGTTCGCTGATCGGCGGCCTCGCCGGACTCGCGCTGTACTCCGTCGAGTTCCTGCTCCGATTGTTGTGACTTTTGCGTCACGGATGCTGGCATTAGCGCGCGGGCCTATTGTCGCTCCGCGCCTCTCCCGCTTGAATGTCGGGAGCCGGCCGCCTAGCTGATTCATGTTGCGCTGCGGAATGTTCAAGAAGCCGGCGTATTGGAATTCATGCCCATTTGCCGGCATCGCGACCGGCGGCCTTTCCAGGAATTCTTGCCAGGGGAACATTGATGACCGCTACTGCCCAGACGCTGCGCCCGCCGTCCCGTACCCTGATGTTCCTGGAGGGGCGCGCTATCCACGAGTTCGGTGCGTTCGTCGGCGCACTGCCGCTGCTTAGCCTCGCGCCGCGCGGCGACGGGCATCCGGTGCTGGTGCTGCCGGGCCTCGTGGCCTCCGACGCGTCCACGCGCGCGCTGCGCACGTTTCTGTCGGGCAAGGGCTATGCGGTGAGCGGCTGGCGCCAGGGCCGCAATTATGGCCTCCGTCCGGGCGTGCAGCATGCGATGGTTGATCTGGTCCACGAGCTCAATGACAGGCACGGCCGCAAGATCAGCCTGGTTGGCTGGAGCCTCGGCGGCCTCTATGCGCGCCAGCTCGCCAAGATGATGCCGGAGCGCGTGCGCCAGGTGATCACGCTCGGCAGCCCTTTTGCGGGCGATCCTCGTTCGACAAATGCCTGGCGCGTCTACGAATGGGCGAGCGGGCGGAAGTCCGACGAGGTCGATCCGCAGTTCGGCGGCGAGCTCGCCGTCCCGCCGCCGGTGCCGACCACCGCCGTCTTCAGCCGCACCGACGGCGTCTGCGCCTGGCAGGGCTGCATGGAGAAGACGGGAGCGCAGACCGAGAGCATCGAGGTCGAGAGCAGCCATTGCGGCATGGGCCATCATCCTGCCGTCGTCTATGCGGTCGCCGACCGCCTCGCGCAGAAGGAAGGCCAGTGGCGGCCCTTCGATCGCAGCGGCTGGCGCAGCCTCGCGTATCCCGATCCGCACCGGTAGTGCTCTTCTTCACCTCGCCCCGCTTGCGGGGAGAGGTCGGATCGCATCGGAGATGCGATCCGGGTGAGGGGGAGTTTCCGCGAGTCCAACTGTCACCATTTTTGCGGATGCAGCCCCTCACCCCAGCCCTCTCAGCGCGAGCGAAGCTCGTCGCGGCCCCGTAAGAACGGGGAGAGGGAGAGCAACAGCGTCGCTCCCATCCATTGTCGCGCCCACATCAAACGCGCTATGCCTCGCGCATGACGCATCCGCTCTCCCGCATCATCGACGAACTCAAGCGCGAGCCGTCGCGTACGGGCTCCATCGTCATCACCGTGTTCGGCGACGCCATCGTGCCGCGTGGCGGTTCGGTGTGGCTCGGCACGCTGCTGGAATTCTTCGAGAGCCTGGATATCGACAGCGGCGTCGTCCGTACCGCGATGTCGCGCCTCGCAGCCGATGGCTGGCTGACGCGCGAAAAGGTCGGTCGCAACAGCTTTTATCGCCTCGCCGAAAAGGGCCGCGAGACCTTCGAGGCCGCGACGCGCCACATCTACGATCCGCCGCCATCCGACTGGACCGGTCGCTTTGAGCTGCTCCTGATCGGCAATGGCGAGGATCGTGACGCCTCGCGCGAGGCGCTGCGCAATGCCGGCTTCGGCAGTCCGCTGCCCGGCGTCTGGGTCGCGCCGTCGGGCGTGCCGGTGCCGGACGAGGCCGCGGGCGCGATCCGTCTCGAAGTCTCGGCGGAGGATGCCAGTGGCCGCCGTCTGCTCAGCGCGAGCTGGCCGCTGAATCGCACCGCGGGCGCCTATCTGAAATTCATGAAGACGTTCGAGCCGCTCCGCGCCGCGATCGCGCGCGGCACGGAGCTGTCTGAAGCCGACGCCTTCACCGCGCGCATCCTCCTGATCCACCATTACCGCCGCGTCGTGCTGCGCGATCCGCTGTTGCCCGAGAGCCTGCTGCCGGCGGATTGGCCGGGCAGGGCGGCGCGGGACCTCTGCGGCAAGATCTATCGCGCGCTGCTCGTCCCGTCCGAACAATGGCTTGATGGCCGTGGAACCAACGAGAAGGGACCGCTGCCGCCGGCGCGGAAGCTCCTGGAACGGAGGTTTGAGGTCTGAATTTTATGTTACAGAAATATCTTGCATGAAGTAGTTTTTGTTATATATTGCCTCCCAATAAAACGGGAGGATGCGCATGTATACCCAGGCGCTGAACACGGCCGAGGCGGACGACCGCAGCCTCGAAGATGCGGCGCAGGCCGCAACGTTCCAGGCGCGCATCGATGCCGAGGTACGTATCGAGCCGAACGACTGGATGCCGGCGGCCTATCGCAAGACGCTGACCCGCCAGATCTCCCAGCACGCCCATTCCGAAATCGTCGGCATGCTGCCCGAAGGCAACTGGATCACGCGCGCCCCCACGCTGCGCCGCAAGGCAGCGCTGCTCGCGAAGGTGCAGGACGAGTGCGGCCACGGGCTCTATCTCTACGCCGCGGCCGAGACGCTCGGCTCATCGCGCGAGGAGCTGGTCGACGCCATGCTCGCGGGCAAGGCCAAGTATTCCTCGATCTTCAATTATCCGACGCTGACCTGGGCTGATATCGGCACCATCGGCTGGCTGGTCGACGGCGCCGCGATCATGAACCAGATCCCGCTGTGCCGCTGCTCCTACGGTCCCTATGCGCGCGCGATGATCCGCGTCTGCAAGGAGGAGTCGTTCCACCAGCGCCAGGGCTACGAGATCATGCTGACCTTGTGCCGCGGCTCGGACGAGCAGAAGGCGATGGCGCAGGATGCGCTGAACCGCTGGTGGTGGCCGGTCCTGATGATGTTCGGCCCGCCGGATGCCACGAGCCAGCACAGCGACACCTCGACGAGGTGGAAGATCAAGCGCTTCTCCAATGACGAGCTGCGACAGAAGTTCGTCGATGCCACCGTGCCGCAGGCGCAATATCTCGGCCTCACCATCCCCGATCCCGGCATGACGCAGGATGCGGACGGGCACTGGTGCTACAGCGGCATCAACTGGACCGAATTCAAGCAGGTGCTCGCCGGCAACGGCCCGTGCAACCGCGACCGCATGGCCGCGCGCCGCAAGGCCCACGCGGAGGGCGCCTGGGTACGCGAGGCGGCAGCCGCCTATGCCGCAAAGCGCGTTCAGCGTCAGACCGCACAAGCCGCGGAATAAGGAGGTTACGATGGCCACGCCGAACACGCCGCTGTGGGAAGTCTTCATTCGCAGCCGCAACGGGCTTGCGCACAAGCATGTCGGCTCGCTGCATGCGAGTGACGCCACCATGGCGCTGCAAGCCGCGCGCGACATCTATACCCGCCGCGGCGAGGGCCTGTCGATCTGGGTGGTGCCGTCGAGCGCGATCACCGCGAGCGATCCTGCCGAAAAGGGAATGATGTTCGAGCCGGCGGAATCGAAGATCTACCGGCATCCGACGTTCTACGAGGTGCCCGAGGAAGTGGGGCACATGTGATGCCCGTCGCAAACATCCAGGTCTCCGAAACGCCGCTGGTGCTCTACGCGCTCCGCCGTGCCGACGATGCGCTGATCCTCGGCCACAGGCTGTCGGAATGGTGCGGGCATGCGCCGATGCTGGAAGAGGACATGGCGCTCTCCAACATCGCGCTCGACCTCATCGGTCAGGCCCGCGAGCTCTATACCTACGCCGCCAAGGCCGAAGGCAAGGATAACGACGAGGACAAGCTCGCTTACCTGCGCGATATCAGGCAGTACCGCGACCTGCTGCTGGTCGAGCAGCCCAATGGCGACTTTGCCCAGACCCTGGTGCGGCAGTTTTTCTATTCCGCCTTCGCCGACCTCTACTGGCGTGCGATGATGACCTCGCGCGACACGACGCTCGCGGCCATTGCCGCCAAGTCGGAGAAGGAGAGCGCTTATCATCTGCGCCATGCCTCGGAATGGATCATCCGGCTCGGCGATGGCACGGACGAAAGCCATGCCCGCGCGCAGGCTGCGATCGATCACCTCTGGGCCTTCACCGGTGAGATGTTCGCAGTCGACGATGGCGAGCGCGCCCTGATCCATGCCGGTATCGCCATCGATCCCGGGACCCTGCGCGGTCGCTGGCTGACGACGCTCTCGGATGTCGTCGGCGAAGCAACGCTGGTGCTGCCGCAGAACGACTGGATGCAGCAGGGCGGCCGCGTGGGCCGGCACAGCGAGCATCTGGGCCATCTCCTGTCCGAGCTGCAATCGATGCAGCGCACCTTCCCGGGGCAGACATGGTGACGGTACTCGATCGCGATAGCGAGTTGCGCCGGCGCGCCTGGGATGCCGCGGCAAGCGTGGTCGATCCCGAGATTCCGGTCTTGACCATCGCCGAACTCGGTGTGCTCCGCGATGTCGTTCTCGACGGCGATCATGTCGAGGTTGCGATCACCCCGACGTATTCGGGCTGCCCGGCAATGAACATGATTGCGCTCGAAATCGAGGTCGCGTTGGAGCGTGCGGGTTTCCGCCAGCCAAAAGTGCGTACCGTGCTATCGCCGGCCTGGACGACGGACTGGATGAGCGAGGAGGGCCGCCGGAAGCTGCGCGCCTACGGCATCGCGCCGCCGCAAGCTTCAAACTCACGGCGCGCGCTGTTCGGCGAGCAGGCCGTCACGTGCCCGCAATGCGGCTCGCAAAATGCCGAGCTCTTGTCTGAATTCGGCTCGACCTCCTGCAAGGCGCTCTGGCGCTGCAAGGCCTGCCGCGAACCCTTCGACTATTTCAAGTGTCATTGAGAGGCGTGCGATGCCAACCCCATTGTCATTGCGAGCGCAGCGAAGCGATCCAGGCTGTCTCTGCGCTGGGACTCTGGATTTCTTCGATGCGCTCGCAATGACGGCTAGATCAAATCCAGGGTAATGTCAGCAGCCGCACCGCGCTTCCATCGTCTCGCCGTCAACGATATCCGCCGGGAGGCATCCGACGCCGTTTCGATGACGTTCGCTATCCCCGGCGAACTCGCCGGCGATTACGCCTTCACGCCCGGCCAGTATCTGACGCTCCGCACCACATTGGATGGCGAGGAGGTGCGCCGCTCCTATTCAATCTGCTCCGGCCCTGATGACGGCGAGATCCGCATCGCCGTGAAGAAAGTCGACGGCGGCGCGTTTTCGAACTGGGCGGCGGATGAACTCAAACGCGGTGATGAGCTCGACGTGATGACGCCGACGGGGCGCTTCGGCGTGGTTCCGCCGGCTGATGCCGGGCGCATCCACGTCGGCTTTGCTGCCGGCTCCGGCATCACGCCGATCCTGTCGATCGTCAAGGGCACGCTCGCGCGCGAGCCGGATAGCCGCTTTTTCCTGTTCTATGGCAACCGATCGACCGACAACATCATGTTCCTCGAGCCGCTCGAGGAGCTGAAGGACCGCTTCATCGATCGCCTCTCGATCTTCCATGTCATCTCCGGCGAGGAGCAGGACATCCCGATCCTGCATGGCCGGCTCGACGGCGACAAGGTGACGGTGCTGTTGCGCTCGCTGGTGCCGGCCGCGAGCGTCGATCATGTTTTCATCTGCGGTCCGTCCGGCATGAGTGAGGACATCGAGGCGACCTGCCGCGATCTCGGCATCGCAGAAGAGCGCGTCCATGTCGAGCGCTTTGTCTCCGAGTTTGGCGGCAAGCCGCGGCCGAAGAAGGAAGTTGCTCCCGACGCGCCGCCGAAGGCGATCGCCTCGCTGATCATCGACGGCAAGCGCCGTGACGTGCCGGTCGCCGAGGATGAGGCGATCCTCGACGCCGCGCTGCGCGCCGGAGTCGATCTGCCCTTTGCCTGCAAGGGCGGCATGTGCTCGACCTGCCGCGCCATGCTGGTGGAAGGTGAGGCGCCGATGGACATCAACTATTCGCTGGAGCCCTGGGAGCTGAAGGCCGGCTTCGTCCTGACCTGCCAGGCGAAGCCATCGTCGGAGCGGGTCGTGGTCGACTACGACCATGTCTGATCGGGCATATCAGATCCCAACAATGCAAATGCGTCGCATTATTTGACAGCTTGAGCCAACCAGCAGAACATCATGTGCAAACATTTGACCGGGAGAAGCGCGTGAACGTCAAAGCCGACCTGTCGCCTGAGGACGTTGCCCGCGCCTGCGCCGACGCGATGTGGGCGGAGGACGATGCCTCCAAGGGGCTCGGCATGGAGATCGTCGAGGTCGGCCCGGGTTTCGCGGTGCTCGCAATGACGGTGCGGCCAGACATGGTCAATGGCCAGCGCATCGCCCATGGCGGTTTCATCTTCACGCTCGCCGATTCCGCCTTCGCTTTCGCCTGCAACTCGCACAACGACCGCGTGGTGGCCGCGCAGGGCCAGATCACCTTCATCAAGCCCGGCAAGCTCGGCGACCGCCTCGTTGCGCAGGCAAGGGAGATCACCCGCGGCGGCCGCTCCGGCATCTATGATGTGCGCGTCACCGCAGGCGATACCGTCATCGCGGAATTCCGTGGGCATTCGCGTGTCATTCCCGGCACGTGGCTGCCGCCGCAAGATCAATAAGAGACCAATAAAGAAAAGAACAAACCAATGATGTGGGGAAACGAGAATGGCTCTGACGAGGCTCAAGGAAGGTGGCAACGCCTATAGTCCCGAGATGGACGCGCATGAGCGCGCCTCACGCGACGAGATCATGGCGCTGCAGAAACAGCGTCTGGCGTGGTCGCTGAAGCACGCCTATGACAACGTCGCGCATTATCGCAAGGCCTTCGACAAGGCCGGCGTGCATCCGTCCGATTTTCGCGAGCTCGCCGATCTTGCGAAATTTCCGTTCACGGTGAAGACGGACCTTCGCGACAACTATCCCTTCAACATGTTCGCCGTGCCGCGCGAAAAGCTGGTGCGCGTGCACGCCTCCTCCGGCACGACGGGCAAGCCGATCGTCGTGGGCTACACGCAGCGCGATATCGACACCTGGTCGGAGGTGATGGCGCGCTCGATCCGCGCGGCCGGGGGCCGCACCGGCATGATCATCCACAATGCCTACGGCTATGGTCTCTTCACCGGCGGGTTAGGGGTGCACTACGGCGCCGAAAAACTTGGCTGCACCGTGGTGCCGATCTCCGGCGGCATGACCGAACGGCAGGTGCAGCTCATCAACGATTTCCGGCCCGACATCATCACGGTGACGCCGAGCTACATGCTGGCGATCCTCGATGAGTTCAAGCGCCAGAAGCTCGATCCGCGCCAGTGCTCGCTCAAGGTGGGCATCTTCGGAGCCGAGCCCTGGACCAATGCGATGCGCGGTGAGATCGAGGATGCCTTCGACATGGACGCGACCGACATCTACGGCCTCTCCGAGGTGATCGGCCCCGGCGTCGCGCAGGAGTGCATCGAGACCAAGGACGGCCTGCACATCTGGGAGGACCATTTCTACCCTGAAGTGATCGATCCCGAGACCGGCGCAGTGCTGCCCGATGGAGAGAAGGGGGAGCTGGTCTTCACCTCGCTCACCAAGGAAGGTTTTCCGGTGATCCGCTATCGCACCCGCGACCTGACCCGGCTGCTGCCGGGCACGGCGCGGCCGGGTATGCGGCGCATGGAGAAGGTGACGGGCCGCTCCGACGACATGATCATCCTGCGCGGCGTCAATCTGTTCCCGACCCAGATCGAGGAGGTGCTGCTTGCCACCGACTGGTGCGGCGGACACTTCATCCTGGAACTGACCCGCGAAGGCCGCATGGACGAACTGACCATCATCGCCGAGGCAAGGCCGGAAAGCTGGGACGGTCGGGGGCTCGTGGATCATGCCGACCGGATCGTAACCCATATCAAGAACACGATCGGCATCAGCTCCAAGGTGCAGGTGGTCGCGCCGGCGACCCTGGAGCGCTCGCTCGGCAAAGCCAAGCGGCTCTACGACAAGCGGCCGAAGGATTGACTTGACCGCCCCCAGAGGCGACAAGGCCCGCGAGAAATCGTGGGTCTTTCGATGTCATCAACCGATACCAAAGCCGTCGAAGCGCGCTGCGTGCGCCTCAATGCCAAGGCCGAAAATGCTGCCGCGGTTGCGCCGGTTGTCGAGCGCCATATCCTCACGCGCGGCCCGAACGACCTCCTGATCGAGGTGAAGGCTGCCGCGGTCAATCCATCCGATGTCAAGGCCGCGACCGGGCTGATGCCCTATGCCGTGTTCCCGCGCACGCCCGGCCGCGATTACGCCGGCGTGGTGATCGACGGCCCAGCCGGCACGGTCGGCCGCGAGGTGTTCGGCTCATCCGGCGATCTCGGCATCCGCCGCGACGGCACCCACGCAACCCACCTCGTCGTCGAGGCGGACGCGGTGGTGGAGAAGCCGAAGACGGTGTCGTGGGAGGAGGCGGCCGGCATTGGCGTGCCCTTCGTCACTGCGATGGAAGGCTTTCGCCGCGCGGGCATTCCAAAGCGCGGCGAGACGGTGCTGGTATTCGGTGTCAACGGCAAGGTCGGCCAAGCTGCCGTGCAGATCGCGACCTGGCAGGGTGCGCGCGTCATCGGCGTAGTGCGCAAGGCCGAAGCCTATGAAGGCCATGCCAACGCGCCAATCGAGGTGATCGACGCCTCCGCTAGCGACGTCGCTGAACGCGTTCGCGAATTGACCGGCGGCAAGGGCGCTGACATCGTCTTCAACACGGTCGGTGATCCCTACTTCCAGGCCGCGCACAAGTCGCTCGCCTTGCGTGGCCGTCAGATCCTGATCGCCGCGATCGACCGTATCGTGCAGTTCAACATCCTCGAATTCTATCGGGGACAGCACACCTATGTCGGCATCGACACGCTCGGGCTGTCCTCGGCAGCAACCGGTGCGGTGTTGCGCGAACTCGGCCGCGGCTTTGCCAGCGGTCACTTGAAGCCGTTTCCGATCAAGGCGAATGCCGTCTATCCGCTGGAGCGCGCCAGGGAGGCCTATCTTGCCGTCGCCGGCTCCTCGCGGGATCGCGTGATCCTGAAGCCGTGAAATTCGTCATTGCTTCGCTGCGCTCGCAATGACGGAGAATGATGAGAGGTCTGAGGACAGCTTATGGAATCCACCCAACTCGTCATCCTCGCCGGCCTTGTGATCGGCCTGGTTTACGGCGCCGTTGGCCTGCTCAGCGGTTTCTGTCTGATGAGCAGCATGCGCGGTATTCTTGCAAAAGGTGATGGGCGGTTGGTGAGGACCTATGCGCTGGCGATTGCGGTCGCGATCGCCGCCAGCCAGTTCCTCGCCGGCAACGGCTCGGTCGATCTCGGCAAGTCGATCTATTTGCAACAATCCTTTTCAGTGCCGGTGCTGTTCCTCGGCGGCCTCCTGTTCGGTTACGGCATGGTGCTGTCGAACGGCTGCGGCTCGCGCGCGCTGGTGCTGCTCGGTCGCGGCAATCTCCGCTCCTTCGTCGTTGTGATCGTGCTCGCCATCGCCGCCCAGATGACACTCAAAGGCCTGATCGCGCCGGCACGTATTGCGTTGGTCCAGGCTTCCCAAACCACCGTCATTGCCAATTCGCTGCCGTCGCTGCTGGCATCGCTCGGACCTTCCGAAGTCGTTTCGCGCGCGTTGGCCGCCGTCGTGGCCGTCGTCGCGCTGGTCCTGTTTGCTTTTGCCCATCCGGCGTTCCGCCGCTCGCCGGGCCAGATCGCTGCGGGTGTCATCGTCGGTCTCCTCGTCGCCGCCGGCTGGTTTGTCACCGGCTATCTCGGTGCTGACGAGTTCAATCCCGTCCCGGTGACTTCGCTCACCTTCATCGCGCCGATCGCCGACGCGCTGCAATACGCCATGCTCTCGACCGGCCTGACGCTGAATTTCGGTATCGCGACGGTTGTCGGTGTCCTCGCCGGCAGTCTGGTCACCGCACTTGCCACCGGTCGCTTCCATCTCGAAGGTTATTCATCGCCACGCCACATGCTTCGCTCGGCCAGCGGCGCAGCGCTGATGGGGATCGGCGGCGTGATGGCATTCGGTTGTTCGATCGGGCAGGGGCTCACGGGTGTGTCGACGCTCGCGGTAGGCTCGTTCATAGCGGTCGCCGGCATTCTGCTCGGAACGACGGCAGGCCTGCGCGGTGCGCTGCGCGTGCAGCCCCTCGCGATGGCCTGACCGCGCAGCAGCCGGTCGCCGAGCGTCGCAAGGCCGATGCCAGCGACGATCAACCCGGCCGCAACGGCAAGACTGATGTCGATCGGTTCGCCCAGCAGAATCGCAGCGCTGCCGATGCCGACGAGTGGCGTTGCGGTGGTGCCGAGTGAGGTCGTCAGCGCCGAGATGCTCTTGTTGACCATCGACATCGCCCAATAGGCCAGCGCGGTTCCGATCAATCCCGAATACAGGAACAGCGACACGAGCCTCCACGACCATTCCATGTGCGGCAGGCCGTCCGTGATCGCGGCCGAGGCCGAGAGCACGATCGTTGCGACGAGCACCTGCCAGATCAGGAGCTGGAGCGGGGATGCGCTCCAGCGGTGCGCGCGGATATAGATGATGTTCGCGGCCCAGCAGATCGCGGCCAGGATGACCATGCCGGCGCCGAGCACGACGCTAGCGTTGGTCCAATCGATCGACGCCGGGTTCAGGATCACGGCAAGGCCGATCAATCCGAGCAACGCGCCGGCGAGCCTTGGCGCGGTCAGCGTGTCCTTTCCGAGCAGGGGCGCAGCGAGCGCGACCCAGAGCGGCGTGGTGTAGCCGAGCACGATGCCCTTGCTCGCGGGCAGGAAGCGCAGGCCTGCCGCGGCCAGGGTCGAGAACAGCGTCATGTGCAGCAGCGCAACGCTCAGGACCACCGGAATGTCGCGCCGTTCCGGGATCACCAGATTGTTGCTCAGTCCGAGGATCACGGCGAGACCGGCCAGCGCGATCCAGCTCCGGATAGCCGCAGTCCACAGCGGCGGGACGAACTGCACGAGCTGCTTCGTCACCGACCAGTTAACGCCCCAGGCCAGCACGACGATGAGGAAAAGGCCGACGGCCGCACGCGGTGACAGGGAGTTCATCTCAGAGGTCCTTGAAGCAGTCCGGTCCGGCGGATACCATCCGCCTGGTACTTCCAAAAGCACCAGATCGAGAAGGAATAAGGTGCCAGTTTCGGAAGACATGGTCTCCGCCCTGATCGGCCTGAAGCGGACCGACGACGAGGGGCTGGTGGCTCAACTGACGAGCCAGCTCCGAAGCCTGATCGCGACCGGCCGTCTCGGCAAAGGGCGCACGCTGCCGTCGAGCCGACGGCTTGCGAGCGATCTCGGCGTCTCGCGCAACACGGTTACCTACGCGTTCGAGCAGCTCGCGGCAGAGGGATATCTCGAGGCGTCGCGCGGCCGCCGTCCGGTGGTCACGGTCGACGGCGGCGAACGTCACAGAACGGGCGCCGTTGCATCCGGCGTGCGCTCCGGCAAGCCGCGGCTCTCACCTTGGGCGTCGAGGCTCAAGCAGACCGATTGGCCGATGTCCTACCTGGCGCCGCTGCGGCCGCTGCGTCCAGGGCACGGAGATGCGCGGGAGTTTCCGAATGAAGTCTGGGCGCGCTGCCTGCGCCGCAGCGCCGTGCGTGCGGCCAAACGTGAGCTCGGACCGGTCAATCGAACGCGCCTGCGCGAGGCGCTGGCGCATTATCTCGCGACCAGCAGGGGTGTTCGCGCCTCGGCGGACCAGATCCTGATCCTGCCAAGCGCGCAGGCCGCGCTGACGTTGATAGCGGCTGCTGTCATCACGCAAGGCGACGAGGTCTGGGTCGAAGATCCCGGCTATCCCGGCGCCGCGGCCGCCTTCCGTGCGTCCGGCGCGCGCGTGACCGGTATCAGGCTGGACGAGCAGGGTATGCAGCGTATTCCGGGAGCGGCGGCGCCAACGCTGATCTTCATGACGCCGTCGCACCAGCACCCGACGGGCCGGCTGATGTCTCTGGCCCGCCGAACCGAGTTCCTTGGCCTGAGCAGGCCCGGCAAGACCTGGATCGTGGAGGACGATTACGACGGCGAATTCCACTATGACAGCCGTCCGGTGCCGTCCTTGCAGGGGCTCGATGCCCATGGCCGCGTGTTCTACGTCGGCACGTTCTCGAAGGCGATGACCTCGGACATCCGGCTCGGCTATCTCGTCGTGCCGCCGGCGCTGGTCGGCACCTTGGAGATCGCTCAGCGGCACATCGGGCTGATCGCCGCCAGCCACATCCAGGAAGCGCTGGCCGAATTCATCGCCGGCGGACACTTCCTCGCGCATCTGCGCCGGATGCGCCGGCTCTATCACGCGCGTCGGGATCACCTCGTCGAGGGACTGGAGCGCCATCTCGGCGAAGTGCTCTCGGTTGAGGTACCCTCGGGCGGCATCCAGCTCGTCGCCCGCCTCAAGCGCGGACGCGCCGATCAGGCGGCGGTCAAGCGGCTGGTCGAGGCGGGCGTTGAAACGCGCGCCTTGTCCAGCCTGTCGCTCGGCCGGCCACGCGATCACGGCCTGCTGCTCGGCTTTGCGGCCTGGCGCGAAAACGAGATCAGCACTGCCGTGCGGACGATGGCGTCGTGCTTGTAGTGCAAGCGCGCTAGTCCACAGCCTTCGTCACGATCCGGATCTCGGAGGTCAGTGTCCGGTGTACCGGACACTTGTCCGCGATCTCCATCAGCTTTTTGCGCTGCTCGGCGTCGAGCGCGCCGTCCATCGCGATGTCGCGCTCGATCTGGTCGAGCATGCCTTCGCGTGTCTCGCACTCTGCGCAATCCTTGGCGTAGATCTTGGAATGCTTCAGCGTGACCGTGACGCGGTCGAGCGGCAGCGACTTGCGGTCGGCATAGAGGCGCATGGTCATGGAGGTGCAGGCGCCCAAGCCGGCGAGCAGGAAGTCGTAGGGACCCGGGCCGGCATCCTCGCCGCCGGCTGCCGCCGGCTCGTCCGCCACGAGACGATGGGGGCCGACGGTGATGTTCTGGTTGAACTTGCTCTTGCGGGTCTCCTGCACCACGACCTTGCGCGGCTCCTCTGCGCGATCCATTGTCTTCGCGGGTTTTGCCGTTTCGATGTAGCGGCTTGCCCAGACCGCGATCACGTCGGCCGCGTAGAGCGCGTCTGCTGGTTTCGTCAGCAGATGATCGGCATGGTCGAGCGAGACGAAGCTCTTGGGATGCCTGGCCGCAACGAAGATCTTGGTCGCATTGTCGATACCGACGGTGTCGTCGACCGGCGATTGCATCACCAGCAACGCCTTGTGCAGGCCGGTGACGTCCTTCATCAGCTCATGCTCGACGATGTCGTCGAGGAATTCGCGCTTGATCCGGAACGGGCGGCCCGCGAGCGAGACTTCGACCTCGCCCTGCGCGCGGATGTTGTCGAGATGCTCCCTAAACAGGCCGGTGACGTGTGCCGGATCGGACGGTGCGGCAATAGTCGCGACCGCCCTGGCTTCCGGGATTTGGCCGGCTGCAGCCAGGATCGCGGCGCCACCGAGGCTGTGGCCGATCAGGATCGACGGTGCCTTGCGCATAGCGCGCAGATGATCGGCGGCGCGCACGAGATCGGCGACGTTGGAGGAGAACGTGGAATTGGCAAAATCGCCTTCGCTGGAGCCGAGCCCGGTGAAGTCGAAGCGCAGCACCGCAATGCCCTTGGCTGCGAGCGCGACCGAGATGCGTTTTGCGGCGAGCGTGTCCTTGCCGCATGTGAAGCAGTGGGCGAACAGCGCGAAAGCCGCAGGCTCGCCGTCCGGCAACTCCAGCGCGGCCGCGAGCTGATGGCCGCCTTCGCCCGTGAACTGAAAGCGTTCCGTCGGCATGGGCATCCCCCGTCGTTGCTTGAACCTAATCGCCTGAATAGCGTTGCTCGGCCCAGGGATCGCCGCGGTTATGGTAGCCGCGGACTTCCCAGAAGCCGGGCGCGTCGTCGGTCAGGAATTCGATCGCCTGAAGCCACTTCGCGCTCTTCCAGAAATAGAGATACGGCACGACCAGCCGCACCGGGCCGCCATGCTCCTCCGTCAACGGTTGGCCCGACCAGCTATGGGCGAGCAGAGCGTCCTCGGCTGCAAAATCTTCCAGCGCGAGGTTGGTGGTGTAGCCGTCAGAGGAATGTAGCACGACGAAGCGTGCATCGTCGCGCGGCTGGCATGCCGCGAGCAACTCGCTCGTCGCAAGCCCTTCCCACTCGTTGTCGTAGCGCGACCAGGTCGTCACGCAATGGATGTCTGAAGTGAACTGTGCCTGCTTCTGCGCGCTGAACTCGGCAAAGGTCCAGAACACGGGATTGTCGATCGCGCCGTAGACGTCGAGCCGCCAGCGCTCGCGCGACACCGGCGGCACGACCCCGAGATCGAGCACCGGCCAATCCTTGGTGAGATGCTGGCCGGGCGGCAGGCGCTGGCCCTCCGGGCGCGTGACCCGGCCCGTGAGGAAGCGGCCCTCGCGCGCCCATTTCTCCTTGGTGCGCGTCAGCTTGTTGTCGGGCGGCTCGCTGTCGTTGGCCATGAGCTACTCGTGGCGGTGCATCGCGGAAGCGTGCTTGGTGTCGCGCATCGTGGAATAGATGATCAGCGACAGGAAGATGACGCTGGCGAGATAGTAGTAGAACCACTCCTCATGCCCGATGGTCTTGAAGTAAAGCGCGATCGCCGGCGCCGTACCGCCGAAGATCGAGACCGTGATGGCATAGGGCAGGCCAACGCCGAGGGCGCGGACATTGGTCGGGAACAGCTCGGCCTTCACCACCGCATTGATGGAGGTGTAGCCGGCCACGAACAGCCAGGCGGCGCAGATCAGGATGAATGCCATGAATGGCGACTTGGTCTCCTTCAGCGTCATCAGCAGCGGCACGGTGGCGAGCGTGCCGGCCACGCCGAAGAAGATCAGCAACGGCTTGCGTCCGATCTTGTCGGAGATGGCGCCGTAGATCGGCTGGAGGATGGTCGCGAAGATCAGCGTGCCGAAGATCACGAAGGTGGTCTGGTCCTCGGTCAGGCCGACCGAGAGCTTGACGAAGGTCTGCATGTAGGTGGTGAAGGTGTAGAACGCCGCGGTGCCGCCCGCGGTGAGACCGACCACCAGCAGTAGCTCTCGCGGATAGCGCAGCAGGTTGGCGAGCGAGCCGGTCGGCTGCACTTTCTTCTTGGCTTCCTCGAAGGCTTCGGTCTCGTGCAGGCCGCGCCGCATCACCGCGGCGAAGATCGCGAGCATCGCGCCGATGGCAAACGGGATACGCCAGCCCCAGGCCTTGAGCTCCTCCGGGGTGAGGAAGACCTTTTGCAGGAGCAGCAGCACGATGATCGCGGTGAGCTGGCCGCCGATCAGGGTGACGTATTGAAAGCTTGAATAAAAGCCGCGGTGCTTGGGATCGGCGACTTCGCTCAGATAAGTGGCGCTGGCGCCATATTCGCCGCCGAGGCTCAGGCCTTCGATGACGCGGGCGAGCGCCAGGATCGCCGGCGCGGCAACGCCGATCGTGGCATAGGTCGGCGTCACCGCGATGATCAGCGAGCCGAAGCACATGAAGACGACCGACAGCGTCAGGGAGATACGGCGGCCGAAATGGTCGGCGAGATAGCCGAAGAACCAGCCGCCTAGGGGGCGCATCAGGAAGGTCGCCGCGAACACCACGGCGGCGTTCAACTGCTGCACGACCGGGTCGTTACCGGGGAAGAAGGCCGGGGCGAAATAGAGCGCGAACGCCGTATAGGCGTAGAAATCGTACCATTCGACGAGATTGCCGATGGAGCCGATGAAGATGGCCTTGATCCGCCGTTCCGCGTCGGCGATGTCAAAATGCTCGGAGGCCGGTTTGGTTGCTAGCTCTGTCACGCCCGGCCTCTCCGCTTAGCTACTGGAAAGGCTTACATCGCCTTTCCAAGCAGAAATGGCAACTGGCGGGGGCCTCTCACCGTGCCCTGCGACCAGGTCACGGTGCCTGCTGGATCGAGCCGGAAGTCCGGAATCCGTTTCAGCCATTCCTCCAGCGCAACCTGCATCTCCATGCGCGCCAGATTGGAACCGACGCAGCGGTGGATGCCGAGGCCGAAGGCGGCGTGGCGGTTCTCCCGTCGGTCGATCACGACTTTGTCAGCGTCCGGAAACACCTTGGGGTCGCGGTTCGCGGCCGGGAAGGACAAGAGCACCATGTTGCCCGCCTTGACCGGGCAGCCCGAAATCGTGGTTTCCTTGACCACCTCGCGAGCCATCGTCACCGGCGAATAGGCGCGCAGCAGTTCCTCTACGGCGGTCGGGATCAGCCCGGGCTCGGCGATCAGGCGCTCGCGGTCGGCCGGCGTCTTGGCGAGATGCCAGAGCGAGGAGCCGATCGCGCTCCAGGTGGTGTCGATGCCGGCGATCAGGAGTAGCCGCAGCGAACCCAGCACGTGCGAATCCTCGAGCGGGTTGCCCTCCTTGTCCTTGGCGTTCATCAAGTAGGAGATGAGGTCGTTTGTCGGCTTCTTTTTGCGCTCCTCAATGTGGCCGCTGAAATAGGCGCTCATCTCCTGCACGGCCTGGAGCAGCATGTTCTCGTCCTTGATGCCGAGCTCAAGGATCATGTGGATCCAATTGACGAAGAGGTCGCTGTCGCTTTCGGGAATGCCGAGCATATGTGCGATCGCGCGCACCGGAATGTGTTTTGTGTACCGCGCTGCCGCATCCACTCTGCCCTCGGCGATGAAGTCGTCGATCAGCTCGTTGCAGATGGCGCGAACCCGCGGCTCGAGCTTCTTCATCGCGTCCGGCGTGAAGGGCGGCAGCAGCAATTGCTTGGCCGGCTTGTGCACGGGGGGATCGGAGGTGATCGGCGGGGCGGCGTTCCGGGCGATTTCGGGCCGTACGTTACGGACGATGATCCGGCGCGAGGAGAAATGCTCGGTGTCGTTGGCGATCTCGCGCACCGCCTCATAGGTCGTCGGCATGTAGCAGCCGAGGAAACGCTCGGTGTGCACGACCGGGCTCGCGGCGCGCAGCTCGTCCCAGATCGGAAAAGGATCTTCCGTCCACTGGGGATCGGTGTGGTCGAAATCATGGACCCAGTCGGTCACGGGCGGGTGGGCGGCGGGCTGGCTGACGTCGGACATCTCGGGAATCTCTCGGGTTCGTGGTCGCTGAAGGCACACAAGCGGGCGGAGAGCGCGCTACTCCTCGATCACATCGATTGCGATTTCCGGACAATTGGATTTGGCAAGCCAGGCCTTGTCTTCAAGGCCGGGAGGGACCGTGCCGTCTCCGGCCTCATGGGCGTTGCCGTATTCGTCGAGTTCGAAAAGCTCCGGCGCCAGCGCCTTGCAGCGCGCGTGGCCCTGGCATTTGTCGGGATCGACGTGAACCTTGAGTCGCTCTGCCATTGCGGCTTCCTCGGCGTGTGTGCGGGCCTGAAAGGGCCGCGCGTTCCTCGTGTCAGATCTTATCCGCGGCACTCACCGCGAGTTCTAAGTTATAGTATATTACATTCGCGACAGGCTTCCCCTGTCAAGCGCAAACTTGTGGTAGACAGTCCAGCAGTAACCGCGAAGGCGTCGTCGTATACTGCGAAAGTTTCTAGTAGGACTGACCTACGATCAAGCGCTCATCCAGGGATGAGGGGATTGTTCCTGCGAGAGCCGATATGACCCACTATTGTGGTGGGCCCGTGGATCCCGTCGGGAATCCCACCAACGATGCCTATGTGCATAGATGTGCGGGCCGTCGCCCGCCCGGACTTCTTCCTAGCCATGGTATGCGCCGGCCACCCCTCCGCCGCCCCGACGATGCGCTCGGGTTCGTTGACCGGCAAGTCCTGTGGCCGCTGGCCGCCGCGGAGGCTGTTGACCGACGCGAACCGGTAGGCGAGCGCCCAGTCGTCCTTCCGTTCGCGCAAGACGGCCAGCACTCTCGCCAGGCCTTTGGCCGGCTGCTTCTGGCCACGGCAGGCCTTGGTCGCCTGCCTGCTCGATGTCTCCAAGTGCCCCAAAGAGGTCATAAGCCCGATCGGACCTATACAAGTTCGGCTGAGTTGGGATTTGCTCGGCTTAGAGCGCTTCAGTGCAGAGGCCTGCCCGGGTAATGCCGTGGGCCTGATAGGGAGGCTCTACCGCACAGCGTCGGCCGATCGTAGCCGTTCAAGCGCGCGAACCTAAGCGCACCGCATGGCCATAGAGGAGTGGCTACGCCGACCGTCGGAAAGGCGCCGATCCGATGCGGCGAAGGCGCAGTGGAAATTTGAATTCTATCTGAAATTGAATGTCTATTTTATGTCTTATGATCCATACTGTCTTTTTCTATGGGCGACATATCTCTGTGAGACGCAGGAGAAGTTAATTGACTGCGCGATTGCTCTTTACGAACGCTGGTCACGCTCCGAGCAACAATCTGGCCCGCAGCTTGCGAAGAGGGGCCGAGCCTGTCTTCATCGTCGGCTGTAATGACGACCAGTTCACTCTGAAGAAATCCGACGCGGACAGACACTATCTCGTTCCGCCCGTGGACCATCCGGAATGGTCCCAGGCACTGCGATGGATTGTCGAAACAGAACGGCTGGATCTCATTGTTCCTACGGTTGATTCTGATCCGGACAGCTTGTCGCGCGTGCGTAAGCACCTGAGCGAATACCTGTTCCTGCCACGCGCATCCGTGCTCGAAATCTGCCGGGACAAGTACCGTCTCATTGCGCTCTTGCGCGCCAACGGCGTCGACGCCCCCGCGAGCTATCAGGTGAAGGATCTGAGGCACATTACCAGGATCTTTCAGGAATTGAGGGGCAGCAGGCCACTGTGGTGCCGTGTTCGGGACGGGGCTGGCGCGCTTGGTGCACTGCCGGTTCGAACGCCGGAACAGGCGCGCAGCTGGATCCGGTACTGGAAGGAGATGCGCGGCGTGCCTGTCTCCGCGTTTATGCTTTCAGAGTACCTGCCAGGCCGCGATTTCGGCTGTCAAAGCCTTTGGAAGGATGGCGAGCTGGTGCTGATCAAGACGTATGAACGGCTCTCCTATCTCGGGACTGGCAGCCAACCAGCGGAAGTTTCTTCCGTAGCAGCCCTCGCAAAGACCGTGTTCGAACCGAAGGTCGTCGACACCTGTATACGGGCGATCCGATTGCTTGATGCAAAGGTGTCTGGCGTTTTCAGTGTGGATCTCAAAGAGAATGCACGCGGCGTTCCTTGCATCACGGAAATCAACGCAGGACGATTTTCGTCCGCAACCAACATCTTCGATCTGGTTGGAAAGCACAACATGGCCGCGAGCTTTGTCCGGCTGGCGCAAGGTGTGCCGGTCGATATTGAGGACAGTTACGACGCGGCTCCGGATTGGTACATGTTGAGAGGCATCGATGGCCCTCCGTGCATCTTCCACGCCTCCGAATTCTCCGATAACATCAAGAAACCTTGGCAAGGGGCAGGCCCCCGTCGGGGCCGCTTGCAGGCAACCGCAAGAGGCAACTAGCATGGCGGATATCAAGGTCTACAAACGGGTGAACAAGGGTCGCACGTTTATCCGGGTGGCGGTCACACCCAAAAGCACAGAGACGCGCAAGCTGCTTCGTCAATTCCAGGCCGGAGTCAGAGAATTTGAGAAAGATTGGAAAGCGACCCCAGCCTATCGTGAAGCGCAAAAGGCCAAGAAAAAAAAAGAAGAAGGCTGCAAAGTAGCGAAACCGACGAACAGGTCGTCGCTACGGTCACGATCGATCGAGATCTCGATAGCCATCAGCTGGAGACGATCCAACTCGAGCTACGGGCTCTTGCGCGATCCTGCGGGCTGGAGGTCCGCAGCATTGAGGTCGAAACCTCCACTCGCCGCTAGAGCGTTTTCGAGCGAAGTGGACACCGGTTCGCGTAAAGAAAACGCGTCAAAAAAATAATCTAGAGCCCCGTTCCGATTCCATCGGAACGGAAGTGGCTCTAGCCCGCATTTCAGTGCCCGGTTTTCCGAGCCCGCGAGTGATCGCCCGTGGCACGTTTTGGCTGACCTGGTCCCGGGAAGATTGCGCTAACTGCCACACGCGGCATGCTCCTCCGGCGAGAACTGCATCCCGAGTTCCGAGAACAGTGCTGTGGCGATGTTGAGGTGTTGTTCAGCGCTCGTCTGCTGGCCGATCCATCGGTAGCGTTTTCCGAGCCCGAGGTGGCATTGAGCCGCGAGAGGTCGCAGACCAAGCTCTTCGGCCCGGCGCAGCGTTTCGAGAAAATTCGTCTGGCATTCATCAAGGTGAGGAGGGTCTGTCGCGCCAAGCTCGGCAAGCAATCGCAGTGCGTAAGCTTCGTGGCCGCGCTCGCCATGTTTGCGTGAAAGCATCAGCGCCCGTTGGCCGCACTGCTCAGCCTCGACCGCCCGAAGCTTTCTAAGGTATGCCTCACCCAATCGGACCAAGGTCATGGCGAGCCCGCTCATGCGGTGCATTGCGGTCGAGTCTCGTTCGGTTTCCTCCAACAGTGCAATGGCCTCGTCGAGGCGGTCGGAGAGGCAATAGGCATATCCAAGGGACGTTCCGATGAGTGGTGTCATCAGCGGTAGAATCCATGAGCGGCAGAGCTCAAGGCCCTCCTCAAGGACGCTGATGCCTCGCGGCGCTTCGCCCCGAAGGGCTAGAACAGTGCCAGCTCCGTAACAGGAGAACGCAAGGCTGTAGACGTGGTTGGCAGCTCTGGCAATTTCCATGGCCTCTTCCGCAAGGCGCAAGGCCTGGTCGAACTCGCCGAGCTCGGCAAGCGAACACACCAGATAGACCCGCCTGAAAACGCCTTGAACGCCGGTCGTTCCCATCGTGTCGGAGGCGAGATCACCGCGAAGGCGCTCAACGGCCGGAGACAATATTTGCACCGCGCGATGATGACCTCCCTGTGCCGCCAGGGCTGCTCCCAAGTGTCCACTGACGATCGTCCGAAGCGAGAGGTCGTCCAATTCGTTCGCTATAGACATCGCGCGTTCGCCCGCCTCGATCGCCGGGCCCAACTCGCCCAGCAAACGGTAGTATTGGCATATGAATGACGATGCCTGACCAAGCCTTCGCTTGTCCGCGAGTTGTATCGCCTGCGCCTCCACTCTCTGCAGTTGGCCCAGGCATTTCTCAAGGTGGCCCAAGGGGTGAAGCGCGTTGCGGAGATCAAAGCGAATATCGATGGTAAGTTCGATATTGTCTTTGGTCTCAGGCAACTTCTCGAGGATCGTGAGCGCCTGTTCGAACCAGACTCGCCCGTTCTCGAGCGCCGATCGCGAGAGCGCCTTCAATCCGGCCTGCCGCAGGTATCGAACAGCCTTGTCCGGCAACTCTCCGCGAACCGCATGCTGCGCAAGACGCTCAATGTGCTCGCCGATCCGGTCCCGATACAGAGTCTCGATTGTGCCGACCAGTCGCGCGTGCAGCGCGCGGCGTCGCGTCCGCAGCAAGCCGTCATACGTTACCTCGTGGGTGAGCGCGTGTACAAACGAGTACTCCACGTCCGGAAAGAACCCGGACTCGTAGAGAAAGCCGGCCGCCAGCAGCCGATCCAGCGCGTCATCCAGTGCGCCTTCCGTCAGGTCGGCCATCGGTCGAAGTACCGCCAACGGAGTCTCGCGGCCTGCAACTGAAGCAATTTGCAAAAGATTCTTGTCACCGGGAAGCAGCCGATCTATTCGCGCCGCCAAAATGGCCTGGACGGTGGGGGGAACCTGAACATTTCCGGTCGGACGCAACAATCGATAGTGACCGCGTTCTCCGGCGAGGTATTCGGTCTCCACCAGGGACCGGACTGTTTCCTCAATGAAAAAGGGATTGCCGCCCCGCGCGATCAGAAGCTGCTTGAGTGAAGCGAGCTCAGGATCTTCACCCAGGAGTGCCTCCAGCAGATAGCGCGTGTCACGGGTCGGCAACGCGCTCAGCCGGATCTGATGGTAGTTTTCCTTGCTCCCCCAGTTGTGCTGGTAGTCGGGGCGATAGCTGACAAGCAGCACAAGGCGAGCCGAGCCCAGGACGGCGACCAAGGCATCGAGCAATTCCTGCGTTTCGCTATCCACCCAATGGAGGTCCTCGAAGATCAAGAGGACCGGTTGTTTGCGAGCCTCCCGCAGCAATAAACTCTTCACGGCATCGATATTGCGACGCCTGCGTTGAATTGGATCGAGCGTATGCCAGCTTTGGTCGTCGACCGGGATATCGAGCAGCGCCAATAGCGCGGAAAGCGTCGGTTCCAGCCTCTCGTCGAGAGCGAAGATTTTCTCGACCACCTTTCGGCGCATCTCATGGAGCTCATCCCGGTCTTGGATGCCAAAGTAGCTCTTGAGAAGCGCGATGACGGGCAAGTAGCTGGTCGCCCTTCCATGCGAGATCGACGTACTGTCGAGTACCAGCCAGCCAAGCAGGCCGAGCAGCCGATTGGCGTGGGTGAACTCGTAGACGAGACGCGACTTGCCCACGCCCGCCTCACCAATGATCGCTACCGATTGGCCCGATCCCGTGTCGGCTAGTTGCTGTGCGCGACGCAGCTCATCGAGCTCGGCCTCGCGGCCGATAAACTGGGTCAGGCCCCGAATCGTTGCGGCCTGCAAACGAGTGCGCGCCGGCCCCGCTCCGATGACCTCATAGACCTCCTCGGGCTCGGCAAGCCCCTTCACCGGCAGCGGCCCCAGCGACCGCGCCATGACGTATCCCTCAGCCAATCGGATGGTCTTCTTCGTCGTCAGGATCGAGCCGGGCTCCGCCATCTGCTCCATGCGAGAAGCCACGTGCACGGCCTCACCGACAACGGTGTATTCCCTATCAAGCTCGTTGCTGATCGCGCAGATGACAACTTCGCCCGAGTTGAGTCCAACGCGGATCTTGAGCGGTTTATGATCAGACTGATCGACCTCCGCCAATTTGGCCAAGGAGTCCTGCATCATCAGCGCGGCGTAACAAGCCCGCACGGCATGATCCTCATGGGCGAGCGGCGCGCCAAAAATGGCCATGATACCGTCACCAAGGATCCGGTTGACCGTGCCCTCATAACGGTGGACGGCCTCGCACATCCGCTCGAGCACGGGGTTGAGGATCGCCTGCGCGCTCTCCGGATCTTGGCCAGATATCAGGGCCAGTGAGCCTGTGATGTCTGCGAACAGCACGCTCACCTGCTTTCGTTCGCCCGCGAGTTCGGCGGTAGAGGCGAGATTATCGTCAGGGATGAGTTGGGCAGTCTGTGGTCTCACCGCCTGAGAGCGCGCGGACAGGTAGTTTGCGACGCCCTGACCGGTTGAATGACCGCAATGCGAACAGAACTTGGCCGTCGGCGAAACCTGAGTGCCGCAGTTCGCGCAAACGGGGGTCAGTGCCAAAGCACATTGTTCGCAGAACTTCGCCGCTGCGCCGTTTACGTGCTGGCACCTCGGGCAAATCATCTAGGTTCCTAAAAAAACTCGTACCCACGGTACCGTCGAACTCCATTGCCAACAAGCTCGTTTTCGGCCCAGCGGCGAGATCTGCCGGCCCCAAAAGACCTGCATTTTGATGCAATTAGTGCTTCGCTGGCTTTGCAACCGTGCCGCGAGCGCAGGCACTTGGCTTCCAGACTGGAGAGAGCCCATCCCTCCCTTACCGCTACCTTAAGCCTCGCACGAACGAAGTAATTGGGGCGTTGGAGCGCCGATAGGCTTGCGAGGCTGTCTAGTCGAGTTCCGGTATCGGGGGAGTTTCGGGATTGGAGACAGGGGGCGCCGCAGGCGGCGGGAGCACCCCGTAAGACGCTTCGCAAGACTTGCGCTCAGCGGTCGTTTGGAGAATCGGGTGCGGCATTGCCTGCGCGGCCGCGGTTCGCCGTCCCCGGTTGGAGCGATGAAGATACCGAGCGCTGGCTGGACAACGCCAGCTCGGCCTGGTCGCAGGCCTGATGCTAGTTCGCTCCCTTGGTGCTGACGAGATAGTCGACGATCGCGGGCACATTGCTTTCGTCGATGGGCGCTCTGTAGACCTTGATCATCTTCCGGACCTCGGAGTCCCAGGCGGACTTGGAGAGGGCCGGCTGGTTCAGCACCATGTCTGCGGAGTGACAGGCCAGGCAATTGTTGTTGATGGCGTCCGCGTTGGGTCCACCGGGGAATAGCGCGTCGCCCGATGGAAGCTCCACGGTCGTCGATGTGATCGCCGGGGCGGGCTGGACCCAGGCCGAGGTGGACGTCAACAGGGCAGCGAACAAGGCGCCCAGAGCAATAATGGCGTGCCGCATGAACTCGCTCCTAAATGGCGGTGATGTGAGCCGTCTCGACGACGTTGAGCATGAAACCGCTGTTATTCCAGTTGGGCACTGCGGGCTGAACGTCGCCGCTCAGATTCGTGCAGCGGACCATGAGTGAATGATGGCCCTTCATGAGCTGGGGGATGTTCATCTGCCAGCGGCGAAAGCTGTACTTTCCGTGATCCTCGGCCAGTGTCGCGAGTTGCCAGGTCCGGCCGTCATCCATCGAAAGCTCGACCTTGGCGACGCCCGCGTCGCCTCCGAACGCTATTCCGCGGATCGTCGCGCTGCCGCCCGCTGGAAACGACGCACCTTCCGCAATATTCGTAAAAAAAGATCGCGGCACCATCCGGCTGATGGGAACCATTTTTACCCCGGTCTGGCCCGGCGCTATGTTGGCGTGCGGCGTATCCGGAATGGTATACGCGGTCGTCATCCAGTAATTGTCGTCCGCGCGATCGAGAACCTCGATGTCGCTGAGCATCTTGATCCAATAGGTCGAGTACCATCCCGGCACGATCAGACGCAACGGAAAGCCGTTCAGCAGCGGCAGCTGCTCCCCGTTCATCGCGAAGGCGATCATGACTTCACCGTCGCGAGCATGATCGATGTCGAGCGACTTTCGGAAATCGGGGGCTTCGGGTACCACGGGCTCGTCCAGTCCATCGAATCGGACCTGGATCGCGCCTGACTTCACTCCCGCGCGGTCGAGCACATCCTTCAGCAGAACGCCCGCCCATCGCGCATTGCCCATTGCACCATGCGCCCACTGCGCGCCAGCGACGCGAGGTGAAAAGAAGCCCCGGGAATTGCCCGAGCACTGGTTGACAGCCGCAAGCTCTACGCGAGGCATCTTGAGCAGATCGCTGATGGACAAGGACAGCACTTGGTTGACGTGGCCGCGCACGGCGAGCCTGAAGGCGTCGGCATCCACCGACGTCGGGATCACAGCCCAGTGCCAGCGCACATAGAACTGGTCGTTCGGCGTGAAGACGCCGCGATCGAACACCTCCATTGGAGTTTCCAGCAGCGGCGGTCGGGTGCGCTGCAGGATCATGGACCCCTTCTGCGGGAAGTCATGCGTCACCGGCCGCTGTCGCGGACCGCCGGCAATCGGCAGCTCCACCGATTGATCGGCCCGGGCCGATGAGGTCGCGAGCGCCATGCCGGCGACTCCGATGGTGCGGAGCACGGCGCGGCGAGATAGAGCTTGAGAACGTGTGTTGTTGCGATGTTGCGGCATGGAAAGCTCCTGTCGAGCTGGGCGTGCGCTTTTATGCAGGTTCACTCATCCGAGGATCAGGTCTGCAAAGGGATCTTCGACGCGCTGCTGCGACGGCGCCTGGCGCTGGTACGGCAGATGCCGGTTGGCAAGGCGGAAGCGCTCCTTCGAGTGAATGGTACTCCTGTCGCCCGAGGAATGCATCAGGCTGCTGGCATGCGCGAGCGGCGCACCGAGCGTCGAAGCGGTGATGGCAAGCAAGGCAATTGTGAGGGAAGCGCGGAGCGAACGGGTCATTGTAAATCTCCATCTCGATGTTCTGGCAAGCGGGATATTCAATGTGCTTGCCGCTTCCCAAGAGGTAGACTGCATTGCGGCGGCGATCTAACGAGATGATTGGATCGTTCTAATCGTCGGCCACGATCGAATGCGGAAAGGACGTCGTCGCGAATCGACAACGTCCGAGCGCTTCCGTCGCGGTCGGTTCAATCGTTGCGATAGAAGTGTTGCCGCAGGCCTTCCTACGCAGCAGCACCTGCTGCGAGGCTGGACATCAGCGCTGCTTCGGCCTTGCTCACATGCCGCTCCTTGTGACGCAAAGCGTAGAACGAACGCTTCGCCAGCTCGCCTTCCAGCTGGAACAGCCGCTTTGCCTCGATCGCCTTTTCGACCACCAGATCGGAGATGGCCGCGGCGCAGCGGCCCGTCTCGACCGCCGTTCGAATTGCCTCGTTCGAGGCGAGCTCGAGCGGCACCGTGAGGTCGGAAAGGCGCACTCCGCGCTTCTTCAGAGCCCGTTCGAACATGGCACGCGTTCCGGAGCCCGGCTCGCGAAGGATCCATGGTGTCGTGGCAATCCAGTCTGGGGGCAGCTTTCTCTGGTTCGCCAGAGGGTGTTGTGGGCCCACGACGGCGACCAGCGCGTCGCCGTCGACGCGCCGGGCCGACAATGCGCCGTCGTTAATGTCGCCCTCGATGAAGCCGAGATCCGCCATGCCTTCGCGAACGTTGGTCGCGACGTGTTCGGTGTTGGTGATCTTCACGTCAAGCTCGATGCCGGGATAGATGGCCTTGAAAGCCAGCAGCCTCTTAGGCAGCCAGTAGCTACCGACCGTCTGGCTGGCCGCGATCACAAGCCTTCCGGCCCTGAGCCCGGCGAAGTCCCGCAGGACCTGCTCGGCGGCATGGGCACGCGCCAGCACGGCACGGGCTTCTCCGAGAAACGAGCGGCCCATATGTGTGAGAACGATGCCGCGGCCCACGCGATCGAACAGCTTGACGCCATAACGACCTTCGAGCGCGGCGATCGCCGCGCTCGTGGCCGATTGTGTCAAATTCAACTCGCGGGCGGCTTGTGTCACGTGCTGCTTGTCGGCGACCGCGGCGAAGATCCGGAGCTGTTCGAGCGTCATGGTCACCCCGCGAATTTGATGAGAGCCAGGCTGAAGGCTGCAATGAACAGGAAGGCAAGTGCACCCAATATAGCCGGACGCAGCCCCTGAGCGTAGAGTTTCGAGACGTCGGTCTCAAGGCCCATGGCGGCGAGGGCGACCGTGAGCAGGAAGGTGGACAGGGCGACCGTCGCGTCCCTCGCGCCCTCCGGAATACTCACGACACTGTTGAGTGCGGCCACCGCAACAAAGCCGATTGCGAACCAGGGCAGGGGTGGTCTTGCCGACCTGCCGCCGGTGCCACGGGCCGCAAGCCGGGGCGCGACGCTCAGGGCGAGGACTACAGGGGCGAGCAACATAACTCGCGACAGCTTGGCGACCGTCGCGACTTCGCCGGCGTGCTGGCTGTTCTGAAAGGAGGCGGCGGCCACCTGCGCAATCTCGTGGATCGATGCCCCGCTCCAGAGTCCATAGGCGGCGCCATCGAGCTGCAGAAGATGGGGCAGCACAGGGTAGACGAACATCGCGATCGAGCCGAAGATCGTGACGCAGGCGATTGCGTAAGCAACGTCCTCGTCGGACGCCCGGGTGACGCTGTTGGTCGCGACCACCGCCGAGGCACCGCAGATCGAGGTGCCCGCAGCGATCAGTTCAGAGAGCTTTCGGTCGACACCCAGCACCCGGCCGGCTGCAAGAGTAAATCCGAACGTAGCAACGAGCGTGCCGATGACGATGAAGAGTCCGTGCGCACCCACGGCTGCAAGCTGGGTCAGCGTGATCTGAAAGCCGAGCAGCACGATTGCGGCCCGAAGCAGACGGCGCATGCTGAAAGCAATTCCCGGGGCCGCGAAAGACGGCGTGCCGACCAGATTGCGTATCGATATCCCGATCGCGATGGCGAGAATCATGGGGCTGAACGTCGCAATCCCTGGAACGCTGTGAAGCGATTTGGCTGCGAGCGCGATGGCGCCGGTCAGCGCGATCCCGGGGATGATTGCGCGGGCGGATTCCACACGCGCTGCGATGGTTTTGCGGATGGCGAGCTTGATTGGAGAATGGCGGATGTCGGTGGCAGATGTCATTGGCGTCACTCCGGGTTACGTCAACTGTGGTCTGCGACGACAAAGTTATCTAATGGATTGATTTGTTCATTATGATCGATAAAATCGATCATTCGACATTGAGAGCATTTCATGGCCGGGGGCGCTAACGCTTCTGTGATCGGGCCGAAGATCGTGCCTTAGTCGTTGTTTCAGCTAGTTTTTTAAATATTCCGCTGCTCACGGCCGAAGAATTTTCGTAGCATTATGGAATAGGACGCGCGCTGCGCCGTCCAACCCCCATGCGATCAACATGGGAGTTCAGGATGCACCAGCCGTCTCGCAGATTTCTCGCGACACTCGCGAGCAGGTGTCGTTTCCGAAAAACTGGGCTCGCCGCGATCCTGTTGGGCGGGCGGGTTCTAATTGCTTGCGCGATCCCGCCGCTCGCGTTCGCGCATGAAGCCCATCCGGCCGATCCGCCGGCGGGGCTGACCGCCGAGGAATCCGCGTTCCTGAAAGAGAACGATGCGGCGATGACCAAGATGATGAACGACATGGCGGCGAAGCCGACGGGCGACATCGATCGCGACTTCGTTGCCATGATGAACCCGCATCATCAAGGCGCCATCGATATGGCCGTGATCGAGCTGCGCTACGGCAAGAACGAGCAGCTTCGGCGGATCGCGCAGGAAATCATCGTCGACCAGATGCAGGAGATCGCCGCGATGAAGCTCGCAATCGGCGAGCCGGCGACCGACACGACGCCTGCACCGACGCAACCGCAGGCTCTCCCCGCCGCGCACGATCATCATCATTCGGGCATGCGGATGGACAAGTCCTCCGGAATGAAACACTAGGAGCGAAACATGAAAACGTGGAAGACATTCTTCCTGGCGGCAACGATGCTCGCAACCGGGTCCGCTGCGTGGGCAGGGCAAGCGCCCGGCGCGCTGTCCTCGCCCGACATTCCGATCAGCCATCATGACCGCATCTATGCGGCCGAGCAGTTCTCGAATACGGTCTCGGTAACGGATCCCGTCGACAACAAGCTGCTTGGCGTAATCCGGCTCGGTGATCCGCAGCCCCTCAATTTCAGCCCGCTTTACAAGGGGCAGGTGCTCGTTCATGGCATGGGCTATTCGCCCGATCACCACACGCTCGCGGTGGTGTCGATCGGCTCGAATTCGGTGACCTTCATCGACACCGCGACCAACGCCGTCAAGCACGTGACTTATGTCGGCCGTTCGCCGCACGAAGCATTCTATACGCCGGACGGCAAGGAGGTCTGGGTCACGGTGCGCGGCGAGAACTACATCTCCGTGATCGATGCCAAGAGCTTTAAAGAGAAGACGCGCATCACGACTCCGAGCGGCCCGGGCATGCAGATCTTCTCGCCCGATGGCAAGTACGGCTACATTTGCTCCTCGTTCAATCCGGAAACTGACGTCGTCACTGTTGCCGATCACAAGATCGTCGCCAAGGTGAAGCAGGAAAGTCCGTTCTGCCCGAACATCGCTGCGACGCCCGACGGCAAGCAGGTGTGGTTCACGCTCAAGGACGTCGGCAAAACACAGGTGTTCGACGCCCGTCCCCCGTTCAGCCTCATCAAGACAATCGACACCGGCCCGATCACGAACCATGTCAACTTCGCGCACACCGCAAAGGGATCGTTCGCTTATGTCACGATAGGCGGCCTGAACGAAGTCAAGGTGTTCCGCACCGACGATTTCTCGCAGGTCGCGACCATCCCCGTCGACAATTTGCCGCACGGCGTCTGGCCGTCGGGCGATGGATCGCGCGTCTATGTCGGTCTCGAGAACGCCGATGCGCTGGCGGCGATCGATACTGCGACCAACAAGGTGATTGCGAACATCCCGATCGGTCAGGCACCTCAGGCGATCGCCTATGTCCCCAACGCCGCGCCCAATCCCGACGACCGGGAGAACCTGCAGCCGCTTGGTGTCGCTGGCCAGGTGGCCCATCTCGCCTTGGCGCCCAAGCAGGCGGCGGGAGATGGCAAGGCGCCGACCAGCGTGTCGCTTTTCGACCAGGGCCTGATCCAGATCCTGCAGGCCTCAGTGACAGGTCTCCAGCCCAAGCAGAAATATGTGCTGGCGCTTGCCGAGCATGAGGACGGCAGCGGCCCGTTGCAGCCGCTCGCAGCCTTCATGACGAACCCGGCAGGATCGGCTATCGTCAACGCAGTTGGCCCGATCCGGCAGATCGTCGATCAGGGGGCAAAGGCCGACAGGCGATACCTCGTGATCGCACCCGGCGAAGCGGCCATGCCTGGCGAGGCGATCCAGATTGAGACCCGTTGACGTTCGCGCAAGCGCGAAGGAACGCAGGCGGAGGGCGAGATGCAGGACATGTTGGTTCAGGTCGAGCCGCTGATCCCCGCCCTCCGCCGCTATGCGCGCGCGCTCGTGCGCAACCGCGCGAACGCGGACGACCTGGTGCAGGACTGCCTGGAGCGCGCGGTCAGCCGCTGGCATCAGAGGCGGGACGGCAGCGTGCGCGCCTGGCTGTTCACGATCCTGCACAATCTCGCGGCGGATCAATTCCGTCAAGCGTCATCGCGCGGCAGACATGTGCCGATCGAGGAGGCGGGTGAGGGTGAGTTTCGTGGGGCGGCCGCGCAGGAGCATCGGCTTATGTATCAAGATGTGCTGGACAAGCTTGCGAGGCTGCCGGAGGAGCAGCGGGCCGTACTGCTGCTGGTCGGAGTCGAGGATCTCTCTTATGCGGAGGCCGCGAAGGTACTGAACGTCCCGATTGGCACCGTGATGTCCCGCCTATCGCGGGCACGCGGGAGGTTGCAGCAGGAGCTCGACGGCGTCGCCGGTGCGCCAGGGAATGTGGTGACGATGCGGAGGCTGACATGAACAACCGGCTTATCACAGAAGATGACCTCCACGCCTATGTGGATGATTTGCTCGAGCCGGAGCGTCGAGCGGAAGTCGGCTCTTACCTCGCCGGTCATCCGGATGTCGCCAAGCGCGTCGCCGGCTTTGTCGACCAGCGCGAGCTGTTGCGCGCGGCGCTGGCGCCGATTGCTGACGAGCCGTTGCCACCCGAGCTGAACCTTTCACGCATC
Source organism: Bradyrhizobium sp. AS23.2 (assembly GCF_001908185.1). Lineage (GTDB taxonomy): Bacteria > Pseudomonadota > Alphaproteobacteria > Rhizobiales > Xanthobacteraceae > Bradyrhizobium. The sequence goes on from NZ_LGHM01000080.1 coordinate 105,445, forward strand.
ATCGAGGGCCAGAGGCGTCGTTCGCCGCCGGTCTGGCGGGCGATCGCGGCGATGCTGCTGCTCAGCGTGGGCGGGTTTGGCGGCTGGATCGTGCGCGGCTCGATGGAAGCAACACCTGGCGGCCTGGCCGCGCTCGCGCAGGAAGCAGGCTATTCCTATAATGTCTACGCACCGGATCGGATCCGCCCGGTCGAGGTGCGAGCATCCGACACCGCTCAGCTCGTCCAATGGATATCGAGTCGGCTCAACCGGCCTGTCAAGGTGCCGGACCTGACGAGCTCAGGTTACCGTCTGATGGGCGGGCGCCTGGTCGCGACCCAGCACGGACCAGCCGCGATGTTCATGTATGATGACGACCATGGCAGCCGGGTTGTCGTGCTGACCCGGCCGATGAGCAGTGCCGACCAGAACGCCCCAATGACAGCACAGTCAAACGACGGCGCCACCGGGTTTACCTGGGCCGATAGCGGGATTGGCTACAGCCTCGTCGGCGAGGCTCCGGCGGAGACCTTGAGGCCCGTCGCGAACGAGGTCCGCAGGCAGGCGCGCGCGATATAGTCTTGCGATCGGGTGTGGCCGCGAAGACGCCGCCTCGCGCGGCGAAGGACTTCATCTTCATCCGAAATTGCACGCACTGCTGGAACAGGCGGCCAGCCCGTCGGTTTCGGAGCTCTCGATGCGACGATGATGGCCTGGTTCAAGCCGGACCGGATCCGGACTCGGAAATCGTATCGTCGCGCACCAATATGGTCCTGTCTTCGCGATAGCCGCGCCGTATCGAGCGAGAAGTAGGTCGCCGCCGGTATTCTTCGCGGTGCAGTTGAGCTACCCATCGAGAGGTCTGCTGCGCCAATGAGAATCTCTTCGAAATTTTTGATGGACTCCCGTGCTGATTTCGCAGCAAATGGTTTGCAGATCTCTCAGGGCCAATTGAACGGAGTGACGCAACTGCCTGATCTCGCTCACGTGACGTCCTCCGCTTTTGTTTGACAGGCCACATAGGTTTCGCGTCAACATGCCGTCACAGCTCGTCCGCAAGCCGCAGAACGCCTATCATCACGGCGATCTCCGTGATACCCTGATCAAGGCCGCCTTGCGCGAAGCGGAGAAGGGCGGTGCGGAGGCAATCAGCATCAAGGCGTTGGCAAAACGGCTAGGCGTCTCGCAGCCGGCGCCATACCGGCATTTCGCCGATCGTGAAGCGCTGCTTGCGGCGGTGACGGCGGAGGCGTTTCGGCAGCTCAGCGCGATCCTGCGCGAGGCGATGGTAAAACCGTCCGAGCAATCGAAATTATCGCGGCTGGCGCAGGCGACGCTCGATTTCGGTCTGCGCCGCAACGGCATCTACCGGTTGATGTTCGCTTCCCGCACCGTGTCATGCGCGGCCAAGGGCAGCGAGCTGCACGAGGCTGCGCGTGAAACCTTTGCGCTGGTGGTCGAAGCGCTGGAAGTGCCGGCCGTCGGTTTTTTGCGCGAGCGGCACGCGCTCAAGATCTGGGCTGCGCTGCACGGTGTGGTGATGCTCGCCGAGCAGGGCTTGTTCACGGGCGAGGCGGCGCATGCCACGCGCGAAGAGCTGGTCGAGGATTTTGTGAACGAGACGAAGGCCGCGCTCCTGTCCGCAATCAAGGACGTGCGCCGCCGGGGAAAGCCCGGCGCTTAAGCCTTAGCCACCAGCAGCCTCGCCAGCTTCTCCACGGCGCTGTCCGGCGTGGTTACGACCGGACGGCCGGTGGCTTCCGCGACGAGTGGTGCAGTCGCCGCGATGCTGAACTGTGCCAGTGCAATGACGTCACAATCGCGCAAATCGCGCGAAGCTTCCGTGATCAACCGATCATGCGCTGCGTGATCGCCGCGATCAAGCGCAGCCAGCGCGCCCTCGGCGAGTTTCGGCACGACCTGGACGGAGGTTGGAAACTCCGGCGGCATCGAGACCAAGGTCGGCGGGAAAGTCGAGAGCAGGCCGATCCGCCTACCCATCGTCACCGCGCGCTCGATCATGGCCTCGTTTGGCTTGAGCACCGGCATCGGTGCATGTGCGCGTGCGACCGCCTCGATGCAGGGGCCGAAGGCCGAGCAGGTGAACAGGATTCCGTCGGCTCCCGTTGCCGCTGCATAATCGCCGAGCGCGAGGAAACGCTCGGTCATTGCGTCATTGAGCTTCCCGTCGCGCGCCAGATCCGCAGAGAGGCTGTCGTCGAGCAGGTTCATCAGCCGTGCCTCTGGCCATGCCTTTGCGAACGCCGCCTCGATCGGGGCGATGGAATGCTTGAGGGCGTGGATCAGAGCGATGCGCATGGGGGCGTCGTCATTGAACGTGCGTACTTGATCAAAGATCTCGTGCCCCGGACGCAGCGCGTCCGGGACACGCGCGATGTTTACTTGAACGGAATGGCGTACATCAAACCGCCCTTGCTCCAGAGGCCGTTGAGGCCGCGTTCGAGCTTGAGCGGACTCGCCTTGCCGACATTGCGCTCGTAGATCTCGCCGTAATTGCCGGTGGCCTTGATCGCCGTGACCAGCCATTTGTTGTCGAGCCCGAGCCGCGAGCCAAGGTCGCCGGAGGCGCCGAGCAGCCGCTGGATCGCGGGTGTCTGCGACTTCGCCATCTCGTCGACATTGGCCTGGGTCACGCCGAGCTCCTCGGCCTCGATCAGGCCGTAATGCAGCCAGGTAATGATGTCGCTCCAGACCTCGTCGCCGTTGCGTGTGAAGGGGCCGAGCGGCTCCTTGCTGATGGTCTGCGGCAGCACGACGTAGTCGGCGGGGTTCGGCGCCGCGGTCGTCACAGCGCCGGCGAGCGCGGAAGCGTCCTGGGTCATGGCATCGCAGCGGCCGCCGAAGAAGGTCTGGTACATCGTGTCGATGCGGTCGAACACCAGCGGCTTCCAGTCGATGCCGTTGGCCCGGCCGTAATCGCCGAGCGTGACCTCATGTGTGGTGCCCTGCGCGACGCAGACGGTGGCGCCCTTGAGGTCCTTGAGCTCCTTCACGCCGAGGTCCTTCTTCACCACAAAGCCCTGGCCGTCGTAAAAGTTGATCGGCCCCTGCCGCAGGCCCAGCGTGACGCCGCGCAAATAGGTCTGCGTCGAATTGCGGTAGAGCACGTCGATCTCGCCCGACTGCAGTGCCGTGAAGCGGTTCTGCGCGGTCAGCGAGACGTAGCGCACCTTGTTGGGGTCGCCGAGCACGCCGGCCGCGAGCGCGCGGCAATAGTCGACGTCGAGACCCTTGTAATTGCCTTGCGAATCCGGCGCGGAGAAGCCGGCAAAACCGGCGCTGACACCGCACACCAGCGTGCCCCGGGTCTTGACCGTGTCGAGCGTCGCCGCCGACGCGATCACCGTCGATGCCGCGAGCACACCTGCGGCGATAACCACTTTCCTCATCATGTTACTCTCCCCTCAGTGATTGACACTACGCAACACGTTATCGACGGCCGTGCCGAGCCTGTCGACGATCAGGTCGATCTCCTCCGCGGAGGCGATATAGGGCGGCGCGAGCAGCACATGATCGCCGCGGACGCCGTCCACGGTGCCGCCGCCGGGATAGCAGCCGAGGCCGTTGGCAAAGGCCTCCGCCTTGATCTTCTGATTGAGCTTGAGCGCCGGATCGAACGAGGTGCGGCTGGCGCGATCCGCGACGAGCTCGATCGCCCAGAACAGCCCACGCCCCCTGATGTCGCCGACATGGCGGTGATTGCCGAAGCGATCGATCAGGCGTTGCTCGAGTTGCTTGCCGCGTTCCTTGACGCGGTCGAGCAGGCGATCCTCGCGGATCACCTCCTGCACCGCGAGCGCGGCTGCGCAGGCGAGAGGATGTGCCAGATAGGTGTGGCCGTGCTGGAAGGCGCCCGAGCCGGCGCGGATGATGTCGATGATCTTGCCGCTCGCAAGCATCGCGCCGATCGGCTGATAGCCGCCGCCGAGACCCTTGGCGATGGCTTGGATGTCCGGGGCAACGCCCTCCTGCTCCCAGGCATGCGTCGTGCCGGTGCGGCCCATGCCGCACATGACCTCGTCGAGGATGAGAAGGGCGCCATGCCTGTCGCAAATCTCGCGCACCGCCTTGAAGTAGCCGTCCGGTGCCGTCACGGCGCCGGCGGTCGCGCCGACGACGGGCTCGGCGAGGAATGCCGCCACGGTGTCAGGGCCGAGTCGCTGGAACTCGGCTTCGAGCTCGGCCGCAAGCCGTGCCACGAACTGCGCATCCGACTCGCCGTCGTGTTTCTCGTGATAGGCGAAGGCCGGCGTCACATGGCTGAAGGCGGCCGAGAGCAACGGTGCATAGGGCGCGCGCCGCCAGGCATTTCCACCCGCGGCAAGGGCGCCGAGCGTGTTGCCATGATAGCTCTGTCGCCGCGCGATGAAATGCTGCCGCTGCGGTTCGCCGCGCTCGATGAAATATTGCCGTGCCAGCTTGATGCTGGCCTCGATCGCCTCCGATCCGCCGCTGACGAAATAGGCGTAGGCGAGGCCACCGGGCTCGTGCCCGACCAGCGTTTCGGCAAGCGCCTCGGCCGGCTCGGACGAGAAGAAAGCAGTGTGGGCATAGGCGAGTGTTGAGGCCTGCTTCGCCATTGCGGCAATCACGCGCGGGTGCTGGTGGCCGAGACAGGAGACCGCCGCGCCGCCGGAAGCGTCGATCACGCGCCGTCCGTCTTCGGCAAAGAGATAGACGCCTTCACCGCCGATCGCCTTGGGCGGCGTTTCGCGCAACGAACGATGCAGGACGCGGCTGGTGCGAGCGGCCATGGGTCAACCTTTCTCTGAGACGTAGGTGGTGGCCGCGGCCAGCCGCGCCTCGGTATTCTCAAGGCGCTTCTTCGCGGCCGCGCCGCCGAGCGAGAACGTCACCGCGGCGAGCGACTGCGCAATTGCGATCGCGCCGGTGAGACTGGGGAAAAAGCCGGGCGGGGAGGCGGCCTCGAACAGCAGCACGTGGTCGGCGCCTTCGGCCATCGGCGCCGAGTGGCTATCTGCGATCGCGATCAGCGTTGCGCCGCTGCGATGAGCGGCTTGCGCAACGCGGACGCTCGCATGTGTGTAAGGCAGGAAGCCGATGACGATGACGGCCTCGCCGGGCCGAAAGGCGCCGAGGTCGAGATCGTCGGGGCCGGACGCGCCGACGAGTTGCACCTGCTCCGGTCGGAATAGCCGGAGCTCGTAGTTCAGCAGCTCCGCGACGCTGCGGCAGCTTCGATAGCCGGTGATCCAGATCCGTTTGGCGTCGTGGAGTGCGCGGGCTGCTTCCGCAATCGGCTGCGCCGGGATGCGTGGGAGGCCGGCGGCTTCGGCCTCGAGCTTGTCGATGACGAGCGTGACGTCGGCATTTGGGCCGTGACGTCGACCTTTGGCGCGGCCGGAGAAGGGCGATGTCTGGGACGGCCGTCGTGCCTCGGTCAGCGCAGCGCGAAGTTCGTCCCAACCGGAATAGCCGATGGCCTTTGCGAGCCGCGTGAATGCGGCGGGGTCGGCGCCGGCTTCGGCGGCGAGATCGCGCATCGAACGGGTGGTGGCGTCGTAGTCGTTGGCGGCGACGAAGCGCCCGACCTCCTGCAAGCGCATCGGGAGCGATGGCAATGCAATGCGGAGTTCACTCAACGGCGAGGATTTCGCTGGCTCAGCCATGAAACATTTGTTGCACGGTTTTTGGATTGGTGCAACACTTGACGTGCGCCGCCGGAAATCGTTGCTTTTGAGAAGGATTTTTGCGCTGTGACATCAGACTCACCGAGACCACCGCCGCGCCGCCGCTTCTTCGGCGCATGGGGACGCCGCGAACTACAGGGACTGTTCTGGCAGGTCCTGGTGGTCGGGATCGCGGTTGGGGTGATCGCTTTCCTTTGGTCCAACACCGTCACCAATCTTTCGGCCCGCCGTATCACGACCGGCTTTGCGTTCCTCGGCCGCGAGGCCGGCATGCCGATCGCCGACAGTTGGCTCTCCTATAATCCGAGAGATACCTACCTCTGGGCCTTCGTCGTCGGCGTTGCCAACACCTTGCGCGTTGCCGTGATCGGCATCGTGCTCGCAACCATTCTCGGCACGCTGATCGGCATCTCGCGGCTGTCGGCGAACTGGCTGCTGTCGCGGCTCGCCGCCGTCTATGTCGAAACGCTCCGTGACATTCCGTTGCTGCTCCAGCTTCTGTTCTGGTACGTGCTGATGCAGGCGCTGCCGGCCGCGCGCGCGGCGTGGCGGCCGATCGAGGGCGTGTTTCTTTCCAATCGCGGCCTGATCCTGCCGGCGATCCCGATCGGGTCGCCGCAGCTTTGGGTGCTCGGCGCGACGGTGCTCGGGCTTGCGGTGTTCTACATGATCCGGCGCTGGCTGATCGCGCAGCAGATGCGCGACGGCAAGCCGCGGCCGGCGTGGCCCTTTGCGGTTGGCCTCATCGTCGCGCTGCCGGCGCTGGTGTCCGTGCTGCTCGGTGTGTCCTGGAAGATCGAATGGCCTGAACTGCGCGGCTTCAACTTCGTCGGCGGCTTGACGCTGGCGCCGGAATATTTCGCGCTGCTGATCGCGCTCGTCACCTACACCTCGGCCTTCATTGCCGAGATCGTGCGCAGCGGCATCCAGTCGGTGCCGCGCGGCCAGTGGGATGCCGCCAACGCGCTCGGCCTGCGGCGCAGCTTCATGTTGCGGCAGATCATTTTGCCGCAGGCGTTGCGCGTCATCGTGCCGCCGATGACGAGCCAGTATCTCAACCTGACCAAGAACTCCTCGCTTGCGGTGGCGATCGGCTACCAGGACGTGGTCTCGGTCGCCAATACCACGCTGAACCAGACCGGGCAGGCGATCGAGGCGATCGCACTGATCATGGCGGTGTTCCTGACCATCAGCCTCGGCATCAGTTTCTTCATGAACTGGTACAATGCGCGCATCGCGCTGGTGGAGCGCTGAGCATGACCGCGATCACCGATATGCCTGAGGCGCCGCGTGCTGCCCGTCGACCGCAAATGGGAAACCCGGTGCTGCGCTGGCTGCGCACCAATCTGTTCTCGTCGGTCCCGAACGCCATCCTCACGGTGGTGTTGCTGGCGGTGCTCGCGAAAGGCGTGATCAGCTTCGTGCAATGGGGCATCGCGAATGCGGTCTGGCTGACGCCGGCGAACGACTCCAGTGCCTGCCGTGCGGCGCGCGGTGTCGGCGCCTGCTGGGCGATCATCCCTGAAAAATACCGCTTCATCCTGTTCGGCACCTATCCGTTCGACGAGCAGTGGCGGCCGGCGCTGTCGGTGCTGCTGTTCATCGCGCTGTTCTATCTCTCCACCCGCCGCGCCCTGTGGCGGCGCGAGCTGGCCTATATCTGGATCGGTGCGCTGGCGCTGATCAGCGTGCTGATGTGGGGCGGAGTACTGGGGCTCAGTTTCGTCTCGCAGGACCGCTGGGGTGGACTGCCGGTGACGCTGATCCTCGCAACCTTCGGCCTCGCTTTCGGCTTCCCGCTCGGCATTCTCGTCGCGCTCGGCCGGCGTTCAAAGCTGCCGGCGATCCGCTCGCTCAGCGTGCTCTATGTCGAGCTGATCCGCGGCGTGCCGCTGGTGAGCTTGTTGTTCATGGCGAGCGTGATGTTTCCGTTGTTCATGCCCAGCGGCTTCAACATCGACAAGCTCCTGCGCGCGCAGATCGCGATCATCCTGTTCGCTGGGGCCTATCTTGCTGAAGTCATTCGCGGCGGGCTTCAGGCCGTGCCGCGCGGGCAGTATGAGGCGGCCGATGCGCTGGGACTGTCCTACTGGCGCAAGCACCGATTGATCGTCCTGCCGCAGGCGATCCGCCACGTCATTCCGCCCCTAGTCAACACCTTCATCGCTTTCTTCAAGGACACCAGCCTCGTCCTGATCATCGGTATCTTCGACCTGCTGACGACGGCGAAGACGGCGATCATCGATCCTGCCTGGCAGCAATTCTCGGTGGAGGTCTACATCTTCGTCGCCGCGATCTATTTCGTCTTCTGCTTCGCGATGTCGCGGTACAGCCGGAGCCTGGAGGCGACAAGCGGGAGATGATCTCTCGTGTCCCGGACGCGCTGCAGCGCGCCAGCGCTGCTGCGCAGAGCCGGGACCCAGAGATACACGAGAGGTTGTAGATGCATGGGCCCCGGCTCTGCAGCGCACCGCTGAAGGAGCGCTGCGCTGCGTCTGGGGCACGAGAGTGAGGCTATTTCTTCACGCGCGGATCGATCGGTGTGGTGCTGCGCAGACCCAGGATATCCTCCAGCACCTTGGCGCCGGCGATCACTTGCGCATCCGCGCGTGGCGCGCCGACGACCTGGATGCCGACGGGCAAGCCCGAGGCCGTGAAGCCGCAGGGCAGCGACAGTGACGGACAGCAGGCCAGCGTGACGGCGTAGACGATGCCGAGCCATTCGACGTAGTTGTCGAAACGCTTGCCGGCGCACTCGGCGACATAACGATGCTCGATCGGGAAGGGGGGCACGATGGTCGTCGGCACCAGCAAGAGATCGTAGGTCTTGAAGAACTCGATCGCGCGCGCGGTCATGCCGACGCGCTGCGCTTCGGCGCGCTCGAGCTGCTCGACGGTGAGCTTGAGGCCTTCCTCGATGTTCCAGATCACCTCGGGCTTGAGCAGGTCGCGCTGGGTGCGGAGCAGCTGGGCCTTGCTGATCGCGAAATCGAAGGCGCGCAGCACGTGGAAGCATTCATGCGCCTCGCTCCAGTCCGGATGCGCCTCTTCGACGGTCGCTCCGGCTTCTGCGAAGCGTTCCGCCGCCTTGCGCGTGATCGCCTTGACCTCGGGGTCGACCGGCGTGATGCCGAGATCGGGCGAATAAGCGATGCGCTTCGGCTTCTTGCCCGACTGCGCCGCCGACAGGAACGAGGTTGCAGGCGCCGGCAGCGACAGCGGATCGGCCGCATAGTCGCCGCTCATGGCGTCGAGCAGCAGCGCGAGATCCTCGACGTTGCGCGCCATCGGGCCCTGGACGCCGAGATTGCGGTCGATACCCGCCTTCGGCGTGTGCGCGACGCGGCCAATGCTTGGCCGCATGCCGACGATGCCGCAGAAGCTCGCCGGATTGCGCAAGCTGCCGCCCATGTCCGAGCCCTGCGCGAGCCAGGCCATGCCGGTGGCCAGCGCGACGGCCGCGCCGCCGGAGGAGCCGGCCGCCGATTTGGACGTATCCCAGGGATTGAGCGTCGCGCCGAACACCTCGTTGAATGTATTGGCGCCGGCGCCGAACTCGGGCGTGTTGGATTTTGCGTAGACCACCGCGCCGTTGGCCTCGAGGTTCTCGACCATGAGGTCAGACTTTGCTGGGATGTTGTCCTTGAAGATCGGCGATCCCTGCGTGTTCAGCACGCCCGCAACGTCGGTCAGATCCTTGATCGGCACCGGCAAGCCCGCCAGCAGCCCGCGCGCGCCGGCCGGCTTCTGCATCAGCGCCTTGGCGCTATCCCGCGCGCGATCGAAGCACAGCGTCGGCAGCGCATTGACCTTGCCGTCCACCTCACTGATGCGTTTCTCCAGCACATCCAGCAGTTCGAGCGGCGAGACGTCGCCGGACCGCAGCTTGTCGACCACGGCGCACGCGGTTTCGCGGATCAGGTCCTGAGACAATTATGTTACTCCTACCTCTTGATTGTCATTCCGGGGCGCCCGAAGGGCGAACCCGGAATCTCGAGGTTCCGGGTTCGATGCTTTGCATCGCCCCGGAACGACTGTGTCCAAGAACGTTGTATCAGTTAACCCCACCCCGCGCTGATGCCGCCGTCCACCGTGTAGATCACGCCCGACGTGTAGCCGGCGCGATCGGACGCCAGGAACGCCATGAGGTCGCCGATCTCGCGCGCATGCGCGGGGCGGCCGAGCGGCAGGCTCTTCTGGAATTCCTTGTAGCGGGTCTCGTCGCCGAACTGATGCTTTGCCCGCGTCTTGAGCAGCGTGACGTGGCGATCGGTGCCGACCGGGCCGGGATTGATGCCGACCACGCGGATGTTGTCGGCAAGGCTCTTGCCGCCGAGCGCGCGCGTGAAAGCCATCAGCGCGGCATTGCCGGCGCTGCCGCAGATGTAATTGGCATCGAACTTCTCGCCGGCCGCGCCGATGTCATTGACGATCACACCGCCGCCGCGCGCTTTCATCTGGGCATAGATCATGCGCGTGAGGTTAATGTAGCCGAACACTTTCAGTTCCCAGGCGTGCCGCCAGGTCGCCTCGTCGATCTTGTCGATGGAGCCGCCGGGTATGTCACCGGCATTGTTGACGAGGATGTCGATCTCCGCCGCTTCCTTGGCGAGCCGCGCCACATTCTCGGTCTTGCGTAGGTCGACGACGGTCGTGGAGGCATCGATCTGGTGCGCGGAGCGCAAGCGGTCCGCCAGCGCCTTGAGCTGATCGCCGCTGCGGGCGGCAAGCAGGAGGTGCGCGCCTTCCTCGGCAAAGGCCTCGGCGGCGGCTGCGCCAATGCCCTTGGACGCACCCGTGATCAGGACGCGCTTGCCACGCAGATGCAGATCCATGGAGGTTACTCGCTCGGTGGGAACAGGATGAAATCAGTAGGCGCTCGGCCGCGCCATGGTCAACATTGCAGTGCAGCGTTGCACTGCCGCCGAGTTTGGTTCATTGCAGTGCGACCAAAAAGACGCCGGCTGCCGGACCAACCCCAAGGACGTTCTCGATGAGCAAGAAGAAATACCGGATCGCAGTCATTCCCGGCGATGGCATCGGCAAGGAAGTGATGCCCGAGGGCCTGCGCGTTTTGGAGGCAGCGGCGAAGAAGCACGGCATCTCCCTGCACTTCGACCATTTCGACTTCTCGTCCTGGGACTATTACGAGAAGCACGGCCAGATGATGCCGGACGACTGGAAGGAGAAGATCGGCAAGCACGACGCGATCTACTTCGGAGCGGTCGGCTGGCCGGCAAAAATCCCGGACCACGTCTCGCTGTGGGGCTCGCTGATCAAGTTTCGCCGCGAGTTCGACCAGTATGTGAACCTGCGCCCGGTGCGGCTGATGCCCGGGGTGCCGTCGCCGCTGGCGGGCCGCAAGCCCGGTGACATCGATTTCTGGGTGGTGCGCGAGAACACCGAAGGCGAATATTCCTCCGTCGGCGGCCGCATGTTCCCCGATACTGACCGCGAGTTCGTCACCCAGCAGACGGTGATGACCCGTACTGGCGTCGATCGCATCCTGAAGTTCGCCTTCGAGCTCGCGCAGTCGCGGCCGAAGAAGCACCTGACCTCGGCGACGAAGTCGAACGGCATCTCCATCACCATGCCCTATTGGGACGAACGCGTGGAGGCGATGGCCAAGAAGTTTCCGGGCGTGAAGTGGGACAAGTACCACATCGACATTTTGACCGCGAACTTCGTGCTGCACCCTGACTGGTTCGACGTCGTGGTCGGCTCCAATCTGTTCGGTGACATCCTCTCCGACCTCGGTCCGGCCTGCACCGGCACCATCGGCATCGCACCGTCCGGCAACATCAACCCGGAGGGCGATTTCCCGTCGGTGTTCGAGCCCGTGCATGGCTCGGCGCCTGACATCGCGGGGCAGGGCATCGCCAATCCGATCGGAATGATCTGGTCGGGCGCGATGATGTTCGAGCATCTTGGCGAGAAGGAAGCCGGCAGGTCGATCGTCGATGCGATCGAGCGCACACTCGCCGAACGCACGCTCCGTACCAAGGACCTCGGCGGCAACGCCGACACCACCGCTTGCGGCAAGGCGGTCGCGGAGATGGTGGACTAAGGCAGGTTGTCGAATGCAATGTCGTCCCGGCGGAGGCCGGGACGACGCGAGACATGCGCTTCGTTTTTTTAACTAACCCGCGATCTTCTCGATCGTGGCCTGATCCAGCCCGAACCTCTTCCCGGCGTGCAGAATCTCCTGCCAGGTGTTCGGATCAACCTGAATGCCCTCGGCCAAACGCTTCTTTTTGGTCTCGCGCTCGGGCTCGCCGGCGATCTTCACTCTGTCGACGCCGGGTCCGGGAGGCGAGCCGGTGTGCCAGGCGACAAAGCTCTCGACTTCGCGCGCGAGGTTTTCGCCGGTGCCGAGCTTGTTCGGATCGATGATGATCGAGAGCATGCCGTTGAGCACGCGGCGCTTGCCATCGTCCGGGCCCTTGACGGTCTCGCCGCCCGAGAGCGCGCCGCCCAGGATTTCGCACACCAGCGCCAGTCCCGAACCTTTGTGCTCGCCGAAGGGCAGGATCGCGCCGTGCGGGGCAATCACGGTGTAGCGCGGATTTGTGGTCGGCTTGCCCTCGTTGTCGATGATGGTGCCCGGCTCGAGCTCGACGCCCTTGTTGTAGGCGACACGGGTCTTTCCTTGCGCGATCTTGCTGGTGGCAAAGTCGAGCACGATCGGCTCCTTGCCCTTGCGCGGGATGCCGACGCAGAATGGGTTGGTGCCATGGCGCGCATCGCTGCCGCCCCACGGCGCCACGATCGGGCGCGAGATCACGTTGACGAAGTGGATCGAGACCAGTCCATGGTCGATGCACTGCTCGGCCCAGTGGCCGATGCGGCCGATGTGGTGCGAGTTGGAGAGGCCGACGACGCAGACGCCGTTGCGCTTGGCGCGTTCGGCGCCCAGCTCCATTGCCTCGTAGCCCATCACCTGACCGTAGCCGGTGAGGCCGTCCAGGGTGAGCAGGGGGCCTGTATCCATCACGATCTTGACGTGCTGGTTCACGGCGAGACCGCCTTCGGCCACTCCCTCGGCATAACGCGGAATCATGCCGACGCCGTGCGAGTCGTGGCCCTTGAGATTCGCCTCGACGAGATTGGTGGACACGAGATCGGCTTCGCGGTCCGAGGAGCCGCCGGCCTTCGCGATGGCGCGGATGACGTTGGTGAGCGGCTCTGCCTTGATGGTGCGGTAGTCGGCCATTGTTGTTGCTTTTATCCTTTCACAATTCTGCGGCAGTGTTCCCACGCCGCATGAATGAGGTTCTCGCTGGCCTCCGGCGTCCGGAACGCCGAATGCGCCGACAGCGTCACGTTCGGAATCTTCGTCAGCGGATGGTCGGCCGGCAGCGGCTCGATGTTGAAGACATCGAGACCGGCATGGCGGATGTGGCCCGACTTCAGCGCGTCGATCATGGCTTGTTCGTCGACGATGGCGCCGCGGGCGGTGTTGATCAGGATGACGCCAGGCTTCATCTTCGCGATCTTGTCGCGCGTGATCATGCCGCGGGTCTCGTCGTTGAGCAGCAAGTGCAGCGATACCACGTCGCATCTAGCCAGCAGCGTATCGAGGTCGGTGAACTCCACGCCGGGGTGGGTCTTCAGCGAGCGGTTCCAGGCGATTACCTTCATGCCGCTGCCGGACGCGATGCGCGCGACCTCGGCGGCGATGCCGCCGAAGCCGATCAGGCCGAGCGTCTTGCCGGTGAGCTGCATGCCGTCCTCGCGCAGCCAGTTGCCGGCGCGCGTCTCGCGATCCATCATCGCGATAACGCGGGCCGAGGACCACATCAGCGCGATCGCAGATTCAGCCACAGCGGTGTCGCCATAGCCCTTGATCAGATGCACGGAGATGCCAAGCTGGCTAAGCTCCTCCGGATTCATGTAGCTGCGTGCGCCGGTGCCGAGGAAAACGACGTGCTTGAGGCCTGCGCATTTCCTCGCGACGTCGGTCGGCAGCGCGGTGTGGTCGACGATCGCGATCTCGGCGCCGTCGAGGATCTCAGGGTATTGCTCGGGCTTGATGTCGGGATCCCTGTGGATCCGCACCTTGGGATCGCCGGGCTTTTCCAGCCGCTCCATGATCACGGCGAGGGCTTCGTTGGCGTCGACGAAAACTCCGCGCATGGCTCTCTCCGATCAGGATGCGACGCCGGCGATGGCCAGCACGGTATGTAGCAGCACGTTGGTGCCTGCGGCGCAGTCGGGCTGCGTGGCGTCCTCCAGCTCGTTGTGGCTGATGCCGTCCTTGCAGGGCACGAACACCATCGCCGCCGGCATGACGGTGTTGAGGTTGCAGGCGTCATGGCCGGCGCCGGAGGTGATACGGCGGCTGGAATAGCCGAGCGTCTTCGCCGCGTTCTCGACCGCTGCGATGAGCTTGGGATCGAAGTGCGTCGGCGGCTTGCGCCAGACCAGGTCGATCTTGACCTCGACCTTGCGGCGCGCGGCGATCTCGGCGATCGCGGCGCGAAGATCGCGGTCGAGCGCATCCATGATCGCGCGATCCGCGCTGCGGCAATCCACGGTGAAGGCGATCTCGCCGGGAATGACGTTGCGCGAGGGGTTTGCGATCACTGCCTCGCCGATGGTGCCGACCGCCTTCGGCGCGTGCTTCCTGGCGATCGCTTCCATCGCCAGCACGATCTCCGAGAGCGTGGCGAGCGCATCGCGCCGCAGCGGCATCGGCGTCGATCCCGCATGGCTCTCGAAGCCGGAAATCTTGCCGTCGTACCAGAGCACGCCCTGGCCGGAATCGACCACGCCGATGGTCTTGCCCTCGGCTTCCAGGATCGGACCCTGCTCGATGTGCAATTCGACGAAGCAGCCGAGCTTCTGGAAGCCGACCGGCTTGTCGCCGCGATAGCCGATGCCGTCGAGCGCCTGGCTCACTGTGACGCCCTCGGCGTCCTTGCGCGAGAGAATATCGTCGGTGGTGAAATCGCCGACATAGGCGGCCGAGGCCATCATCGCGGGTGCGAAGCGCGAGCCTTCCTCGTTGGTCCAGTTGACGACGCAGATCGGCGCCTCGGTTTCGATGCCGGCGTCGTTCAGCGTGCGGATGACTTCGAGCGCGCCGAGCGTCCCCAGAATGCCGTCATATTTGCCGCCGGTCGGCTGGGTGTCGAGATGCGAGCCGATGCCGACGGGCAGCTTCGACATGTCGCGGCCCTTGCGCAGGCCGAACATTGAGCCGAGCGCATCGACATGCACTTCGAGGCCGGCGTCTTCGCAGGCCTTCCGGAACCAGTCGCGCACCTGCTTGTCTTCTGTGCTCAGCGTCAGTCGCCGCACGCCGCCTTTCTGTGTCGCGCCGAACTGCGCGGTCTCGTGGATGGAGCCCCAAAGGCGGGCGGAATCGATTTGCAGGTTGGTGGCGGCGCGGCTCATGCGGTCAGTCTCTCAGTTGTCATTCCGGCTTCGATGCTGCCGGGCCACACTTCGCGCGGTCCCGTCGCATCGCCCCGGAATGACGTTGAAGGTTGTCCGGCGTCTTTTTCAATGACGCGCCAGCGCGGGCTCGTCAACCGCGAGGCTGCTCTGTGCGATCTGCCGTGCAAGCTCGGCGACGCGCTCCACCGCCACGACGTCGGGCGAGGCGAGCCAGCTTGCCGTGAATGTCAGCGGCGAGATGGCGAGGTCGGTGTCGAGCAGCTGCAGCCGCCCGTCGGAGAGCTCGTGCTCGACGATGGCGTCGGGGATCACCGCAATGCCGAGCCCTTCGACCGCCATGTGGATAACGGTCGCCAGCGACGCGGACGCGTGCAGCCGGATCGGCGGCAGCTCCGGCCGGTCGAACACCTCGCGCACGACCTCGTAAGGCCGCGTCTTGCGCGGGAAGGTGATGATCGGAAACCGCGCGAGCTCGGCGCGCGTTACCGGGCCGTTGCCGAGGCCGAGCGAGGGGCTTGCGAGAAATCCGATCGGATAATCCGCGAGCACGCGGTTGTGCACGCCCGAAGCAGACAGCGGTCCCACCACGAAGGCGAGCTCGATCTCCTGCGCGAGCAGGCGCGCGGTGAGGTTCGGCGTGATGTCGACCTCGATCTCCAGCGACAGGTTCGGATAGATCTCGTTTACGCTCTTCACCAGCCGCGGCAGCCAGGTGTGCACGATGGTTTCGGCGACGCCGAGGCGCATCACGCCGCGCATCGCGGAACGGTCGCCGATCTCCGCCATCATCGCCGCGCGCAGGCCGATCAACTTCTCCGCATAGACCATCATCTGTCGGCCACTCGGCGTCGGTGAAGCCACGCGATGATCGCGGTTCAGGAGCTTTACGCCCATCTCGCGCTCGAGCTGGGCGATGCGCTGGGAGATCGCCGGCTGGGTGGTGTTGAGCCGTGCCGCGGCGCCGCGAAAGCTGCCGAGCTTCACAACCCAGAGGAAGGTTTCGATCGACCTGAAGTCCAGCATTGGAAGGATTTTCCCAATTGATAAAATGGATTTATCGAGATCGATTAGAAAGGAAGATTAGACTTTATATCACGCCTGGTGTTGGCTGTCTTTGTCGAGTTTATAGGCAGGTCGATCAAATGACTGTTTTGGTGGCAGTGCAGCAAACTGAAACGCCCGACACTCTCCCGAGCCGCAAGGCCCGGCTCGCCTACCGCGAGGGGCTGGTCGCCTCCACCGCCGGTGCTGCCCCCGGCTTCGTCCAGGGCAATCTGGCCATCCTGCCGGCCGAATACGCCAGCGCCTTTCATCGCTTCTGCCAGCTCAATCCCAAGCCGTGCCCAATCATCGGCATGTCCGATGTCGGCAGTCCGCATATCCCGGCGCTCGGCGCCGATCTCGATATCCGCACGGATGTGCCGCGCTACCGCGTCTGGCGTGACGGCGAGGTTGTCGACGAGCCGACCGATGTGACGAAGCACTGGCGCGATGATCTCGTGACCTTCGTGCTCGGCTGCTCGTTCTCGTTCGAAGAGGCACTGCTCGACGAGGGCATGCCGATCCGCCACATCGAGCACAATGTGCGCGTCCCGATGTACCGCACCAACATCGCTTGCGGCGAGTCCGGTCCGTTCGCCGGACCCATGGTGGTGTCGATGCGTCCGTTCAAGCCGGCCGATGCGATCCGCGCGGTGCAGATCACCTCGCGCTATCCCGCCGTACACGGGGCGCCCGTGCATCTCGGCCATCCGCATCTGATCGGCATCAAGGACATCGCCAAGCCCGACTATGGCGATCCCGTGCCCGTCGCCGACGACGAGATCCCGGTGTTCTGGGCATGCGGCGTCACGCCGCAATCGGTGATCAACGCCGCGAAGGTGCCATTCGCGATCACGCATTCGCCCGGCCTGATGCTGGTGACGGATCTGAAGAACAGGAGCATGGCCGTGATTTAGTAGGCAGCGTTTGCTGCTTCTTCGGGCTTTACCGCATTCATCAATCGCTTCATTCGATCAATCGAAATTCAGTAACAGGGGACTTTGCCATGACGATCTCTCGCCGCGACGTGCTGTTGGGAGCCACCGCCACCGCAGCGCTGGTGCCGCTGGCTGCGCGCGCCCAGACCTCGGAAGTCGTGATCGGCGTCATCTATCCGTTCTCCGGCGGCAGCGCCCAGCAGGGCGTCGACGCGCAGAAGGCCTATGAGACCGCGCTCGAGGTCATCAACAAGGACACCGATTTCGATCTGCCGCTGGCGAAGGGCGAGGGCCTGCCGGGTCTAGGTGGCGCCAAGGTGCGTCTCGTGTTCGCCGACCACCAGGCCGATCCGCAGAAGGGCCGCGCCGAGGCCGAGCGTCTGATCACCCAGGAGAAGGTCTCCGCCATCATCGGCACCTATCAGAGCGCGGTCGCCGTTACCGTCAGCCAGATCTGCGAACGCTACCAGATCCCGTTCGTCTCGGCCGACAACTCCTCGCCGAGCCTGCATCGCCGCGGTCTCAAATATTACTTCCGCGCCGCCCCGCATGACGAAATGTACTCGGCCGCGATGTTCGACTTCTTCGACGCCATGAAGAAGAAGGGCACCAAGATCGAGACGCTGTCGCTGTTCCACGAGGACACCATCTTCGGCACCGACTCCGGCAACGCCCAGGCCAAGATCGCCGGCGAGCGCGGCTACAAGATCGTGTCCGACATCAAGTACCGCGCCAACTCGCCCTCGCTCTCGGCCGAGGTGCAGCAGCTCAAGACCGCGAATGCGGATGTGCTGATGCCCTCGAGCTACACCACCGACGGTATCCTCCTGGTCAAGACCATGGCCGAGCTCGGCTACAAGCCGAACGCGATCGTGGCGCAGGACGCCGGCTTCTCCGAGAAGGCGCTCTATGATGCCGTCGGCGACAAGCTCGAAGGCGTGATCTCGCGCGGTACTTTCTCGCTCGACCTTGCGCAGAAGCGCCCGATGGTCGGCAAGATCAACGAGATGTTCAAGGCGCGCTCGGGCAAGGACTTCAACGACCTCACCTCGCGCCAGTTCATGGGCCTGATCATCCTCGCCGACGCGATCAACCGCGCCAAGTCGGCCGACGGCGAGAAGATCCGCGATGCGCTGGCGGCGACCGACATCCCGGGCGAGCAGACCATCATGCCCTGGAAGCGCGTCAAGTTCGACGAGGCGGGCCAGAACAACGACGCCGACCCGGTGTTGCTGCAATATGTCGGCGGCAAGTTCGTCACCGTCTTCCCGCCGCAGGCCGCGATCGCCGAGGCGATCTGGCCGATGAAGTAAGCGGGGCGCGGCTGGGGGACCAGGCGCTGTGAGGGGCGGGAGGATCAAGCTGCTCCCGCACCGTCATTTCGAGGAGCGAAGCGACGAAGCAATCCAGACCACGTCCGCGGTGACATTCTGGATTGCTTCGCTTCGCTCGCAATGACGAAGTCCACGAAGACATTTCGAGCGGGGGACCAGAGGTGACAGCCCAAGCCATTATCCAGAGTCTCGCGAGCGGCCTTCTCATGGGCCTGCTCTACGGACTGATCGCGGTCGGCCTCGCGCTGATCTTCGGCCTGATGGACGTCGTGAACTTCGCCCATGGCGAGTTCCTGATGATTGCGATGTACGCGTCCTTCTTCCTGTTCGCGTTCTTCGCCATCGATCCCTTGCTGTCGGCGCCACTGGTCGCCGCGGCACTCTTCGTATTCGGAGCGGTGGTCTATCTATTAGTCGTACGCTTCGCCATGCGGGCCAAGGCCAATGCCGGCATGGTGCAGATCTTCTCCACCTTCGGCCTCGCCATCGTGATGCGCGGCCTCGCACAGTTCTTCTTCACGCCGGACTATCGCAGCATTCCACAGTCCTGGCTCGGCGGCAAAACCATCTCGGTCGCCGGCATCTTCCTGCCGGAGCCGCAGCTCATCGGCGCGCTGGTTTCGATCGCGGCCTTTGCCTGCCTCTATTTCTTCATCCATCGCACCGACTTCGGCCGGGCGCTGGAAGCCACCCGTGAAGATCCCGGTGCCGTCGCGCTCGTCGGCATCGACAAGAACCGCGTGTTCGCCCTCGGCTGGGGCCTCGGGGCCGCGCTGGTCGGCCTCGCCGGCGCGATCATGGCGGTGTTCTTCTACATCTATCCCGATGTCGGCGCGTCCTTCGCCTTGATCGCCTATGTCACGGTGGCGTTGGGTGGCTTTGGCAGCGTGTTTGGCGCCTTCGCCGGCGGCATCATCGTCGGCCTCGTCGAGGCGGTCACCGCCCTGGTGCTGCCGCCCTCGCTGAAGTCGGTCGGCATCTACGCCGTCTATCTCCTCGTCGTCTTCATCCGGCCGCGCGGCCTGTTCGGGTCGATGTGATGGACAAGACTTTTGCAGCGCGGCGCCGCCGCGACCTGATCATCGCCGCGGTGCTGGCTGCACTGGCCGCGCTTGCGCCGCTGTTGATCAAGGACGTTTACGTCCAGAACATCCTGATCCTGACCTTGATGTATGCGGCGCTGTCGCAGAGCTGGAACATCCTCTCCGGCTATTGCGGACAGATCTCGCTGGGACACGCGCTCTATTTCGGGATCGGCGCCTACACCACCGAGCTTCTGTTCACGAAGTTCGGCGTGCTGCCCTGGTTCGGCATGCTCGCCGGCGGCGTGATCGCGGCCGTCATCGCGATGGGGCTGGGCTATCCCTTCTTCCGCCTGCGAGGCCATTACTTCGTGATCGCGACCATCGTCATCGCGGAGATCGGGCTGCTGCTGTTCCAGAACTGGGAGTGGGCGGGAGCTGCGATGGGAATCACCATTCCGGTGCGCGGCGACAGCTGGCTGAAATTCCAGTTCATGCGCAGCAAGTTGCCATACTTCTATTTCGCGCTGGCGCTGTGCAGCCTTGCCTGGTTCGTCACCTGGTGGCTCGAAGACTCCAAATGGGGTTTTTGGTGGCGCGCGGTGAAGGACAATCCGGAAGCAGCTGAAAGCCTCGGCGTCGTCGTGTTCAACTCCAAGATGGGTGCGGCTGCCGTCTCCGCTTTCCTCGTTGCCGTCGGCGGTGCCTTCTATGCGCAGTTCCTCGCCTATATCGATCCTGAGAGCGTGATGGGCTTCCAGTTCTCGCTGCTGATGGCGCTGCCGGCCGTTCTCGGCGGCATTGGCACCCTTTGGGGGCCTGTGCTCGGTGCTGCCATCCTGATCCCGATGACGGAGCTGACGCGCTCCTATATCGGCGGCTCCGGCCGCGGCGTCGATCTCATCGTCTACGGCGCGCTGATCGTGCTGATCTCGCTAGCCTTGCCGCAGGGACTGGTGAGCCTTTTCTCGCGCACAAAAGCGAAGGGAGCCACGCGATGACCGCACTCCTTGAAACCCGCGGTGTCTGGCAGCGGTTCGGCGGCCTCGTCGCCAACAGCGACGTCTCGATTTCGGTAGGCCGCGGCGAGATCGTCGGCCTGATCGGCCCGAACGGCGCCGGCAAGTCGACGCTGTTCAATCTCATCGCCGGCGTCCTGCCGCCCACTCAAGGGTCGATCTGGTTCGACGGCGAGGACGTCACCAACATGCCGGCGGCCGAGCGTTGCCAGCGCGGCGTCGGGCGCACTTTCCAGGTGGTCAAGAGCTTCGAGACCATGACGGTCATCGACAACGTTATCGTTGGTGCTCTGGTGCGCAACACGGTGATGCGCGAAGCGCGTCGCAAGGCGCATGAAGTGCTGGAGTTCACCGGTCTTGCCGCTCGCGCCGAAGTGCTCGCGAGCGACCTCGTGCCGGCCGAAAAGCGCCGCCTCGAGGTCGCGCGCGCGCTCGCAACCGAACCGAAACTGCTGCTGCTCGACGAAGTCCTCACCGGCCTCACGCCGACCGAAGCCCAGACCGGCGTGGCGCTGGTGCGTAAGGTGCGCGATGCCGGCATTACCGTGTTGATGGTCGAGCATGTAATGGAGATTGTGATGCCGCTGGTCGATCGCGCCATCGTGCTCGACCTCGGCAAGGTGCTGGTCGAGGGCAACCCCACTGAGGTCGTCCGCGATCCCAAGGTGATCAGCGCATATCTGGGAGATCGTCATGCTGTCGGTGCATGAAGTCACGACCGCCTATCAGGGCCTGGTCGCGATCTCTGCGGTCTCGATCGAAGTCCAGAAGGGCGAGATCGTCTGCGTCGCCGGCGCCAACGGCGCGGGCAAGTCGACGCTGCTGAAATCCATCGCCGGTGCCGAGCGCCCGCGGTCGGGCACGGTGACGTTCGACGGCAAGCGCCTCGACGGCATGGCGCAGCATCACATCACCGCCACCGGCATCGCGTATGTGCCGGAGAACCGCCGCCTGTTCCCGCGCTTGTCGGTGCGCGACAATCTTCGTCTCGGCAGCTACCTCTACCGCGGCGACGCCGATCGCGAGGGGCCGCTCGATCTGGTCTTCAAGCTGTTTCCGCGCCTGTCCGAACGTTTGGAGCAGCGCGCCGAGACGCTTTCCGGCGGCGAGCAGCAGATGCTCGCCATCGGCCGCGCGCTGATGACGCGCCCGCGGCTGCTGATGCTGGACGAGCCCTCGCAGGGCATCATGCCAAAGCTCGTCGACGAGATTTTTCAAGCTGTGAAGCGCATCCGCGACGCCGGCATGACCGTGCTGATCGTCGAGCAGCGCATGGCCGAGTGCCTCGAAATCGCCGACCGAGCCTACATCCTGCAAACCGGCCGGGTACTGATGCAGGGCCCCTCCGCGGAGATCAAGGGCAATCCGGACGTGCGCAAGGCGTATCTGGGGCTGTAGGCGCAGAGCTTTGGGCACGCACGTCCCACACCCCCGGTGTCATCGCCCGCGAAGGCGGGCGATCCAGTATTCCGAGACGTCAGTGGGATACGGAGAAGCCGCGGCGTACTGGATTCCCCGCCTTCGCGGGGAATGACAGTGGTGGGAGAGGTGGCGTTATTCCACTCATGACCGCACGAAGCTAATGCTCGTGCCCATGCTCCGGCAGGGTCAGCCCAAACACCTTCACCAGATCCGCCACCTGCTCCGGCGACAGATACCGCGGATTCATCCCGCGCAGCAGCAGGTACAGCTTCGCCGTCTCCTCCAGCTCCTCGGTCGCGAACACCGCGGCTTCAAGCGTGTCGCCGGCGACCACCGGGCCGTGATTAGCGAGCAGCACGGATGAATATTTCCCCGCCAGCCCCTTGATCGCATCGGCCACAGCGGGATCGCCTGGCCGGTAGTACGGCACGAGCGCTGTGGCGCCGCACTTCATCAAATAATAGGCTGTCATTGGTGGTAGCGCGGCGCGCGGGTCGATCTCGGGCAGCATCGAGAGTGCGACCGAGTGGGTCGAGTGCAGATGCACGATGGCGCGCGCGCTCCCGCGCGTATCGTAAAGCGCGGTGTGCAGTGGAACTTCCTTGGTAGGGGCATCGCCCGCGATCAGCCGGCTTTGCTCATCCAGCCGCGACAGCCGCGCCGGGTCGAGAAAGCCGAGCGAAGCGTTGGTCGGCGTCACCAGCCACCCGCCGCCATCCAGTCTGACGCTGATATTGCCGGAAGATCCCGGCGTCAGCCCGCGCTCGAACAGGGACCGACCGAAGCGGCAGATATCCTCGCGCAGCCGCGTCTCGTTGCTCATGGCCGTCATGCCTGCTTGTCTCACGCTTTGGCAGCGCGGCCAAGCCGTGTTATTCGGTTGACCAAGCTGCCACCAAGGGCGGCCGTCCGGAAAACGTTCGCAAGGGTCAGTCGCATGTCCGCCTCCACGTCACAGAATCAGCGCATCGCCGTCATCGGGCTCGGCTCGATGGGATTTGGCATGGCGACGTCGCTGAAGCGCGCCGGCCATGCCGTGACAGGCTGCGACGTTTCGGCCGATGCGGTTGCGCGCTTCGTGACGGACGGCGGCGCAGGCGCCAGGACGCCGGCCGAGGCGGCCAAGGACGCCGACATCGTCGTCAGTGTCGTCGTCAACGCTGCGCAGACCGAGACAATCCTGTTCGGCAAGGACGGCGTCGCCGAGACCTTGCCGAAGGACAGCGTGTTCGTGTCCTCTGCCACCATGGATCCGGACGTGGCGCGTCGCCTCGCAAAACAGTTGGAGGCGACCGGCCGGCACTATCTGGATGCGCCAATCTCGGGCGGCGCGCAGCGCGCGGCGCAGGGCGAATTGACCATTCTCGCTTCCGGCAGCTCCGCCGCCTTTACAAAGGCACGTCCGGCGCTCGATGCCATGGCCGCAAAGCTCTACGAGCTCGGCGACGACCCAGGGCAGGGCGCGGCTTTCAAGATGATCAACCAGTTGCTCGCCGGTGTGCACATCGCCGCGGCCAGCGAAGCCATGGCGTTTGCGGCCAAGCAGGGCCTCGACATCCGCAAGGTCTACGAGGTGATCACGGCCTCCGCCGGCAATTCCTGGATGTTCGAAAACCGCATGCCGCACGTGCTCGATGGCGATTACACGCCGCGAAGCGCGGTCGAGATCTTCGTCAAGGACCTCGGCATCATCCAGGACATGGCGCGCAGCGCCAGATTTCCGGTGCCGGTCTCGGCCGCGGCGCTCCAGATGTTCCTGATGACGGCCGCAGCCGGCATGGGGCGCGACGATGATGCCTCGGTGGCGCGGATGTATGCGCAGGTCACCGGCGTGAAGCTTCCCGGCGACAAGTAGACAAGAGGATTCCAATGCCCCGTTTCGCCGCCAACCTCTCGATGATGTTCACCGAGGTACCGTTCCTCGACCGGTTCGATGCTGCCGCGCAAGCAGGCTTCACCGCGGTCGAGTTTCTCTTTCCTTACGAGCATCCGGCCGAAGCTATCGGCGAGCGGCTCAAGCGCAATGGCCTGACGCAGGCACTGTTCAACCTGTCGCCGGGCGACTGGAACGCCGGCGAGAAGGGCTTTGCGGCGCTCCCCTCGCGCTTTGCCGATCTCAAGGCGAGCCTCGAGACGGCGCTGCCATACGCCAAGGCGACCGGCGTCAAGCGCCTCCACCTGATGGCCGGCATCGCCAACCGCGGCGAGCGTGTCGCGATCGAAGCCTTCTACAAGTCGGTGGCCTGGGCCGCGGAGTTCTTCGCCCCGCACGGCATAGACGTGGTGCTCGAGCCGATCAATCCGCGCAACGTGCCGGGCTATTTCCTTAACGATTTCGGCTTCGCCCGCGACCTGATCCAGGAGTTGAGGCTCCCGAACCTGAGGCTCCAGTTCGACATCTATCACTGCCAGATCATCCATGGCGACGTGACGATGCGGCTGCGCGAGATGATGCCGATCATCGGCCACATCCAGATCGCGAGCATTCCCTCGCGCAATGAGCCCGACGGCGAGGAGCTGAACTATCCATTCCTGTTCGCCGAGCTCGACCGGCTCGGCTATGCCGGCTTCGTCGGTTGCGAATACAATCCGCGCGGCAAGACCACCGATGGCCTTGCCTGGTTCAAGCCCTATGCGGGAGTGAAGCCGTGACACTTGCGTTGGGCTGCATTGCCGACGACTACACAGGCGCTTCCGATCTCGCCAACACGCTGACGCGCGCGGGCCTGCGTACCGTGCAGACCATCGGCGTGCCCGCTGACGATCTCGCGCTGCCCGAGGTCGACGCCGTCGTCGTGTCGCTGAAGAGCCGCTCGATCGAGGCCGGTCTTGCCGTATCGCGCTCGCGTGCGGCGGAGAAGTGGCTGCGCGGCCGCGGCGCAAGCCACGTGCTGTTCAAGATCTGCTCGACCTTCGATTCCACCGATGCCGGCAATATCGGTCCGGTGATGGACGCGCTGCGCGCCGGCTGCGGCGAGGCCGCCGTTCTGGTGACCCCTGCCTTCCCGGAGACCGGTCGCACCGTCTACCAGGGCAATCTGTTCGTCGGCGCCGTGCCGCTGAACGAGAGCCCGCTGAAGGACCATCCGCTCAACCCGATGCACGATTCCAACCTCGTCCGCGTGTTGGCGCGTCAGAGCAAGACGCCAATCGGCCTCATCGACCTCGCGACCGTGACGCGCGGTGCAGATGCCGTGCGGGCCTACCTTGCTGAATTATCGGGCAAGGGCACTGGCGCCGCGATCATCGACGCCGTGTTCGACCGCGACCTCGAAACCATCGGCCTCGTCGCAGCCCAGCGGCGGCTGTCGGTCGGTGCCTCCGGCATTGGCCTGGGTCTCGCGCGCGCGCTCGTGTCGACCGGCAAGGTCAAGTCAGCGGCGGCGAGCATTGAGTCGGGTGCCACCGTTGGCGGAGCGGCGGCGTGCCTTGCCGGAAGCTGCTCGCAGGCGACGTTGCAGCAGATTGCCAGGGCGGAATCCGTCATGCCGGTGCTCCGTCTCAACCCGGACAGTATTATTACGGGAAAGGGCGAAGCCGAGCGGGCGCTGGCTTGGGCCAGGCCCCGGCTCGCCGACGGTCCGGTGCTGATTGCATCGAGCGCGACGCCGGATGACGTCGCTGCGTTGCAGGCGCGTCACGGCCGCGACGCGGCCGGTCACGCCATTGAGCAGGCGATGGCGGACATTGCGGAAAGCCTCGTAAAATCAGGCGCTCGACGCCTGATCGTGGCCGGCGGCGAGACCTCCGGCGCGGTCGTCGACCGCCTCAAGATTCCTGGCTTCCTGGTCGGTGCGGAGATCGCCGCGGGCGTGCCAGTGCTGCGTGCCGTCGGCGCGGAGGCTGGCGACATGCTGCTCGCATTGAAGTCGGGCAACTTCGGTGGCCCCGAGTTTTTCGCCGATGCGCTTAGGCTCATGCGCTGAGCGCAGGGCGGTCTTAGTCGCTCATTCACTTCTTTAAGGTTCCGTACTCCTACGGAGTCGTAGTTAACAACTACTCAGTCGCTTTGTTGTTGGATATCGGCGCCGCGCCTTTTGGTTGATCCGCAATTTCAGGACGCGCACCGCGCCAACGCAAAGAGACCAGTTATGTTCGCCACCATCTCCATCCGCGCCAAGATCATCAGTGTCGTGGCATTCCTGCTGGTCGCGATGACCGGCATGGGCCTGCTCGCCGTCATGAAGATGCGGACGATCAACGCCAATACCGTCGATATCACCACGAACTGGATGCCCAGCGTTCGCGTGATCGGCGAGATTCGAGCCAGCGTCATCACCTACCGCAACGTGGTTCGCCAGCACATGCTGGCTGAAACGCTCGATGACAAGCTCGCGAACGAGAAGACGGCCGTCACGGTGCTCGATGGGCTCGCGAAGGCGCGCAGGAACTACGAGCCCATGATCACGTCACCGGCGGAACGGGCGCTCTACACTCAGTGGTCGAGCCTTTGGGACGACTACAAGAAGGGTACCGAAGAGGTTTTTGCGCTGTCGCGCCGCGATGCCGGCAAAATTCCGCACGACGCTCAGGAGCTGAACAGCCAGAAGGTCAACAAGATCGGCCTGCAGGCGGATGAGGTCTTGGGCAAGGATATCGAGCTCAACACCAAGGGCGGCGATCAGGCCGCCGCAGATGCGGCTGACACCTTCTATTATGCGTTCATGCTCGTTGCGATCATCCTCGGCGTCGCCGTCATCGCCGGCATCGGCGTCAGCTTCTATCTCGTCCAGGACGTCTCCGCCGGCATCAACTCGATCATCCAACCGATGCAGGCGCTGGGCCAGGGCGATCTGACCGCCGAGGTCCCGCATCGCGGCGAGAAGACCGAGATCGGCGCCATGGCCGATGTGCTCCAGATCTTCAAGGAGGCCCTGATTGCCAAGAAGGCTGCCGACGAGGCCGCCGCGGCCGATGCCGAGGCCAAGATCGAGCGCGGCCGCCGCGTCGACAACATCACCCGCGAATTCGAATCGATGATCGGCGAAATTGTCCAGACCGTGTCGTCGGCCTCAACCCAGCTCGAAGCCGCCGCCTCGACGCTGACTTCGACTGCCGACCGCTCCCAGAGGCTGGCGACCACGGTTGCCGCTGCCTCGGAGGAAGCCTCGACCAACGTGCAGTCGGTGGCTTCGGCGACCGAGGAGATGGCTTCGTCGGTGGGCGAGATCAGCCGCCAGGTGCAGGAATCTGCGCGGATGGCGGGCGATGCCGTCGGCCAGGCCCGTGCCACCACCGAGCGCGTCAGCGAACTGTCCAAGGCGGCCTCCCGCATCGGCGACGTTGTCGAACTCATCAACACCATTGCCGGCCAGACCAACCTCCTGGCACTGAATGCGACCATCGAGGCGGCCCGCGCCGGTGAAGCCGGCCGCGGCTTCGCGGTCGTCGCCTCCGAGGTGAAGGCGCTTGCCGAGCAGACCGCGAAGGCGACCGGCGAAATCGGCCAGCAGATCACCGGCATTCAGGCGGCGACCAACGACTCGGTCGGCGCCATCAAGGAGATCTCCTCGACCATCGAGCGTCTGTCGGAAATCTCCTCGGCGATTGCGGCTGCGGTGGAGGAGCAGGGCGCGGCGACCCAGGAGATCGCCCGCAACGTGCAGCAGGCGGCGCAGGGCACCCAGCAGGTCTCCTCCAACATCACCGACGTGCAGCGCGGCGCAACCGAGACCGGTACGGCGTCCTCGCAGGTGCTGTCGGCGGCGCAGATGCTGTCGAACGACTCCAACCGGCTGAAGACCGAGGTGAGCAATTTCCTGACCAACGTCCGCGCGGCGTAAGTCGGGAAGAAGCGGCAAATTTTCAAAGCGGCGCCTTCGGGCGCCGCTTTTTTACGCGGCAGAAAGCGGCTTCTGTAATCTTCCTGGCAGAGCTGCATATCTGGAATGCGATTTTGCCATGCGATAGCAGGGAAGTGACCGCGCGTGACGCGCTGTCGTTAGCCATTTCAGCGGTGTTCAGGTAAATCAGCCGAGGAACCCGTGGGGGCGTGTTCCCTGTCCCCTGATTTGGAATCGCCTGACGAATGATTGCTCTGGTCCGTATTGCCCTGAGCCGACCCTACACGTTTGTCGTGCTCGCGCTCCTGCTCCTGATCATCGGACCGCTGACAGCGCTGCGGACGCCGACCGACATCTTTCCAGAGATCCGCATCCCCGTGATCGGCGTGGTCTGGCAGTACACTGGACTGCCGCCGGACCAGATGTCCGGCCGCATCACCACGCCGTTCCAGCGCTCGCTGACGACGACGGTCAACGACATCGAGCACATCGTCGCGAACTCCTATAACGGCTTCGGCATCGTCAAGATCTTCTTTCAGCCGACCGTCGACATCCGCACTGCCAACGCCCAGGTCACCGCGATCTCGCAGACGCTGCTGAAGCAGCTGCCGCCCGGTGCGACGCCGCCCTTGATCCTGAATTACTCCGCCTCGACCGTGCCCATCATCCAGGTGGCGCTGTCGGGCGACGGGCTCACCGAGCAGAACCTCGCCGACATCGGCATCAACCAGCTCCGCACGCCGCTGGTCACCGTGCCCGGCGCGGCGATCCCGTATCCGTTCGGCGGCAAGCAGCGCCAGGTCCAGATCGACCTCGACCCGACCGCGCTCCAGGCTCGCGGCCTGTCCGGCCAGGACGTCGCCAATGCGCTCGCGGCGCAAAACCTGATTACGCCGGTCGGTACTCAGAAGATCGGCACCTTCGAGTACAACATCCAGCTCAACAACTCGCCGCTCAAGATCGACGAGCTCGGCAACCTGCCGATCCGGGCCGTCAACGGTGCGATGGTCTATGTGCGCGACGTCGCGACCGTGCGCGACGGCAACCCGCCGCAGACCAACATCGTCCACGTTGACGGCAATCGATCGGTGCTGATGATGGTGCTGAAGGCGGGCGCGACATCGACGCTCGATATCATCGCCGGCATCAAGCAGAAGGTGATCGACGTCAAGGACCAGATGCCGGACGCGCTGAAGATCGGCTTCATCGGCGACCAGTCGGTGTTCGTGCGCGGCGCGATCGAGGGCGTCGCTTTCGAAGGCGTGATCGCGGCGCTGCTCACCAGCGTCATGATCCTCCTGTTCCTCGGCAGCTGGCGCTCGACCGTCATTATCGCGGTCTCTATTCCGCTCTCGGTGCTCGGCGCCATCATCATGCTGTCGGCGATCGGCGAGACGCTGAACATCATGACGCTCGGCGGCCTTGCGCTCGCGGTCGGCATCCTCGTCGACGACGCCACGGTGACCATCGAGAACATCAACTACCATCTGGAGCAGGGCAAGCCGGTCGAGCAGTCGATCCTCGACGGCGCCAACCAGATCGTGACGCCGGCCTTCGTGTCGCTGCTCTGTATCTGCATCGTGTTCGTGCCGATGTTCTTCCTCACCGGTGTCGCGCGCTTCCTGTTCGTGCCGATGGCCGAGGCCGTGATGTTCGCGATGATCTGGTCATTCATCCTGTCGCGCACGCTGGTGCCGACGATGGCGAACTATCTGCTGCTCGCGCATGTCCATCACGAGGGCGAGCCGCCGAAGTCGCGCAATCCCTTCGTCTGGTTCCAGCGCGGTTTCGAGGCGCGGTTCGAGCGCATTCGCGGCCGCTACCGCGGCTTGCTCGGACTTGCGCTCGCGCATCGCGCGGTGTTCGTGATCGGCTTCCTCTGCGTCGTCGGCGCGTCCTTCGCACTGGTGCCGTTCCTCGGGCGCAACTTCTTCCCAGCGGTTGATGCCGGCAATATCCTGATGCATGTCCGCACCCAGGTCGGCACCCGCGTCGAGGAGACCGCCAACCAGCTCGCCGACGTGCAGAAGGCGATCCGCAAGCTGATCCCGGGCGAGATCGAGACGCTGACCGATAACATCGGCATGCCGATCTCCGGCATCAACATGACCTACAACAACACCGGCGTGATCGGCCCTCAGGACGGTGATATCCAGATCAAGCTGAAGGAAGGTCACAAGCCGACCGGGGAATACGTGCGCGTGCTGCGCGAGCAATTGCCTCGGATGTTCCCCGGCGTCAGCTTCGCCTTCCTGCCGGCCGACATCGTCAGCCAGATCCTGAATTTCGGCGCGCCCGCGCCGATCGACTTGCAAATCCGTGGCAATAATCTCGATGCGAATTTTGCCTACGCCAACAAGCTGCTCGCCAGGATCCGCCGCATTCCTGGCGTCGCGGATGCGCGCATCCAGCAGTCACCGAACGCTCCGACCTTCAACATCGACGTCGACCGTACCCGCGCGCAATATGTCGGTCTGACCGAGCGCGACGTGACCAACAGTCTCGTCGTCAACCTCGCCGGCTCCTCGCAGGTCGCGCCGACCTACTATCTCAACCCGGACAACGGCGTGTCCTACTCGATCGTGATGCAGACGCCGCAGTACCAGATCGACTCGCTCAGCGCGCTGCAGACGCTGCCGATCACCGCCGCCGGCAATACGCAGTCGCCGATCCTCGGCGGCATCGCCGACATCAGGCGCTCGACCTCGAGCGCGGTTGTGTCGCAATACGACATCCAGACGCTGGTGCAGATCTTTGCCACGACGTCGGGCCGCGACCTTGGCGCGGTCGCCACCGACATCCGCCAGGTGATCGCCGACACCGCCAAGGACGTGCCGAAGGGCTCCTCCGTCGCGCTGCTCGGCCAGGTGCAGACCATGAACAGTGCCTTCACCGGCCTTCTGATCGGTCTGCTCGGCGCGGTCGTGCTGATCTACTTCCTGATCGTCGTGAATTTCCAGTCATGGTCCGATCCGTTCGTGATCATCACTGCGCTGCCGGCCGCGCTCGCCGGCATCGTCTGGATGCTGTTCACCACGCAGACCACGCTGTCGGTGCCGGCGCTGACAGGCGCCATCATGTGCATGGGCGTCGCCACCGCCAACAGCGTGCTCGTGATCTCCTTCGCGCGCGAGCGCTACGAGGAGCTCGGCGATCCCATCGCAGCCGCGCTCGAAGCCGGCTTCGTCCGCTTCCGCCCGGTCCTGATGACCGCGCTCGCCATGATCATCGGCATGGCGCCGATGGCCTTGGGGCTGGGCGAGGGCGGCGAGCAGAATGCGCCACTTGGCCGCGCCGTGATCGGCGGCCTGATCTTTGCAACTTTTGCCACGCTGATGTTCGTTCCCGTGGTGTTCAGTATGGTACATAAGAAACAAGGCGCCAAAGCCACCGCCCCATTGGAGACTCCGCATGTCGCCCACTGAACCCCGCTCCCCGGTGTCGCACCGGAAACTGGGCATTTTCGGCGTGGTGGCGCTGATTGCAGCAGGTCTCGTGGTTGGCACCGGCATCCGGGCCCGCGAGGACCAGGACTCCAAGCTCAAGGAATGGACCGACGACCAGGCGGTCCCCAGCGTCGCAGTGGCCCTGCCCAATGCCAAGGCCCGCAACGCCATCATCGATCTGCCGGGCCGGCTCGAGGCCTACTACCGCGCGCCGATCTTTGCCCGCGTCTCCGGCTATCTCAAAAGCTGGAGCGCCGACATCGGCGCCCGGGTCAAGGCCGGGCAGGTGATCGCCGAGATCGAGGCGCCCGACCTCGACCAGCAGCTCTTGCAGGCCCGCGCCGACCTCGCCAGCCAGCAGGCGAGCGCAAGGCTGTCGGAAGCGACGCTGAACCGGCGCAAGACGCTGGTCGCATCGAACTTCGTCTCTGCGCAGGAGATCGACGAGCGCACTGCCGACCTTTCCAATAAGAACGCTGCCGTCCATTCGGGGCAGGCCAATGTCGAGCGCCTTGAGGCGCTGGCCGGCTACAAGAAGATCACCGCGCCGTTTGATGGCGTGGTCACCGCCCGCGACACTGACGTCGGCGCGCTGATCAATGCCGGCGGCGGCTCGGGCCCGGCGATGTTCGTCGTCTCCGACATCACCAAGCTGCGCGTTTACGTCAACGTTCCCCAGAACTACGTGCCGGCGATCAAGATGGGCGCCAAGGCCACCATCGCGCTGCCGGAATATCCAAACCGGACCTTCCAGGCGACGGTGGAAGCCTCCTCGCAGGCCGTGGACGTCGCCTCGGGCACCACGCGCATGCAGCTTGGTCTGGACAATTCCAGCGGAGAGCTGATGCCCGGCGGCTATGCCAGCGTGAAGCTCGGCCTCCAGCGCGACTCCGCGCCACTCAGTATCCCCGCCAGCGCGCTGATCTTCAACGGCAGCGGGCTGCGCGTCGCGACCGTCGGTGCGGACGACAAGGTGCTGTTCAAGACCGTGACGATCGCTCGCGATCTCGGCCGCGAGATCGAGCTTGCGTCAGGAATCGCGCCCGACGACCGCGTCATCACCGCCCCGCCGGACGGCCTCTCCGATGGCGACGCGGTCCGCGTCGTCGGCGCCGGCGGCAAGCCCGCAACGGCATCGGAAAAGCAGGCGCCGAAGAGCTAGGGCTTCTTCACCTCGCCCCGCTTGCGGGGAGAGGTCGACGCGCGAAGCGCGTCGGGTGAGGGGGACTCTCCGCGAGTCCAACTCTCACCGTCCCCGTGGAGACTCCCCCTCACCCCAACCCTCTCCCCGCAAGCGGGGCGAGGGAGATCAGGCCACCCGCCACTCCGGCACGCCATCGGCGGCCATCACGATCTCCCCGAGCGAGCCGACCGGCGCCCGATCAATGTTGAGCAGGTGCGCCAGCGTCGCCGTATCGCTCGCCGGAATCCGCGCCAGCGTGCGGCGGTCATCCGCCGTGCGCAGCATCACGACGCCGTGCTCGACATCGCCATTGCGGCCGTAGAGCACCGTAAAGCTCTCGACCTTGCCCTTGCCTGATGGCGCCGTGACGAAGTCCGGCACCGCGCGCTTGTTGCGGTCGGCCTCGCTCTGCACGCTCGTCTCTTGCGCCAGCGCCCCGCGCGGCGCTGTCTTCGAGACGACCAGCGCGTGATGCTTGGTGACGAAGCCGCCCTGGCCATAGAGCAGGCCGAGCTTTGCACCATCGCGCACGCGCCGCACCATGGCGCAGGCCGCATGCGTCATATAGGTGTTGAGCGGAGCGCCGAAGAAGGTGAGGCCGCCCGTCACCGTCGGCTGCACGTCGTCACCCAGGCCCAGCGTCCGCCGCGCCATCTTGGGCACGCAGGGGAAGCAGCTGTAGAGCTCGATCGCGTCGAACTTTTTGCCGTCGCCGCCGGCGAGATCCAGCACCGCTTTCAGGACTGCGTTCTGCGGATGGCTCTCATAGAACTGGTCGCGCAGCAGGTAGTCGCGCGGCTCTTCCGCCGAGGCGCCGCCGAGTGGATAGACCAGCTTGTCCTCGGAAATGCCCGCCGCGCGTGCTTTGGCGAGGCTGGTCAGCAGCAGCGCGCCGCCCATGTTGACGCTTGGGTTGGCAACCATGAGCTTGTTGTAGGGCCACGCGATCAGCCGGTTGTCCGCCGTCGGCGTCGTGATCTCGTCCGGTGCGAAACGCCGCTTCAGCCAGGCGTTGGGATTTTGCGCTGCGGCTTCCGAATAGCGCGACCACAGCGTGCCAGACTCCGCCATGGCTTCGCGCGGTGTCTGGCCCCAATGGGCCGACGAAGCCGCTTCATAGAACGGATAGACGGTGACGGGGCGGAACACGCCGAGCGTCACGGCCAGCGGTTTCTGGAACGCCGCGCCGCGCTTCGGCTCCTCCACATCATGAGCGAACGGCGTCCATGGCAGCTTTGTCCCGGTGCGCTCCGCCTTGGTCGCGGTCGACTGCGCTTCTGCTCCGCAGACTGCAGCCACGGTGCATTCGCCGCGTGCGATGCGCTTGGCGGCCTCGTGGATGTAGCGGATCGGGCTCTCTCCGCCGACCGGGCCGTAATAGCAATGTGAAGGCGTGATCCCGAGCCGCTGCGCCAGCAGCTTCTCCGGATCGCGATAGCGCCAGCTCAGGAAGTTGACGACGTCGAGCGATTGCACCTCGCCGAGCAGCTTTGCGCCCGCATCCTGCTCGGCACGGCGCAACGCTTGCTCCAGAAGGTCGAGCGGCTCAAGACCCTCGGTGACCTCTTTCGGGCGGTCGACGATTTCGCCGATGCCGACGATGACGGGAATGCGGTGTTCGGGGATATTGGTCTTGTCAGTCATAATCTCGATTCACGATGTTAGTTGTTTCGTCATTGCAAGGATCGAAGCGACGAAGCAATCCAGAAATGCATCCGCCGAGGCAACCTGGATTGCTTCGCTACGCTAGCAATGACAGCGTTGATGCTACTCCGCCACCACTGCATTCATATGCAAGATGGCTTCGGCGAACTCTTCCTTGAACTCCTGCACCACCGCGTTCACGCTGTCGATCAACCCGACGCCCTGGCTGACGAATAGCTGACGAGATCGCGCGCCCTGGCGTTGCCGGCGGCGGCTGCGCGATCGATCTAGCTGAAAGCTTCGCGGCTGATGATCCTTTGCAGCGGCGACGACGTCGCGGCAATGGCTGAAGGCGAGCAGCGGAAACTCGACGCCCAGCATGTCGCAGATCGGCGATTTCATCGTTCTCTCCCGGCGGCCGCCTTCGTTGCTGTTGTTGCCTCCTTCGACGAAGGCCGTCCGACGCTAGCCCATCGCCGTCAGCGATGCCAAGCTGGATTTCCCCGCGCATCTTGCGTGCAGGCGTCACGTAGCGTGCGGAGCTATTCCGCCGCACAAAATAAGCAGGTCAGGACCTGATGATTTGCCACTTGCGCTTTCGCGAGGTCGAGAGAATGCTGGCTGACTGCAACAGATAACAACAAGGGAGCGCCAATCGATGTCGTCAGCGCAATCGAGCTCGGGCCAAGCCACGGAAGCTTACGACGTGGTCGTCGTCGGCGCGGGCTTTGCCGGCATGTACATGCTGCACCGCCTGCGTGAGCTCGGTTTTTCGGCGCGGGTCTACGAGCAGGGTGGTGGCGTCGGCGGCACCTGGTACTGGAACCGCTATCCTGGCGCGCGCTGCGACGTCGAGAGCATGCAGTACTCGTACTCGTTCTCCGACGAGCTCCAGCAGGAATGGGACTGGAGCGAGCGCTACGCGCCGCAGCCGGAGATCCTGAAATACGCCAACCATGTCGCTGACCGTTTCGACCTGCGCCGCGACATCCAGTTCAACACCTGCGTCGAGCGCGCGGCGTTCGATGAGCATGGGAAGTTCTGGTCGGTGACGACGTCCGACGGCAAGACGGTTGAGGCCAAATTCGTCGTGCTCGCCACGGGCTGCCTCTCGAACGCGCGTAAGCCCGACATCAAGGGCCTCGAGAATTTCAAGGGCCCCGTCTATCACACCGGCAACTGGCCGCATGAAGCGGTGGACTTCACCGGCTTGCGCGTCGGCCTGATCGGCACGGGATCATCAGGCATCCAGTCGGCGCCTGTCATCGCCGAGCAGGCCAAATATCTCACCGTGTTTCAGCGCACGGCGAATTTCTCGATTCCTGCCCGCAACGCCGCGCTGACCGACGAGGAGCGTGATGCGTTCCGCAGGGATTATCCGGAGATCCGCCGCTTCGCCCGCGAAGTCGCGCGCAACGGCATTTTCGCGGAGCAGCCCGATCGCGGAGCGCTCGATGATGGCGACGATGTCAGGCACGGCAAATACGCGGCGCGGTGGGAGCGCGGCGGGCTCACCTTCATGTCTGTCTACAACAATCTCGGCCTCGAGCGCGCCGCGAACGACACCGCGGCGGATTTCGTGCGCGGCAAGATCGCGGAGATCGTGAGGGATCCCGAGACCGCTAAGCTGCTTCAGCCGAACAGCCATCCGATCGGCACCAAGCGCATCTGCATCGACACGGATTACTTTGCGACCTTCAACCGGCCGAACGTCTCGCTGGTCGACATCAAGGCCAATCCGATTGAGGAGATCACGGCGAGCGCGGTCCGCGTCGCTGGCAACGACCACGAGGTCGACGCGCTGGTGATGGCGACCGGCTTCGACGCCATGACCGGATCAGTCGCTAGAATCGACATTCGCGGCCGTGGCGGGCAGACGCTGAACCGCAAATGGGAGGAGGGGCCGAAAACCTATCTCGGCCTGATGAGCGCGGGCTTTCCGAACCTCTTCATCATCACTGGTCCCGGCAGCCCGTCGGTTCTCTCGAACATGATCGTGTCGATCGAGCAGCATGTCGACTGGATCGCCGACTGCCTCGTCCACATACGCAAGCAGGGCTTGGCCACCATGGAGGCGGGCAGGGAGGCCGAAGAGAAATGGGTCGCCCATGTCAACGAGGTCGCCCAGGGCACGCTCTTTCCGCAGGCCAATTCCTGGTACATGGGCGCCAACATCCCGGGCAAGCCGCGCATCTTCATGCCCTATATCGGCGGCGTCGGCGTCTACCGGCGGATCTGTGACGAGGTGGCGGCGAAGGGGTATGAGGGGTTTTTGATGGCGCGGGCAGAGCAGGCGCAGGCGGCGGCGTCTTAGGCCGACATACTCTCTTCTCGTCATTCCGGGGCGTCGCGAAGCGACGAGCCCGGAATCCATTTCTCCAAGCGTCCCTGTGGCGCGATGGATTCCGGGCTCGCCCTGCGGGCGCCCCGGAATGACGTTGGGGAGATTGCCTGCCATGACAGAAACGCGGAGCGTGTTGGCCCAGCCCTGCAACCCCCTACCCTTGCCAATCCTGCCCCGGTCGCTAGCTAACACCCCACGCGCCTTCTGCGCCGGAGCTATTTCATGACCGACACCCCCGCCTACGTGCCGCCCAAAGTCTGGACCTGGGACAAGGAAAACGGCGGTCAGTTCGCCAGCATCAACCGCCCGATGGCGGGCGCGACCCACGACAAGAAACTGCCGGTCGGCCGCCATCCGCTGCAGCTCTATTCGCTGGCGACACCGAACGGGGTGAAGGTCACGGTGATGCTGGAGGAGCTGCTGGCGTTCGGCCACAAGG
Source organism: Bradyrhizobium sp. AS23.2 (assembly GCF_001908185.1). Lineage (GTDB taxonomy): Bacteria > Pseudomonadota > Alphaproteobacteria > Rhizobiales > Xanthobacteraceae > Bradyrhizobium. Next base: position 142,113 of record NZ_LGHM01000080.1, read on the forward strand.
GCGCCGAGTACGATGCCTGGCTGATCAAGATCGGCAATGGCGACCAGTTCGGCAGCGGTTTCGTTGAGATCAACCCGAACTCGAAAATTCCGGCGCTGATGGATCGTTCCGGCCCTGAGCCTATCCGGGTGTTCGAGTCCGGCTCGATCCTGTTCTACCTTGCCGAGAAGTTCGGTGCCTTCCTGCCGAAGGACATCAAGACCCGCACCGAAGCCATGTCCTGGTTGTTCTGGCAGATGGGCAGCGCGCCCTATCTCGGCGGCGGCTTCGGCCATTTCTACGCCTATGCGCCGACCAGGATCGAATACGCCATTGACCGCTTCGCGATGGAGACCAAGCGCCAGCTCGACGTGCTCGACCGGCGCCTTGCCGACAACGAGTATCTCGCGGGCAGTGAGTACACCATCGCTGATATCGCGGTCTGGCCCTGGTACGGCGCGCTCGCCAAGGGGCTAGTCTATGGCGCCGGCGAATTCCTCTCCGTGCAGGACTACAAGAACGTGCAGCGCTGGACCGACCAGATCGCGAAACGCCCCGCGGTGAAGCGTGGCCGCATGGTCAACCGCGTCTCAGGCGATCCCGCCAGCCAACTCCACGAACGCCACAACGCGTCTGATTTCGAGACGAAGACCCAGGACAAGGTGGCGCCGGCGTCGTAGGGCTCTCTCTTTCACCTCGCCCCGCTTGCGGGGAGAGGTCGAATTCGATCACAGATCGAATTCGGGTGAGGGGGACTCTCCGCGAGTCCGACTGCCACCGTCCCCGTGGAGACTCCCCCTCACCCCAACCCTCTCCCCGCAAGCGGGGCGAGGGAGCAGAGCGACCGTGTAGCCAGACTTGATCCTCAATCCGGCAACATCTCCCCGGACCCGCCGAGCTCCGCGGGCAGGTCGACGTATTTCGGCAAGCCATCCTTCACCGACACCATCTTGCTCGCGTAGTTCGCATGCAGCGTCGGCTGATGCGTGTATCCCTCCAGCAGATTGGCGTAGACGTCGATCAACCGCATCCGAGGGTGCTCGGTCATGACATGGCCGCCGCAGCGCTTGCAAAATTTGCGATAGGAGTGCTCGGTCTTGTTGAAGGTCCCGAGCTCTGCCTCGCCCTTGGTGATGCGGACGCTGTCCGACTTCCAGAGACTGAAGGCGTTGATCGGCGCGGCCGACCAGGCCTGGCAGTCGGCACAATGGCAATAGCCGGCGAAGACCGGCTTGCCCGTGACCTCGACCTCCACGGCCCCGCAGAAGCAGCCGGCCCGGTAGCTCGCGAGCGGCTCCCCTTGCGTGTTCTCGCCCTCCGCAAGCAGATCGTTGTAGCCGGGATTCTTGCTCATGAAGTTGCGGATGAAGTCGCACTCGACAGACAGCTTTCGTCCCTGCGCGCGTACCGCATCCAGCGTCGCGCGGCCGAGCTTTGAACCGATGCCGCGGCCGCCGAGCTCGGGCGGCACATCGGTGTGCACCAGCGTGATCGCGTCGTCGTTCTTCCGGTAGGTGACGAAGGCGACCAATCCGTCGACATCGAACTCGAACCGGCTGCGCTCCTCGTTGTCGCGAAAGGCTTCCGGCATGGTCTTGCTCCCCAACGTGTCGCCTTTATTTGCGCTTCGCACGCTCCGCCGCCGGAAACTCGTGGTCAAGTCACCCACGCGATCGGACTTTCTTCACCTCGCCCCGCTTGCGGGGAGAGGTCGCATCGCATCGAAGATGCGATGCGGGTGAGAGGGAGTCTCCGCGCGTCCAACTGTCACCGTCCTCGCGGAGACTCCCCCTCACCCTGACCCTCTCAGCGCGAGCGAAGCTCGTCGCGGCCCCGCAAGCGGGGAGAGGGGAAACGAGAGACGGGAGGCTTACGCCATGCTCAGCTCGTGGCGTCCCACCACCATCCAGTGCACCTCGTCGGGGCCGTCGGCGAAGCGGAGGTGGCGGACGTCCTGGTACATCTCGGCGAGCGGGGTCCAGTGCGAGATGCCGGTGGCGCCGTGCATCTGGATCGCCTGGTCGATGATCTTGCAGGCGCGCTCCGGCACCATGGCCTTGACCATGGAAACCCAGACGCGGGCTTCCTTGTTGCCGAGCACGTCCATGGCCTTGGCGGCCTTCAGCACCATCAGCCGCATCGCCTCGATCTCGCAGCGCGCCTGCGCGATGATCTGCATGTTGCCGCCGAGATGAGCGATCTTCTTGCCGAAAGCTTCGCGGGTGAGGCCACGCTGCACCATCAGGTCGAGCGCTTTCTCGGCCTTGCCGATGGTGCGCATGCAGTGATGGATGCGGCCGGGGCCGAGGCGGAGCTGCGAGATCTCGAAGCCGCGGCCTTCGCCGAGCAGCATGTTCTCCTTGGGCACGCGGACGTTGTTGAAGCGCATGTGCATGTGGCCGCGCGGGGCGTGGTCTTGCCCGAACACGTACATGGGGCCGAGCACCTCGACGCCGGGCGCGTCGCGCGGCACCAGGATCTGCGACTGCTGCTTGCTCGGCGCCGCATCCGGATTGGTCTTCACCATCACGATGAGGATCTTGCAGCGGGGATCGCCGAGACCCGAGATGTAGTACTTCTCGCCGTTGATCACCCATTCGTCGCCGACGAGCTTTGCCGTCGTCGAGATGTTCTTGGCGTCGGAGGAGGCGACGTTCGGCTCGGTCATGACATAGGCTGAGCGGATCTCGCCGTTGAGCAGCGGCTTCAGCCACTTCTCCTTCTGCTCCTTGGTGCCGACGCGCTCCAGCACTTCCATGTTGCCGGTGTCGGGCGCCGAGCAGTTCATGGTCTCCGACGCCAGCGGGCTCTTGCCGAGCTCGGCTGCGATATAGGCGTAGTCGAGATTGTTCAGGCCCTGGCCGGTCTCGTCATCGGGCAGGAAGAAGTTCCATAGGCCTTCCTTCTTGGCCTTGTTCTTGGCGACCTCGAGCACCTCAAGCTGCTTCGGCGTGAAGCTCCAGCGATCCTCTTTCTTTTCGCCGGCCTTGGCAAACTCGATCGACATCGGCTCGACGGTGTCGCGGATGAACTTCTTGACGTGATCGTAGAGCGGGCGGACCTGGTCCGACATCCTGAGGTCGTTGAGCTCGTCGCCGGGATTGAGGGTGTAGTTCGTGGTGCGGGGAATGTAGGTGTGCTTTGTCATTGTTCCTCCCGTTTCGCTGAGACCGTTGGGCGAGACAATAGTCGCAGCACGGCCGAAGCGCGAGCCTGCATTTTTCACGCAAGCCATGCCATGTGATGGAGTTTCGCGGGGCGTTTGAAATGTTGTTTGAATGGGGCCGCCAACCCACCGCCGTCATTCCCCGCGAAGGCGGGGAATCCAGTACGCCGCGGCCCTTCCGTGAATCACCGACACCAGTGGAATACTGGATCGCCCGATCAAGTCGGGCGATGACAGCTGTAGTTGTGGTTAGTTCGGCATTCGATGCATCGCGCAGATCTTGTTGCCGTCGAGATCACGCAAGTAAGCGAGATAGAGCTTGCCGCCCGGGCCCTGGCGCACGCCAGGCGGATCCTCGCAGGTCTTGCCGCCACTGGCGATGCCGGCCGCATGCCAGGCATCGACCTGCTCGGGCGAGCTGCAGGCAAAGCCGATGGTGCCCCCGTTCGCGTGCGTTGCCGGCTCGCCGTTGATAGGCTTCGACACCGAGAACACGCCGGTCTTGGTGATGTAGAAGATACGATGGCCATCGACCCTGGCCGGCCGCACCTCGAGCGTGCCGAGCAGGTTGTCGTAGAACGCTTTGGCCTTGTCCAAATCGTTGGTGCCAATCATCACGTGTGAAAACATGTGCCCCTCCTTGGAGTTGGTAGCCCGGATGGAGCGCAGCGAAATCCGGGTTGTTTGTTTTTGCAGTCCCGGATTGCGCTGCGCTCCATCCTGGCTACGTGCTCGAGAAATCAGAACGCCGTATAGCCGCCGTCGATCACGAAGGTGTCCGCGGTGTGATAGGATGACGCCTTGCTCATCAGATACACCGCGATGCCGCCGAAATCGCTGGCCTCGCCGAAGCGCCGCACCGGAATGCGCGGCATCACGTTCGCGACGAATTTCTCGTTGGCCATGATACCGGCGGTCATGTCGCTCTTGATCCAACCGGGCAGGATCGCATTCGCGGTGACGCCATGACGCGCCAGCTCGACGCCGAGCGCGCGCACCAGCGCGTTGATGGCGGCCTTGGTTGCCGCATAATGCTCGTTGCGCGCGGTGCCGAAGATCGAGGCGAGGCTCGAGGTCGCTACCAGCCGGCCGAACGGATCGCCGGCATTGGCGCGATCGGTCATGTGCTTTGCGGCAGCCTGGAACGCGTGGAACACGCCGTCGAGATTGGTCGCGAACATCGTGCGCCATTCCTCCTCGGTGCGCTCGATGAAGGAGCGCCGGCCGCCGCCGCCGATGCCTGCATTGGCAAAGCAGCCGTCGACCCGGCCGAACGTGTCGAGCGTGGCCTTCATTGCGGCATTGACCGAGGCCGGGTCGGTGACGTCGCAGACGCGGGTATCGACCTTGCCGGGCGAACCCGCCATGCTCGCGGCAGCACTCTTGTTCTTGTCAGCATTGCGGCCCCAGATCGAGACGTTGCAGCCCTGGCCGGTAAGCGCCTGCGCGATGCCGAGCCCGATGCCACCATTGCCGCCGGTAATCACGGCCACGCGGCCGGTCAGGTCGAAGATGTTCATGGAGCGTTTCCTGTTTTTGGCACAGAAGTGCGCCAGCCTGTGCGCGCAAGATTGTGCGATACGACGACAAGGTATGTTCGGACCACCATGGACAAGGCCGCGACAAAAATCAAATATGCGCCCCGGCAAAAGTAATTCCGGCCTGCGAAACATCGCAGGCGACAACTGACGAGGAAACCATGCAGTTCAAACACGTCACGCTCGATTTCGATGGTTCGGTCGCGATCCTCAGGCTCGACCATCAGGAGGTGATGAACGCTGTCTCCGTGGACATGCTGGGCGGTCTCTCCGACGCGCTCGACGCGATCGAGGAGAAAAAGGACGAGGTACGCTGCGTCGTGCTGACCGGCGCGGGGCGGGCGTTCTGCACCGGCGCGAATCTTCAGGGCCGCAACAACCAGTCGAAGAAGACCAGGGCCGGTGTGGCGCTCGAGACCGGGTTCCACCCGTTCCTGCGCCGCATCCGCAATCTGCATTGCCCGATCGTCACCGCGGTCAACGGTCCGGCTGCCGGCGCCGGCATGAGCATCGCGCTGCTCGGCGACATGATCCTGTGCGCGCGCTCGTCCTATTTCCTGCAGGCCTTCCGCCGCATCGGTCTCGTGCCCGATTGCGGCTCGACCTGGCTGCTGCCGCGCCTGATCGGCAAGGCGCGTTCGGTCGAATTGTCGCTGATGGGCGAGCGCCTGCCGGCCGAGAAGGCGCTGGAATGGGGCCTCGTCAACCGCGTCTATGACGACGGCGTGCTGATGGAGGAAGCGATGAAGCTCGCGCGCGAGCTTGCAAGCGGCCCGACGGTCGCGCTGTCGTTGATCCGCAAGCTCTACTGGGACAGCCCGGAAAATTCCTTCGAGGAGCAGCTCAATCTCGAGTTCCAGTGCCAGATCCGCGCCGGCGACACGCAGGACTTCCGTGAAGGCGTCGGCGCGTTCCTGGAGAAGCGCCCGGCGCAGTTCAAAGGCAAATGATCGAGGCGGAGCTTTCACGCAGCGTTGCGCGCTGGTGCGAGGGGGCGACCGGCGTGACCGGGGCGGCAAAGCTGTCCGGCGGCGCCAGTCAGGAGACCTGGCGCTTCGACATCGTTCATCCCGATGGACCAATCGGCGCGATCCTGCGCCGCTCGCCGAAAGGCTATGGCGCAGCCCCGACACGCGCGGCGGGTCTCGCCGCTGAAGCACAGTTGATGCAGCTTGCCTTTGAGGCCGGCGTGCCGTCGCCGCGCGTGATGCATGTGTTGACGGCTGACGAGGATCTCGGCACCGGCTTCATCATGCAGCGGGTCGAGGGCGAGACCATCGCCCGCAAGATCCTGCGGGATGACGAGTTCGCGGCGGCGCGGCCGCATCTCGCGCGGCAGATCGGCGGCGTGCTTGCCGGCCTGCACAGGCTGCCGCTGGACAAGCTGCCCGAGTTGCGCCGCATGACCGCGGCCAGGGAGATCGGCGAGTTCGAGCGCGACTATCGCAGCCTGAACTGGCCAAAGCCCGTGTTCGAGCTGGCGCTGCGCTGGCTGCGCGATCACGATCCCGGTCCGTCGGCCGAGGAGACGCTGGTGCATGGCGATTTCCGCAACGGCAATCTCATCATCGGCGCCGACGGCGTCCGCGCCGTGCTCGACTGGGAGCTCGCCCATCTCGGCGATCCCATGGAGGACCTCGGCTGGGTCTGCGTCAACTCCTGGCGCTTCGGCGAAATCGACAAGCCCGTCGGCGGTTTCGGCACGCGTGAGGAGCTGTTCGCGGGCTACGAGGCGGCCGGCCGCAAGGTCGATCCGGCGCGCGTCAAATTCTGGGAAGTGATGGGCACGCTGCGCTGGGGGATCATGTGCGGCGGCATGATGCAGCGGTTTCGCGAGGGGCCGGATCATTCGATGGAGCGCGCGATGATCGGCCGCCGCGCCTCCGAGACCGAGATCGATCTCTTGCGGCTGCTGGCACCGCGCGGGAGTTGACCATGCAGGACGAACCGACACCGATCGAGCTGACCAAGGCGGTCGCCGATTTCCTCCGCAACGACATCACGCCGCTGATCTCCGGCCACCAGGCCTTCAAGCTGCGCGTGGCCGTCAATATCCTCGACCTCGTCACGCGGCAGCTGACGCAGGAGGAGGGGAGCGATGCGAAGGAGGTCGAGCGCCTGCGTGCGCTGCTCGGCATGGACGGCTCGGTCAACGATCTCAACCGCGCGCTCGCCGAGCGCATCGCGAAAGGCGAGGTCGACCTCGCAACGCCGGGCCTCGCCGAGCATCTCTGGCAGACCACGATGGACAAGCTCGCCGTCGATCAGCCGAACTACGCCTCGTACAAGCGGGAGCTGTCGCGCGGCGGGTAGGGCGGCACGCCGTATCCGCCGTCATTGCGAGGAGCGAAGCGACGAAGCAATCCAGAGTGTCTCTCCGGAGACAGTCTGGATTGCTTCGCTGCGCTCGCAATGACGGTGTTGAGGCAGTCGCGCACCTCTCTCCAATCGTCATTCCGGGGCGTCGCGCAGCGACGAGCCCGGAATCCATTTATCTACGTGCTCCGCCGCCTGATGGATTCCGGGCCCGCGCCTGTCGGCGCGTCCCGGAATCCATCAGGCGGCGGAGCGAAACGCTCTACTTCCCCAGCCACTTCGGCGGGCGCTTCTCCGAAAACGCCTTCGGGCCCTCGATATAGTCCTGCGAGGCCACCATCGCCCTCACCGCCGGATACTCACGCTGCTCCTCGATCGCTTGCTCCAGCGAGACGGCCAGTCCCTTCTGGATCGTCTGCTTCGAGGCCCGGATCGACATCGGTGAGTTCTTGGTGATCATCTCCGCCCAGCGTAGCGCGCCTGACAGCGCCTCGCACTGCGGCACCACCTCGTTGACGAAGCCGAGCTCATGTCCTTCCTTGGCGCTGACATGGCGCGCGGTGAGGATCATGCCCATGGCGCGCTTGAGGCCGATCTGGCGCGGCAGCCGGTGCAGGCCGCCGGCGAGAGCGGCAAGGCCGACGCGCGGCTCGGGCAGGGCGAAGGTCGCGTTCTCCGACGCAATGATCAGGTCGCAGGCCAGCGCGATCTCGAAGCCGCCGCCCATGGCGACGCCGTTGACCGCGGCGATGATCGGCTTGTCGCAGTCGAAGCGCGAGGTGAGGCCGGCGAAGCCGCCCTTGTCCCAGCCGCGCTTGCCGCCCGCCGCCTGCCACTTCAGATCGTTGCCGGCGCAGAACGCCTTGTCGCCCGCGCCGGTGACGATCGCGACCCATTGTTCGGGATCGGCGGAAAAGTCGTCAAACACCTTGTTGAGCTCGAAATGCGCGTCGGTATGAAGCGCGTTGTAAACCTCGGGCCGCGACAGCGTGACGATCGTGATCTGCCCCTTGCGTTCCACCTTTGAGAATTTCAGCTCCATCGCTCGCTCCGCATTGTCTCGTGAGGAAATATCGGCGTCATACTACCGCGCGTCGGCGCTGCAACACCATCGAATCGCGCAACGCGCCTTGCGCCTCTCGCACGTCTCGCTTTGCTTGACTTCGGCTGCTTGACTTGCGCGCGGTCTTCTCACCTTAATCGCGCGAAGCAACAACGCGCGCAGCGCCTTAACGCAAAACGAAAATCAACCCGGGAGAGAACCGTGGATTTCTCATTGCCTGCCGATCTCGTCGCCTATCTCGGAGAGCTCGACCGTTTCATCGAACGCGAGATCAAGCCGCTGGAACAGGCCGACGACAACATCCGGTTCTTCGACCATCGCCGCGAATGGGCGCGCACCGATTTCGAGAATGGCGGCCTGCCGCGCCATGAATGGGAAACGCTGCTGCGCAAGGCGAAGGATCTCGCGGATGCCGCCGGCCATCTGCGCTTTCCAGTGCCAAAGCAATATGGTGGCAAGGACGGCTCCAATCTCTGGATGGCGGTGATCCGCGAGCATTTTGCCGCCAAGGGGCTCGGGCTGCACAACGACCTGCAGAACGAGCACTCCATCGTTGGCAATTTCCCGGTCGTCACCATGCTCGACCGCTACGGCCGCGACGACCAGAAGGCCATGATCGACGGCTCTATCAAGGGCAAATACCGCATCACGTTTGGCCTCACCGAGCCGCATCATGGTTCGGACGCCACCCACATGGAGACACGCGCGGTGCCCGCGACCCGTGACAACGTCAAGGGCTGGATCATCAACGGCGAGAAGATGTGGACGACGGGCATGCACGTCGCCACGCATTGCGCCCTGTTCGCGCGCACGTCAGGCAATGACGGCGATGCTCGCGGCATCACCTGCTTCCTGGTGCCGGCGAAGAGCCACGGCGTGAAGGTCGAGGAATACATGTGGACCTTCAACATGCCGACCGACCATCCGCGCGTCAGCTTCACCGACGTGTTCGTGCCGGAGGACGCCCAGTTCGGCGAGGTCGGCCGCGGCCTGTCGCTGGCGCAATGCTTCGTGCACCAGAACCGCATCCGCCAGGCCGCGAGCTCGCTGGGCGCCGCCGTCTATTGCATCAACGAAAGCGTGAAGTACGCGCGCGAGCGCAAGCCGTTCGGCAAGGCGCTCGCCGAGAATCAGGCGATCCAGTTCCCGCTGGTCGAGCTCGCCACGCAAGCCGAGATGCTGCGCCTTTTGATCCGCAAGACCGCCTGGGAGATGGACCAGCTCAACGAGGAGCAGATCGAGCGCACGCTCTCCGACCGCGTCTCCATGTGCAATTACTGGGCAAACCGCCTTTGCTGCGAATCCGCCGACCGCGCGATGCAGGTCCATGGCGGCATGGGCTACTCACGCCACAAGCCGTTCGAGCACATCTACCGCCACCACCGCCGCTACCGCATCACCGAGGGCAGCGAAGAGATCCAGATGCGCAAGGTGGCCGGGTTCCTGTTCGGCTATATGGGGCCGGGGAAGCACTGATGCGCTATTGCGCGTTATCTCTCCCCAACGTCGTCCCCGCCTAGTGCGCAATTGCGCACGGGAGCGGGGACCCATGACCCCAGGGAGTAGTTTGAGGCAGGCTGGTACTTGCCAGCCTTCGCCAAACCCAATCCTGTCGTTATGGGCCCCGGGCTCGCGCTGCGCGCGCCCCGGGACGACGATGTGGATAGAGCGGAGCTAATTCACCCGCCGATCCTTGCCCGCCCAATACGGTTCGCGCAACTGTCGCCGCAGGATCTTGCCTGAGGGATTGCGCGGCAGCGCGGGGATGAACTCCACGCTCTTCGGCGTCTTGAAGCCGGCGATACGTTCGCGGGTGAAGTTGATGATGTCGGTGGCGGTCGCCTCCTTGCCGGGTTTCATCACCACGACCGCCTTCACCGCTTCGCCCCATTTCTCATCGGGCACGCCGATGACGGCAGCCTCCGCGATGTCAGGATGATCGCACAGCGCGCTCTCGACTTCGGCGGGATAGATGTTCTCGCCACCGGAGATGATCATGTCCTTGATGCGGTCGTGGATGTAGAGGTAACCGTCCTCGTCCATATAGCCGGCGTCACCGGTGCGCAGCCAGCCGTCGCTGCGCAGCGTCGAGGCGGTGGCCTCCGGCAAATTCCAGTAGCCGGCCATGTTGGAGCCCGAGCGCGTCGCGATCTCGCCGACCTGACGCGGGGGCAACGGCTTGCCGTCGACGTCGAGGATTGCGATCTCCACGCCCGGCAGCGCCTTGCCGGCCGAGCGCATCCGCTCCAGCCCTTCGATATGGCCTTCAGGCGGCAGCGCCACGATGGTGCCGGTCGTCTCGGTCATGCCGTACATCTGCACGAAGCCGCATTTGAAGACCTCGATACATTCCTTCAGCAGCGCCGCCGGAATCGGGGAGGCGCCGTAAAGCATGTATTTCAACCGCGAGAAATCGACCGTCTTGGCGCGCGGCTGCCGCACCACGAACTGCATCGCTGCCGGTACCATGAACAGTTTCGTGATGCCGGACTGCTCGAAGAAGTCGAGCACCTTGGTCGGATCGAACTCGCGCGCGATGACGCCGCGGGCGCCGTGATAGAGCCCCATCACGCCCCAACCGGAGCCGCCGATATGGAAGATCGGCATCGCCACCAGCGACACATCGTCGGTCGACCACCGGTTCCATTCCGGCTTGTCCTCGGCATTGCCGGTCTGCACGAGGTTCAGGAAGTTCGCATGCGACAGCATTGCGCCCTTTGGCTTGCCTGTCGTGCCTGACGTATAGAGCTGGATCGCGATGTCCTTGGTGTCGATCGGCACCTTCGGATCATCGCCGCTCTGCGCATCGCGCCAGGCCGTAAAATCCTGCCATTCCGGCGCGCCGCCCTCGGTGGTGACGATAGTTTGCACACCCGGAAGCTGGTCCTTGATCTGGCGAACCTGCGTGATGAACTCCGGTCCCACGAACAGAACCGGCGCCTTGCAATCGGCGACGATGAAGGCGACCTCGGGCCCGGCGAGTCGCCAGTTCACCGGCGCCATCACGACGCCGACCTTCATCGCGCCCATGAGCAGTTCGAAATAGAGGTCGCTGTTCTTGCCGAGATAGGCGATGCGATCGCCCTTCTTCACGCCCATCGCGAGGAGCGCGTTCGCGACCTTGTTGGTCCTAGCGTCGAACTCGGCAAAGCTGGTGACGCGCCCCTCGAACTCGTAGGCGGTGGCGTCGCCGCGGCTCTTCGCCCGTTCGCGCACCATGTCGGCGAGATTCGCCAATGGCTGTGTGGTGGACATGTTTCTCCCGTGGCGTTTTGTTTTTATGCCGCGGAGTGTGGCGTCATCCGCGGGCAAAGACAATACGGCAGAGGGAGGAGTGCGGTCTTGTGTCTTGAGCGTGCTGCAGCGCCACAGGCGCTCACGCACGTCTTCAGCGCGCCACGCCGCAAGGGCTGCGCGCTGAGCTGCGTCCGGGGGCGCGAGATCAGCCCCGCGCCGCCCGGTCCTTCTCGTTCTGCGCCATGATGCTCTCGCGCGCGGTTTTCCAGTCGGCGTCGCTCCAGTCCCGGAGCTGGTAGAAGTTGCCGCCCATGGCGAGCGCCTGGGCGCCGTCCATGGCGATGGTCTCACCGGTGATCCAGTCGCAGCCGCCGGAGATCAGGAACACGGCGAGGTTCTGCAATTCCTCCATGGTGCCGACGCGGCCCATCGGGTTCATCGCCTTGGTGCGCGCGCCGGCCTCATCACCGGGCTTGATGCGCTTGCTCATGCCTTCGGTCGGGATCTCGCCCGGCGCGATCGTGTTGAGGCGGATGCCGTACTTGCCCCATTCGGTGGCAAGCGACATCGTCATGGCGTGGATCGCCGACTTGCTCATCGCCGACGGCACCACGTAGGGCGAGCCGTTGCGCACCCAGGTCACGGTGATCGAGACGACGTTGCCAGGCTGGCGCGCGGCGATCCAGCGCTTACCGACCGCATGCGTCACATAGAACGTGCCGTGCATGACGATGTTGGCGACGGCATCGAAGCCGCGCGGCGAGAGCTCTTCGGTGCGCGAGATGAAATTGCCGGCGGCGTTGTTGATGAGATCGGTAAGGGGCGCGTCGCGGAAGATGTTCTCGACCATCTCCTCGACCGCGAGCGAGTTGCGGATGTCGACGCCGTGGCTGGTAACGCGGCCGCCATACTGATCCATCAGCTCGGTCGCGGTCTCGTCGCACACGATCTTGCGCCGACCGCAGATGTGCACTTCGGCGCCGAGTTGAAGGAAGCGCGCCGCCATCGACTTGCCTAGCCCGGTTCCGCCGCCGGTGACGAGAATGCGCCGTCCGGCCAGAAGATTTTCCTTGAACATGGCTGTTTCCTCCGTACGGATTGTCAGTTAATTGGTCGATTGACTAAATCCGGCCGCCGGCTTCCTGTAAAGCGGCACTGAACAAGAACACGGGAGAATTCGTCCATGGAAGAGCGCGTCTCGATCTCGATCTCCCAAGGCGTCGCCGACGTGCGCCTGGTGCGCGCCGACAAGATGAACGCGCTGGATCAGGCCATGTTCGAGGCCCTCGTGGCCGCAACGGACCGGCTTTCGAAGGAGAGAGGCGTGCGCGTCGTCGTCTTGTCCGGCGAGGGCCGCGCCTTCTGTGCCGGTCTCGACATGGGCCGGTTTGCCGCCATGAAAGAGAAGGGCGGCAACGGAATTCCGGGTGGCGAAAATCGTGATCTCACGGTACGCACGCACGGCAAGGCGAACTTCCCGCAGCAGGCTGTCTGGGGTTGGCGCCAGCTTCCGGTTCCGGTGATCGCGGCCGTGCACGGCGTTGCCTTCGGCGGCGGCTTCCAGCTCTCGCTTGGTGCCGACATGCGCTTCCTCTCACCCGATGCGCGCATGTCGGTGATGGAAATCAAATGGGGTCTCGTGCCTGACATGGCAGGCACGCCGATCCTGGCTTCGCTCGTGCGCGACGACATCCTGCGCGATCTCACCTATACGGGCCGTATCTTCTCCGCGCAGGAGGCGATGACCTACGGCCTCGCCACGCGGATCTGCGACGACCCGCGCGCAGCAGCCCTCGAAGTCGCGCGCGAGATCGCCGGTAAGAGCCCCGATGCGATCCGCGCCGCAAAACGCCTGCTCAACAATCTCTCGGTCGATCCGGGCGCCGCGCTGCTCGCCGAATCCGTCGAGCAGCAGAAGCTGATCGGCAGCGCGAACCAGACCGAAGCGGTGCGCTCCAATCTGGAGAAGCGCGCGCCGAAGTATGCGGATTGATCATCTCTCCGTCATGGCCGGGCTCGTCCCGGCCATCCACGTTCTTGCCCGAGGCGACGAAGAAAGAACGTGGATCACCGGGACAAGCCCGGTGATGACGATTAACTGGCACCGTCGCTAAGCAACAAAGAAAAACAACAAATGAGCGAAACGTCCCAATTCCTCGGTATCGTCTCCGGCGACCGCCGCCGTACCCACGCCGAGGTCGCCAGCCGCGCCGATCGCATCGCCTCCGGCCTTGCCAAAATCGGCGTCAAGCAAGGCGATTGCGTCTGCATGCTGATGCGCAACGACATCGCCTTCCTGGAGGCTGCCTACGCCGCGATGCGGCTGGGCGCCTATGGTGTGCCGATCAACTGGCACTTCAAGCCGGAGGAGATCAACTACATCCTGAATGACACCGGCACGTCCGTGCTGATCGGACATGCCGACATGCTGCACGCCTTGCGCGATGCGATCCCGAAAGGTGTCACCGTGCTCAGCGTGCCGACGCCGCCTGAGATCCTGTCCAACTACAAGATCGATTCCGATCACTTGAAGACGCCGGACTTTGCGATCGATTTCGAGACATGGCTCGCACAATTCCAGCCCTATCGCGGCCCGGTCGTGCCGCAACCCATGAACATGATCTACACATCAGGCACGACCGGCCATCCCAAGGGCGTGCGCCGCAATGCGCCGACGCCGGATCAGCAGGCGGCCGGCGAGCGCATGCGCGCGATGATCTACGGGCTGAAGCCCGGGGCCCGTGCGCTACTGCCGGGGCCGCTCTATCATTCCGCGCCGAACTCGTTCGGTATCCGCGCGGGAAAACTAGGCGGCGCGCTAGTGCTGATGCCACGCTTCGAAGCCGAAGAATTTCTCGAATTGATCGAGCGCTACAGGATCGACACCATCTTCATGGTGCCGACCATGTTCATCCGCCTGATGAAGCTGCCGGAGGCGGTCCGCAAGAAGTACGACGTGTCCTCGCTGCGCCACATCATCCATGCCGCGGCGCCCTGTCCGGCGGACGTCAAGCGCGCCATGATCGAGTGGTGGGGACCGGTCATCTACGAATTCTACGGCTCGACCGAATCCAGCGCCGTCACGTTTGCGACCTCGGAGGACGCGCTGAAGAAGCCTGGTACCGTCGGCAAGATCTCGCCTGGCGCCGAACTGCGCTTCATCGGCGATGACGGCCGCGTGCTGGGCGTGGGCGAGATCGGCGAGATCTACTCCCGCATGGCCGAGATGGCGGATTTCACTTATCACAACAAGCCGGAGAAGCGCGCCGAGATCGACCGCGACGGCTTCATCACCTCCGGCGACGTCGGCTACATCGACGAGGACGGCTACGTCTTCATCTGCGACCGCAAGCGCGACATGGTGATCTCGGGCGGCGTCAACATCTATCCGGCCGAGATCGAATCCGTGCTGCATGCCGTGCCCGGCGTGCATGATTGCGCGGTGTTCGGCATCCCGGATGCCGAGTTCGGCGAGGCGCTGATGGCGGTGGTCGAGCCGCAGGCCGGCATCACGCTCGATGCCGCCGAGGTCCGCGCGCGGCTGAAGACCTCGCTCGCGGATTACAAGGTGCCCAAGCACATCGAGATCCGCGCCGGGCTGCCGCGCGAAGACTCCGGCAAGATCTTCAAGCGCCGCCTGCGCGATCCCTATTGGGAGCAGGCCGGGCGGAAGATCTGACAGTTTGAGGAGAACCCGTAGGGTGGGCAAAGCGAAGCGTGCCCACCAAGACGGTCGCAGGTATTGATGGTGGGCACGGCGCAAAGGCGCCTTTGCCCACCCTACGAGAACAAGGATAGGGAAGTATTCGTCATGAGCGATGCTGCGAAAGAAGTCCTCTATGAGGTCGCCGACCACATCGCCACCATCACGCTGAATGCGCCGGAGCGCATGAACACGATTTCCGGCCCGATGCTGAACGATCTGGCGCGGCTGCTCACGGAAGCCAATGAGGACAAAGACGTTCGCGTCGTGATCCTCACCGGCAAGGGGCGGGCGTTCTGCGCCGGCCTCGACCTGCGCAAGGAGCGCGACGGGAACGGCCTGAGTGCCGCGTCCTCGCCGACCACGATCAACCTCCGCAACACGCCGCCGACGGTCTTGCAGGCGATGGACAAGCCGACCATTTGCGCCGTCAACGGCGGCGCGGCTGGTTACGGCATGGACACCGCGCTCGGCTGCGACATCCGCATCATGGCGGAGTCATCAAAACTTGCGGCCGCCTTCGTCAAGCGCGGCGTGGTGCCGGAGTCCGGCGGCACCTGGCTGTTGCCGCGCATGCTCGGCTGGGCCAAGGCCTCCGAGCTGATTTTCACCGGCCGCACGCTCAGCGCCCGCGAATGCCTCGAATGGGGGCTCGCCAACGAGGTCGTCCCGGACGGCGATCTGATGGGCCGTGCCCGCGCCATCGCCCTTGAAATCGCCGCCAACGCGCCGCTGGCAGTCCAGGCCTCCAAGCGCATGATGCGGATGGGCCTCAACGAAAACTTCTCCGACCACGTCCACCACGTCTATCTCCAGCTCCTGCCACTGTTCAAAACCCAGGACATGGCCGAGGGCATGAAGGCGTTCATGGAAAAGCGCGAGCCGAAATTCGACGGGCGGTAGCCGAACCGGGGCTGTGCGTCTCGGAGCTGTCTTCGCAGCGACAGCTTTCGAGCTTATACAGGCGGGATCATTGATCGCGGATGATCCCATGGCTCCCGTTTCCATTCTGCTCAACCTGCTCTGGATTTTCATCGGCGGCGCCTGGATGGCGTTTGGCTGGCTGGTCGCTGCGATCATCATGGCCATCACCATCATCGGCCTGCCCTGGGCAAGGGCTGCGTTCAACATCGCCGTCTACACGCTGCTGCCGTTCGGCTCGAAGGCGGTGCGGCGTGACGAGGTCACCGGTGCGAGCGATATCGGCACCGGCCCGCTTGGGGTACTCGGCAATATCATCTGGTTCGTACTCGCCGGCTGGTGGCTGGCGCTCGGCCACGTCCTGACCGCGCTGGTTCTCGCGATCACGATCATCGGCATCCCCTTTGCCTGGGCCCATCTGAAGCTCGCGGGCATCGCGCTTTGGCCGATCGGAAAGGTGATCGTGCCGGCCTAGCGCCGAAAAGAAGCGATAAATCCTGGCGTTGGCGCCATCTTCGCCCTCACTGTGCGCCGCCCCCAACTTCATCTTGCGCTGCGGCAAAAAACTTGCACACTCGGCGGGCCGGAGAGCCAAGGGAGCTCTAGAAGGGGAGCGAGCCATGTCCCTCCAGACCGTACCGACCGACGCCGTTGAGCCGCGCCCCAACCGCCCTGAAGACGTTCAGGCGCTGGAGGCGGACGCGCGGCTGCGGGACGATATCCGCCTGCTGGGGCGTATCCTGGGCGACACGGTGCGTGACCAGGAAGGCGCCGATGTGTTCGACCTGGTCGAGCGCATCCGGCAGACCTCGATCCGGTTCCACCGCGACGAGGACCGGATTGCCCGCCGCGAGCTTGAACAGATCCTCGACAGCATGTCGACCTCCGAGACCGTCCGGATCATCCGCGCCTTCAGCTATTTCTCCCACCTCGCCAACATCGCCGAGGACCAGAACAACATCCGCCAGATGCGCGCCCGCAGCGCCGCCAACGACGCTGGCAAGGACGCCGGGGCGCGCGGCGGCTCCGGCGTGCTGGCGGAAACGCTCGCCCACGCCAGGGACGCCGGAATCAGCTCCGATGCCCTGCGCAGCTTCTTCAAGACCGCGCTTGTCAGCCCGGTCCTGACCGCGCACCCGACCGAGGTGCGCCGCAAGAGCACCATGGACCGCGAGATGGAGGTCGCAGCTTTGCTCGATCGCCGCGAACGCGTCGCGTTGACCGCGGACGAGGCGGCAGCCAGCGACGAGCAGCTTCGCCGCGAGGTGCTGACGTTGTGGCAGACCAATCTCTTGCGCCGGACCAAGCTCACCGTGCTCGACGAAGTCGCCAACGGCCTGTCGTTCTATGACTACACGTTCCTGCGCGAGGTGCCGCGGCTGGTCAACGTGCTGGAGGACCGGCTGGAGGAGGGCGGCGAGCAGGCCGCCGGCGAACTCGCCTCGTTCCTGCGCATGGGAAGCTGGATCGGTGGCGACCGCGACGGCAATCCCTTCGTCACCGCCGACGTGATGCGCGGCACGCTGCGGCTGCAGTCGAGCCGGGTGATGCAGTTCTACCTCGAAGAGCTGCACGTGCTCGGCTCGGAACTGTCGATCGCGGCCCATCTCGCCGACGTCTCCGAGGAGCTGCGTAACCTGGCTGAGCGCTCGCCGGATACCTCGCCGCACCGGAGCGGCGAACCTTACCGCCTCGCGGTCTCCGGCATCTATGCGCGCCTGACGGCGACGGCCGAAAAGCTCGAGGTCGAGATCACGCGCCGACCCGTCGGCAAGGGCAGGCCTTACGAGAGCGTCAGGGAGCTGCAGGCCGACCTCGACGTGCTGTACCGCTCGCTGATCTCCAACAACGCCCGCGTCATCGCCCGCGGCCGGCTGCGGCAGCTCCGCCGCGCGGTGGACTGTTTCGGCTTCCACCTGGCGCGGCTCGACATCCGCCAGAATTCGGCCGTGCATGAGCGGACCATCGCCGAGTTGATGGATGCCGCCAATCCGGGCATGTCTTATCTCGCGCTTGGCGAGGAGGCGCGCATCTCGCTGCTCACCAACGAGTTGCGCAGCCCGCGCGCGCTGGTCTCCCCGTTCGTCAAATACAGCGACGAGACGATGGGCGAGCTCAACGTCTTCCATGCCGCCGCGGAGGCGCATGCGAGGTTCGGCCCGGATGCCATTCCCCAATGCATCATCTCGATGTGCAAGGGCATGTCCGACATGCTCGAGGTCGCGGTGCTGTTGAAGGAGGTCGGCCTCGTCCATCCCTCCGGGCGCAGCGCCATCAACATCGTGCCGCTGTTCGAGACCATCGAGGATCTGCAGGCATCTTCCGGCATCATGGACCGCATGCTGTCGCTGCACGATTATCGCCGCCTCGTCGACAGCCGCGGCAGCGTGCAGGAAGTCATGCTCGGCTATTCCGACAGCAACAAGGATGGCGGCTTCGTCACCTCCGGCTGGGAGCTCTACAAGGCCGAGATCGGACTCGTCGAAGTGTTCGAACGTCACGGCGTGCGGCTGCGCCTGTTCCACGGCCGCGGCGGCTCGGTCGGCCGCGGCGGCGGTCCGAGCTATGACGCCATCATTGCGCAGCCCGGTGGCGCCGTGAACGGCCAGATCCGCATCACCGAGCAGGGCGAGATCATCTCGTCGAAATATTCCAACGCCGAAGTCGGCCGCAACAATCTCGAGATCCTTGCGGCCGCGACGCTGGAGGCGAGCCTGTTGCATCCGCGCCAGAGCGCGCCGCGCCGCGAATATCTGACCGCGATGGATGAGTTGTCGAACCTCGCCTTCAAGGCCTATCGCGGCCTCGTCTACGAGACCGACGGCTTCGTCGATTACTTCTGGGCCTCGACGGTCATCAACGAGATCGCGACGCTGAATATCGGCAGCCGTCCGGCCTCGCGCAAGAAGACCCGCGCGATCGAGGACCTTCGCGCGATTCCCTGGGTGTTCTCCTGGGCGCAATGCCGCCTGATGTTGCCGGGCTGGTACGGCTTCGGCAGCGCGGTGGAGCAATGGATCGCCGCGCATCCCGACAAGGGCATGCCGTTCCTGAAAGAGCTTTACAGGGATTGGCCGTTCTTCCGCATGCTGCTCTCGAACATGGACATGGTGCTCGCCAAAAGCTCGATCGCGATCGCCTCACGCTATGCCGAGCTCGTGCCGGACGAAGCCCTGCGCGAAAAAATCTTCGGCCGTATCCGCCGCGAATGGCATTCCTGTATCGAGACGCTGCTGGACATCATGGGCCAGGACCGGCTGCTCCAAGGCAACCCGCTGCTGGAGCGTTCGGTCCGCCACCGCTTCCCGTATCTGGATCCGCTCAACCACGTTCAGGTCGAGCTGCTCAAAGAGCACCGCGCGCAGAACCCGGACGAGCAGGTGCTGCGCGGGATTCAGCTTACGATCAATGGCATCTCGGCGGGACTGAGGAATACGGGTTGAGGGGGCGAGTAGCGAACAGAAGGGCGTGCCGCCAACTATTCGCTACTCCCCACTCGCTATTCGCTCATGGCTTCATTGCGCCCTGTACACTCGTGTAGACGGCGTAGAGCGAACTCGAGCCGCAGATGTACAGTCGATTTCGCTGCTGACCGCCGAAGCAGAGGTTGGCGACGGTTTCCGGAATGTGGATCTTGCCGAGTAGTTCACCCTCCGGACTGTAGCAACGCACGCCGTCTTCATTCGGATCGCCCCAACCGACGGAGCACCAAACACGCCCGGCGGTGTCAGTTCGCAATCCGTCGGTAATGCTGGGCTTTGGCATTTCGGCAAACACCTTGCCGTTCGATATCTTTCCGGCCGCGACATCGAGGTCGAACACGCGGATATGCGACGGGTTCTCCGGTCCGTCCGTAAAGCCGGTGTCGATGACGTAGAGCTTCTTTTCGTCAGGCGAAAGCGCAATGCCGTTTGGCTCTACGAAGTCGTCGACGACAACCTTGATGTCCCCGGATTTTGGATCGACCCGGTATACGTTGTGCTTTTCCTGCTCTTGATCGGCCTTGATGCCCTCATAAAAGCCGCCGATCCCGTAGGCCGGATCGGTGAACCAGATCGCGCCGTCGGACGTGACAACCGCATCGTTCGGCGAGTTCAGTCTTTTGCCATTGAACTTGTCGGCAATGATGGTGACCGAGCCGTCGAGCTCGGTGCGGGTGACGCGTCGGCCGGAATGTTCGCAAGTGATCAGGCGTCCTTCGCGATCGATGGTGTTGCCGTTCGAGTTCATCGATGGCTGACGGTATACGCTCAGGTGACCGTCATCTTCCGAGAAGCGCATGATGCGGTTGTTGGGAATGTCGCTGAACAGCACGTAGCGGCCGGCCGCGAAGTAGACAGGACCCTCGGCCCAGCGCATGCCGGTTGCGACGCGCTCAACTGCCATGGTGCCCGCGAAGGCGGGGAAACCGGGGGGGCCGAACGTTGGCGGTCCTCCCTTCTTGGCGGATTCCAGGTGGGAGTCCGGGTAGCGGCTACCGGGAAGTGGTCCCAAGGGTAATGGCGCCGTCGACCTCGTCGGAGTGCCGGTCTGGCCGAATGGCGCGACGGAGGCCGCCAGGGCTGCGTTCATGGTGACGCCTGTCGCGGCTACTGCAGCCGCTGCACCCTTCAGAAGGGTGCGGCGCCCGAGGCAAGGCGTATCGGTAGAAATGGTCAGTGATTTTGTCATAGTCGCCTCCCATTTTTTGTTGGAAGGAAACTATTCGCCCGCAATCGGGCGTAATGCGGGCGATCTCTGGCCGAGCAACCAGAGATCGCAGCGCAACATTAGCCGGGAAGCCGCTTAGACAGGATCCCAGGGGAAGATGTCGGCCGAGCGGTCGAGCTTGTAGAACGAGCCCTTCAGTGCCGGCATGCCGTGTTCCGCGATCGACTGCGGCGTCCAGCCTTCGCTTCGATGCACGGAGCGCAGCGGACGATTTTGGCTGAACAGGAACAGCTCATTCATGCGCGCGCCGAAGATCTGTCCGCTGACGTCCTTGGCAGCATCGGAGAGCAGATAGGCGCAGATCGGCGCGATCTTTTCCGGTCCCATCTGCTTGATCTTCTCGACACGCGCCTTTTCGGCTTCGGTCTCGGTCGGGATGGTGCCGATCATGCGGGTCCAGGCGAACGGCGAGACGCAATTGGAGCGGACGTTGAAGCGGCCCATGTCGAGCGCGATCGACTTCGACAGGCCGACGATGCCGAGCTTGGCGGCAGCGTAGTTGGCCTGGCCGAAATTGCCGATCAGGCCCGAGGTCGAGGTGAAGTGCACGAAGGAGCCGCTCTCCTGCTCGCGGAAGATCCGCGCCGCGGCGTGCGAGAC
>NZ_LGHM01000081.1 GCF_001908185.1 Bradyrhizobium sp. AS23.2
CGCGCAGGGCGCAGTTGTCGGCATTCGGCGAGCGGCTGCGGCAGGATCCACCCCGCTGGACCGAGCCGCCGCGCGGGCTCGTTGCGAACTTCCGCTATGGCGAGCTCTCGCCGGCGGACTTCCCGGTGCTGGCCTGGAAGAAAGCCGTGACTGCTGCGATGGCGCGTAAGCCCGAGCGGCTCGCCTATGACGATCCCTGCGGCGCGCTGCGGCTGCGCACGGCGCTTCAGGGCTACTTGTGGCGATCGCGCAGCATACGCTGCGACGTCGACCAGATCGTCGTGGTGAACGGCTCGCAGCAAGGCCTCGACATCTGCGCGCGCCTGCTGCTCGATGCCGGCGACCGCTTCGTGATGGAGGATCCCGGCTACCAGATGGCGCGGCACACTTTTGCGGCGACGGGCGCCGAGGCGATGCCGATCCCGGTCGACGCGGAGGGCCTTCAGACCGGGCGGCTCGATGGCATCAAGGCCCGCCTCGCCTATGTGACGCCGTCACATCAATATCCGCTCGGCGGCGTCATGCCGATCGGGCGCCGGCACCAATTGCTCGGCTGGGCCAGGAAGAACGACGCTTACGTGATCGAGGACGATTACGACAGCGAGTATCGTTACGACGCCAAGCCGATCCCGCCGCTGCATGCGCTGGAGAGCAGCGACAACGTGATCTATCTCGGGACCATCTCCAAGACGCTCTCCCCGACCTTGCGGATCGGCTACCTGGTCGTACCGTCCGGGCTGCGCAACCTGTTCGCCGCTGCCAAGCAGATCATGGACCGGCACACCCCGCTCATCGAACAGGACGCCCTCGCCGCGATGCTGGAGAGCGGCGCTTATGAGAGCCATGTCAGGCGCGTGCGCCGGCGCAACGCCGAACGCCAGCGGGCGCTGCTCGGTTCGCTGCGCCGCCGGTTTGGAGATCGCGTCAGGATCGACGGCGCGGCCGCCGGCTTGCACGTGGTGGCGTGGTTCGATGATCTGCCGCAGAAGCGCGAGGATGCCTTGATCAAGGCGGCCCGCGCAAAGGGCGTTGGCATCTATCCCATCTCGGCCCTGTTCGACAGCCGCCCGACAGGCAACAGACGAACGCGGACGACGGTTGGCCTCGTCATGGGCTTTTCGGCGCTGGAGATTGCCCAGATCGAGCGCGGCTGCAAGCTTCTGGCGCAGGCCATCGACGAACTGGACTGACGAAATCGTTCACAACTGGCAGTTTGTTGCAGTCCAGATTCCGGCTATCTCCGCACCGACACCGGAGATAGCCATGTACATCCCTCCCGCCTTCAAAGACGACGACATCGAGAGCATCCGGGCGACCATCCGGAGTGCGCGCCTCGCCAGCCTGATGACCGCCACCACCGAGGGGCCGGTCGCCACCCCACTCCCCCTCTTCCTCGACGAGAGCGAGGGCGAGCATGGCGTGCTGTACGGGCATGTGGCCAAGGCCAACCCGCAATGGCAGCTACCCCCGATCGGAAACGCGCTGGCGATCTTCAGCGGCCCCGACGCCTATGTGACGCCGTCCTGGTACGCGACCAAGCAGGAGACTGGAAAGGTCGTGCCGACCTGGAATTACATCGCGGTCCATGCCTATGGCCCGGTGGAGTTCTTCCAGGAACCGGAGCGCTTACTCGATGCGGTGACGCGCCTGACGAACAGGCACGAAGGGGCGCGCGCGAATCCCTGGGCCGTCAGTGAGGCCCCCGCCGATTTCATCGCCGCGCAATTGCGCGGGATCGTAGGCGTGCGCATTCCCGTCGTACGGTTCGAGGGCAAGCGCAAGATGAGCCAGAACCGCCCCGAAGCCGACCGCGTCGGCGTCGCAGCTGGGCTGGCGGCAAGCGACAACGCGCATGATCGCGAGGTTGCGCCCTTGATCCCGCTTCCAGCGTGACGCGCTCGCGCGCACTGAAACGGGACACCGCGTCAGGCTTCGGTCTCCTTGCGCCGGCGCTGGGCGTATTCAGCTCCCCACCCGAGGCCGAGCGTCACGGAGACCAGCGAGCCGAGCAGCACGCCGAACTTCGCTGCATTCAGCAGCTTGTCGTCCGTGAACGCGAGCATGGCGATGAAGATCGACATGGTGAAGCCGATGCCGGCCAGGAGCCCGACGAGACAGACACCAGCCCATGAAACGTCTGGCGCCAATCGGCACCAACCTGTGCGCACCGCAAGCCACGTCGCGCCGATCACCCCGATCGGCTTTCCCGCGCACAGAGCGAGTGCGACGCCGAGCGTCACGAACTGCGCGCCGTCGCTGAGTTCCGTGCCGGTGAAATTGACACCGGCATTCGCTAGCGCGAACAGCGGCATGATCCCGTAGGCGACCCAGGGATGCAGCGCAGTCTGAACGCGGACGACGGGCGGCACAATCTCAGGACGGGCCGACCGCACCGGTGTCATCAGGCCAAGCACAACGCCTGCAAGCGTTGGATGAACGCCGGCGATGAGAAGGCCCGCCCAGACGATGAACGCCGGCGGAATGTAGGCGAACGCGGAGGCCAGGCCGAGCCACTGAAAGCCAAACGCGATCAGAACGCCGAGCGATGCGACGGCAAAGCCGTTGAGATCCAGCCCGCTGGTGTAGAACAGCGCGATGATGACCACTGCGACGATGTCGTCAATGATGGCAAGCGCCAGCAGAAATACCCGGACGTTGGCGGGGATCGATCGCCCCAGCAGCGCGAGCACACCGACGGCGAACGCGATGTCGGTTGCGGTGGGTATTGCCCAGCCCTGGCCGCGCGCGGCAACGCTGTTGAAGCTCAGGTAGATCAGCGCGGGAACAACGACACCGCCCAAGGCGGCAAGCACCGGCAGAATGGCCTGATCGAATTTGCTGAGCGCACCCTCGTGAATCTCGCGGCGGATCTCCATGCCGACGACGAGGAAGAACACCGTCATCAGCGCGTCGTTGATCCAGAAGTGCAGCGATCTGACGAAGACGAACTCGCCGAGGCGAAGGGAAATCGGCAGGTTCCAGAGGTCGTGATACGCGTGAGCAAAGGGCGAGTTGGCCCACAGCAAGGCAGCGGCCGCAGCCACCAGCAGCACGGCACCGCTGACAGCCTCGACATGCAGGAAATGCTGAAGTGTGGCGAGGGCTCGCTCGACGAAAGGTTGGGTTTTGGACAGGTCCCTGCCCGGCAGCTGATCGTTCATGGGCGCACGCTTTCTGCGTGGCGGCCCGACCATCGCTTGACCTGTCGCTGCCCCAAAGCAGCGATCACCCGGGAGTGTTCTACACGGCAACGAGATTAAGGCAACCCACTCCGCTTCGCGCCTATCGCGAAAGCGGCGACGATATCGCAGCCGTGTCACGATGGATTGCTACATCGACGATATCAGGAACGAGCGCTCCAATCCGAGGCGCCGGCGCTGTCATAGCGCCCGCGCAAGCTTTGGGAACGATAACGTCGTTCCTGAGTTTGGTGTGTCCTGGAGGAACGCATGAATCACGTCACCTATTGCGCCGGCTGCGGCCACGGCATGGTCCCCATCCTGTCCAAAAAGGGGGCGACACAGCCCAGCTGCTTCTGGTGCGAAGGCGTTGACGCGCGGACGATGGAAATGGCGAAGTGGGCGGACAGCCCGACAGGCAAGCCCGAACGGGCCGCGCTTCAGTCGTTCGACTGAGCTTCGGGTGCTCTACGAAACGCCTGACCGCACGCTGCAGGACATGCGTCCCTTGCGCACCGAAGGAAAGCCGGTCGGATATCTGTACGGCTAGAGCGTTTTCGAGCGAAGTGGATACCGGTTCGCGTAAAGAAGAAAACCCGTCAAAACAAGAATCTAGAGCCCCGTTCCGATTCCATCGGAACAGGAATGGCTCTAGGCGCTGGCTCTACTCCGCCGCCTGCCGCACATGGCGTGCGGTCGGTGTGCGCATGGTGACGAGCTCTTCGGCCGCGGTCGGATGCAGCGCAATCGTCGCGTCGAAATCGGCCTTGGTCGCCCTCATCTTCACCGCGATCGCGACCGCCTGGATGATTTCGGCGGCGGCATCGCCGACGATGTGGCAGCCGAGCACACGGTCTGAGGCACCGTCGACGACGAGCTTCATCAGCACGCGGGTATCGCGGCCAGACATCGTCGCCTTGATGGGACGGAACGTCGCCTTGTAGACGTCGACGTGACTGAATTGCGCGCGCGCCTCGGTCTCGGTGAGGCCGACGGTGCCGACCTCCGGCTGCGAGAATACGGCGGTCGGGATGTTGGCGTGATCGACCCTCACCTCGCGCTTGCCGAACACGGTGTCGGCGAAGGCATGGCCCTCGCGGATTGCGACCGGCGTCAGGTTGAAGCGATGGGTGACGTCGCCGATCGCGTAGATGCTGTCGACCGAGCTCCTGGAGAAACCATCCACCGCGATGCCGCCGTTCTTCGGATTGATGGCGACGCCGGCCTTCTCAAGGCCGAGATTGGCGACGGCGGGATGGCGGCCGATCGCGAACATCACCTGGTCGGAAGCGACGCTCGACCCGTTTGACAGATGCGCGGTAAATTCATTGCCATGGCGATCGACCTTGGTCACCGTGCAGCCGGTGAGAATGGTGATACCCTGCTTTTCCATCTCGCTGCGGACATGGGTCCGGACATCCTCGTCGAAACCGCGCAGGATGTTGTCGCCGCGATAGATCACGGTGACGTCAGAGCCGAAGCCGGCGAAGATGCCGGCGAATTCCAGCGCGATGTAGCCGCCGCCCTGGATCACGATACGCTTCGGCAGATGCTTCAGATGGAACGCCTCGTTGGAGGAGATCACGTGCTCGATGCCGGGGATGGCAGCGCCGTGGTTGGGCGCGCCGCCGGTGGCGATGAGAATGTACTTTGCCGCGACCTTCCTGTTGTTCTCGAGCAGGCGGATAGTGTGCCTGTCCTCGATCACCGCGCGGCTCTTGACGACCTGTGCGCCCGACTTCTCGACATTGGCGGTGTAGGCCGCCTCGAGCCGCGCGATCTCCTTGTCCTTGTTGGCGATCAGCGTCGGCCAGTCGAAGGTGACGGGCGGAACTGTCCAGCCGAACCCTGCGGCGTCCTCGAGCTCGTGACGAAAATGCGAGCCGATCACGAACAGCTTCTTCGGCACGCAGCCGCGGATCACGCAGGTCCCGCCCATGCGGTACTCTTCGGCGATCATCACGCGCGCGCCGTAACCGGCCGCGATGCGGGCGGCACGCACGCCGCCCGAACCACCACCGATGACGAAGAGGTCGACGTCGAATTCAGCCATTGTCCACTCCGACCTCTAGAGCATGATCCGGTAGCGCAAAGTCTGCGGCGGTCGTCCCTCGCGACAAACGCGAATCGCGCTTGCGCGGAGATCATGCTCAAATGACAACCTAAAGCGCGATGACGCGCTTTAGGGATTTCTGATCAGATAGTGTCTGTCAGATGTCCTTGCCACGCTTGCGCATCTCGGCGCGGAAGGCACCCATCACGGTCTCGGTGAAATTCTGGGCCCAGGAATTCATGAAGGCCATGCTCAGTCCGATAGCCTTGGGTTCAGCCGTGATCAGCTTCTGGCCGAGCGGCGACTTGTAAAAGGTGACGAGATCCTTCAGCTCCTGCTCGGTGAACTCGCTGGCATAGACCTGCGCCATGCCTTCGGTGATCTCCTTCTCGCGCCCGGCGAGCTGCTGGGCGACGATCGGCGCCACCTCGTTGAGGTCCTTCTGGTAGTTGAGGTTCTGCTGGATCAGCGCAACCTTGGTCTTCTCGACCATGCCCGGCACGGCATTGGCGTACATGGCGCTGGCGTTCTTCAACGTCAGGATCTCCTTGGCCGCAGCGATGGCGGCCGGAGACGATTTCGGCGGAGTCCCCTGCTGCGCGATGGCGGGAGCTGCCGAAATGAACAACCCTACCGCAAGGGCCGCGGCCGGCAAGAATTTCAAAACGCTCTTCATTCCTAGTCTCCTTTCGGCTTTCGCCGTTCAATCACGCGGATTCCCTCGCCACCCGCCAGAACAGCCGAGCTGGCCAAGCCGATGAACAACCCATGCTCGACTACGCCGGGGATCGCGCTCAACGCCTTGGCGAGGCTGGGGGGATCCTCAATCCGTCCGAGCTGGGCATCGACGATCCAGTGGCCGCCATCGGTGACGAAAACGTGGCCATCCCTGGCCTTGCGGACCGCCATTTGCCCGGAAACGCCGCATTCCGCAAATGCCTTCTCGATCGCCCGGCGCGTCGCGCCAAGCCCGAACGGGACGACTTCGACCGGCAGCGGAAAGCGGCCGAGCGTCGGCACCCATTTGGTGTCGTCGGCAATCACGATCATGCGATCCGAGGCGGCCGCGACGATCTTCTCGCGCAGCAGCGCGCCGCCCCCGCCCTTGATGAGGTTGAGCGCCGGATCGATCTCGTCGGCACCGTCCACGGTGATGTCGAGATGGTCGATCTCGTCCAGCGTTGTCAGCGGCACGCCGCAACGCTCCGCGTCGGCGCGGGTCGCCTCGGAAGTCGGCACGCCGATCACCTTGAGCCCGGCGCGCACGCGCTCGCCGAGCAGTTCGACGAAATGCTTGGCGGTCGAGCCGGTGCCGAGCCCGAGCTGCATGCCGTCACGCACCTCCTCGAGCGCGCGCGCCGCAGCCTGCCGCTTCAACTGGTCCATGTTCACGTTTGCGCCCGCCTTTGAATTCACGAAGGTGCCGTCGATATAGGCCGCTTTCGGCGGCCTATGTAGCCTCGTTTTTCCCCGGAGAACAGGGTCCGGGGACCAGGCCTATTAACTGATCTTATGGCCCCGCCCCTTGCGCCGGTACGGCCGGGCCGGTAGCGCTTTCGACATGACCTCCCGTCACACCATCGTCTTCGATCTCGACGGCACGCTCGTGGATACGGCGCCCGACCTGATCACCGCGCTGAACTACGTGCTCGACCGCGAAGGGCTGCCGCCCGTGCCGATGCAGACGGCCCGCAACATGATCGGCGCCGGTGCCCGCAAGCTGATCGAGCGGGGGCTGGAGGCCGAGGGCCGCACGGTCACCGTTGCAGGGATGGACCGGATGACGGCGGATTTCATCGCCTATTATGCCGACCATATCGCCGTCGAATCCCGTCCCTTCGAGGGGCTCGAGGCGGCGCTCGACCAGTTTGCGGCGCAGGGCCATCGGCTGGCAGTCTGCACCAACAAGCTGGAATGGCTGTCGAAGCGGCTCCTGGACCAGCTCGGCCTGAGCCGGCGCTTCGCGGCGATCTGCGGCGCAGACACCTTTGGGGTCCAGAAGCCGGACCCCACCATTTCCGGCAGACGGTGGCGAGGGCCGGCGGGGAGCTGAAGGCCAGCATCATGGTCGGCGATGCCGGAACCGATGTCGGGGTCGCCCGGCGAGCCGGGGTGCCCGTGATCGGGGTCAGCTTCGGCTACACTGACGTGCCGATTGCCGAGCTGAAGCCGGACCGTCTGATCCATCATATGCGCGACCTGCCGGCCGCCGCCAGCAGCCTGATGTCGGCTTAGCCACACAAGTCGCTGACAACGCTTGGTTATTTTAGAGAACCCTGCATTAACCATCTACTAACTATGCATATCCCGCCGGTTGCCTGCCCCAGGCGACGCCCCTAAGGTCCGGCCGGGGATGTGGCGGTTCGTCGCAGTCGAAGTGGATGGTTCATGCGTCGTGTCATCGCGATTGCGCTAGCGGGAGCGAGCGCTTTAGGGGCAACAAGTCTTGGCGGCTGCTCCTCAATGTCCTGGGACATGTTCAAATCCGCGCCGCCGACGGTCCAGGTCCAGATTGAATCCAGTCCTCCGGGCGCTGATGCCAAGACCTCGCTCGGTCCGGGCTGCAAGACCCCCTGCTCCGTATCGGTTCCCGCGCCCGACGCTCCCTTCACCGTCAGCTACGCTCTCCCCAAGTACCAGCCCGCGAGCGTGCCGGTGAACGTGATCAGGAATCCCGGCGATTTCACCACGCCCGCCTCGGTCGCCACCGACCCGAACCCGGTCTTCGCGGAGCTTCAGCCAGCCACCCCGCCGAAGCCGGTCCGCAAACCGCACCGGCCCAGAAAGCCGAAACCGGCTGCAGCAGCGCCCGCCACCGCGCCAGCCGAGGCTGCAGCGGCCGCGGCCTCGCCCTTCCCCGACCCGAATGCGGGCACGCGCTGACCTCGGTATCGACCCGATTGTCCTTGGCGCGTCCGATGCTTAAATTGCTTCCAGAGCACCACTGAAGCAAAGGTGCGCCCGTCGCCGTAAGTGACAAGGCATTTGGTATGAACGGATCTTCCGCGAGCCCCCGCGCCGCGCTGTCGAGCGCCATGACCGATCCGTTCGGGCGGACCATCTCGTACTTGCGCGTCTCGGTCACCGACCGCTGCGACCTGCGCTGTTTCTACTGCATGTCGGAAGACATGACGTTCCTGCCCAAGGCGGACCTTTTGACGCTGGAGGAACTCGACCGGCTCTGCTCGGCCTTCATCGCCAAGGGCGTGAAGAAGCTGCGGCTCACAGGCGGCGAGCCGCTGGTCCGGCGCAACGTGATGACGCTGGTCCGCTCGCTGTCGCGTCATTTGACGAGCGGTGCGCTGAACGAGCTGACGCTGACGACCAACGGCACGCAGCTCGCCAAACATGCAAATGAGCTCGCCGATTGCGGCGTCCGCCGCATCAACGTCTCGCTCGACACGCTCGATCCCAGGAAGTTTCGCGAGATCACGCGCTGGGGCGAGATCGACAAGGTGCTCGAGGGCATCGAGGCCGCGCGCGCCGCAGGCCTTAGCGTGAAGATCAACGCGGTGGCGCTGAAAAACCTCAACGAGGACGAGATCCCCGAGCTGATGCGCTGGGCCCACGGCAAGGGCATGGGGCTAACGCTGATCGAGGTGATGCCGATGGGCGAGATCGGATCGGGACGGCTCGACCAGTATCTGCCGCTGTCGCTGGTACGCGCGCGCCTCGCCCAGCAGTTCACGCTGACGGATCTGGCCGAGAGCACCGGCGGGCCGGCGCGCTATGTCAGCATCGCCGAGACCGGCGGCAAGCTCGGCTTCATCACGCCGATGACCCATAATTTCTGTGAATCCTGCAACCGGGTGCGCATCACCTGCACCGGGACGCTGCATACCTGCCTCGGCCACGAAGATGCCTCCGATTTGCGCAAACCTTTGCGGGCATCGAGCGATGACGTGCTGCTTGCGGATGCGATCGACCGCGCCATCGGGCTGAAGCCCAAGGGCCACGACTTCATCATCGACCGCCGCCACAACCGCCCCAGCGTTAACAGGCACATGAGCGTCACCGGCGGCTGACGATTCGCCACTCCCCCGCCAACCTAAGCTTTTGACCGCGCGTCAATTTGCCCATTTTCCGATTGACGGCACGCAAGCCCGCTGATTTGGTGCGACCGCCTTTGCTTGCCCGGCAGCAATAAGCCGGCCTGCCCCTTTGGCGGTCGCGGTCAAGACGGCAAGGCACGAGGGGAGGACTGACGCCGTAATCGCTCCGGAAAACGAGCCGTGTGGCCGCGTGCATCAGCATGCGGGCGGAGCGATGCGCGCCGATGCCTCCCGTGAAGTCCAAAGCGCGATGAGACGAGGATGAATCATCATCGCGCCCCGGGTTGTTGTTCGAGCATGATCTCTTCGGAAAACCGCTTCACACTTTTCCGGATGATGCTCATGGCTGCGACGGAGAGAAAGTAAGATGCGTCCATTGCTGGCGGTGAGCAACGCCATCGACCTCCTCAATGAGAAGGTCGGCTACGTCTGTAATCTTCTCGTGCTCCTGGCGTGCCTGGTCAGCGCGGTCAACGCCATGATCCGTTATGCCTTCAGCTACTCCTCGAACGGCTGGCTGGAGCTGCAATGGTACATGTTCGCGATCCTCGTGATGTTCGGCTCCGCCTACACCTTCAAGCGCAATGAGCATGTGCGGGTCGAGCTCTTCTATTTGACATTGTCCGAGCGCGGCCAGCTCTGGCTCGACATGATCGGAACGCTGTTCTTCCTGATCCCCTCCTGCCTTCTGCTCGCCTATCTGTCCTGGCCGTTCTTCATGCAGGCCTATGACGTCGGCGAGATGTCGGGCAACGCCGGCGGCCTGATCCGCTGGCCCATCAAGTTCGTGATTCCCGCCGGCTTCGTGATGCTGGCGCTCCAGGGTGTTTCCGAAGTCATCAAGCGTATCGCGGCTCTCCAGGGCTATGTGACGATCGACGCCAAGTACGAGAGGCCGACCCAATGATTACGCTGGAGATGATGCCGCCGTTGATGTTCGGCGGCCTGGTTCTGGCGATGCTGATCGGCTTCCCCGTCGCGTTCACGCTGGCGGCGGTCGGCCTTTCCTTCGGCTTCCTCGCCATCCATCTCGGGTTCTTCGACCTCAACTTCCTCCAGGCGATTCCCGGCCGCGTGTTCGGCAGCGTGCTCTCCAACGAGCTGTTGCTGGCGATTCCCTTCTTCACCTTCATGGGCGCCATATTGGAGAGATGTGGGCTGGCCGAGGATATGCTGGATTCGATGGGCCAGTTGTTCGGCCCGGTCCGCGGCGGCCTCGGCTATTCCGTGATCATCGTCGGCTTCATCCTCGGCGCCATCACCGGCACGGTGGCGGCGCAGGTCATAGCCATGGCGCTGATCTCGATGCCGATCATGATCCGCTACGGCTACAACATGCGCTACATCACCGGTGTGCTCGCGGCCTCCGGCACGATCACGCAGCTGGTACCGCCCTCGCTGGTGCTGATCGTGCTCGCCGACCAGCTCGGCAAGTCGGTCGGCGACATGTATCTCGGCGCCTGGGGCCCTCGGTGTTCCAGATCCTCCTGTTCGCCGGCTACACCTTCGTCCTCGGCCTGATCAAACCAAGCCACGTGCCGCCGGTGCCACTGGAAGCGCGTAGGCTGACCGGCTGGGCGCTGTGGAAGAAGTGCCTGATGGGCATCATCCCCTCGGCCGTGCTGATCTTCGTCGTGCTTGGCACCATGATGATGGGCCTTGCGACCCCGACGGAAGCCGGCGCCATGGGCGCGGTCGGCGCCATCGTGCTCGCGGCGATCCACCACAAGGACTTCACCTCGACCGACCGCAAAGTGCTGATCATCGGCGTGATCGCGGCCGGCATCGGCACCATCGTCGCGATGCTGTTCACTGAGAACCTGATCTTCAAGATCGCGTTCGCCGTGACTTATCTGGCGGTAGCCTGGATCTGCATCTCGGCCGCGCGCATCCCCGACCTGCGCGACCTCATCAAGCAGGGCTACGAGTCCACCATGCGCCTCACCTGCATGGTCACCTTCATCCTGATCGGCTCGACCTGCTTCTCGGTGGTGTTCCTGGGCGTCTCCGGCGGTGTCTGGCTCGAGCACCTCCTGACCTCGCTGCCCGGCGGTGTCTGGGGCTTCCTGATCTTCATCAACCTCTTCATCTTCTTCCTGGCGTTCTTCCTCGACTTCTTCGAGATCGCCTTCATCATCCTGCCGATGATCGCGCCGATCGCGCAGAAGATTCTGGGACCCGTCGTCGGCGACGGACCGGCCCTGATCTGGTTCGGCGTGATGCTCTGCGTCAACATGCAGACCTCGTTCCTGCATCCGCCGTTCGGCTTCGCGCTGTTCTACCTGCGCGGCGTGGCGCCGAAGGAAGTGAAGAGCTCGGACATCTATTGGGGCGCGATGCCCTGGATCGGCCTTCAGATGATCATGGTGCTCATCGTGATCGCGTTCCCGATCACGGTGACGGGCCTCCTGGACAAGCCGGTCAATGTCGACCTCGACAAGGTCAAGATCGAGGTGCCGCAGATCGACCTGCCGCCGCTGGATCTCGGCCCGCCGCAGAAGTAGCGGACGCTAGCGCCGTCATGTTCCGCTCTGGCGGGGCATGACGCGCGCGCCGGCGCGCGTGACAAGCGCCGGCAACACGGGCATACCGGGCCATTCTCCAACCTATGGGCCGCCGCGCATGCCTCGATCGCACACCGCTCCGTCACTCGTTGGCTCGTTAATCGCATCGCTCTGGCTGGCATGTGCTGCAACCGTGGCGCATGCCGAGCCCAATGCTAATGCCATGGCCGATATCCATGCGCTCGCGCAACAGGAGCAGCAGCCGCTGCTCGACACGCTGCGCGATCTCGTCAGCATCGAATCCGGCAGCAAGGACATCGACGGCCTGAACCAGATCGCCGAGCGCGTTGCCGGCCAACTCAGGCAGCTCGGCGGCACAACGGAGATTCTGCAGCCCACCGACATCTATCGCCTCGACGATACGCCCGAGAAGATCGGCCCGGCCGTGCACGCGGTCTTCAAGGGCACCGGCAGCAGGAAGATCATGCTGATCGCCCACATGGACACGGTGTACCTGAAGGGCATGCTGAAGGACCAACCGTTTCGCATCGACGGCGACAAGGCCTACGGCCTCGGCATTGCCGACGACAAGCAGGGCGTCGCGCTCATTCTCCATATCGTGGCGTTGCTGCAGAAGCTGAACTTCAGGGATTACGGCACGCTCACGGTGCTCACCAACGGCGACGAGGAGATCTCATCGCCCGGCTGGCGCAGCACCATTACCCGACTGGCCTCCGATCAGGACGTCGTGTTCTCGTTCGAAGGCGGCGGCACCGACGGCACGCTGCGCCTCGCCACCAGCGGCATCGGCTCGGCCTATCTCACGGTGCACGGCAAGTCGTCGCATGCGGGCGCAAGGCCCGAGGGCGGCGTCAATGCGCTGTACGAGCTCTCGCACCAGGTGCTGCAGATGAAGGACCTGTCCAAACCCGAGCAGGGCCTGAAGCTGAACTGGACCGTCTCCAGGTCCGGCACCAATCGCAACGTGATCCCTGCCGACGCCACGGCCCAGGCCGATGCGCGTGCGCTCAAGGTGGCGGATTTCGACGAACTGGAGAAGGCGCTGCAGGACAGGATCAGGAACCGCCTGCTGCCCGACTCCAAGGTCGAGCTGAAATTCGAGGTGCGTCGGCCGCCGCTCGAAGCCAACGACGCCTCGCGCCGCGTGGCGGCGTACGGCAAGACGATCTATCAGGAACTCGGAACGTCCCTCAAGGTCGACGAGA
Organism: Bradyrhizobium sp. AS23.2; assembly: GCF_001908185.1. Classification (GTDB taxonomy): domain Bacteria; phylum Pseudomonadota; class Alphaproteobacteria; order Rhizobiales; family Xanthobacteraceae; genus Bradyrhizobium. Next base: position 13,015 of record NZ_LGHM01000081.1, read on the forward strand.
AGGCGACCGGAGGCGGCACCGACGCCGCGTTTGCCGCGCTCAAGACCAAGGGAGCCGTGGTGGAAGGCATGGGCCTGTCAGGCTTCGGCGCGCATTCCAACGATGCCGAATATGTGCAGATCAACAGCATCGTGCCTCGTCTCTATCTGGCCACGCGCATGATCATGGACTTGTCCACCGGCAAGCTGAAATAGCCGCCCCTCGCCGCGTCTGGCGGATTTGCAAACGAAAGACCCCGGCTTGCGCGCCGGGGTTTTCTTGCCGTTGCATTTGCTCGGCGGTCAGCTTTGGCCAGGGGAACAATCGGCTCCCTCCGCCAGCCTGAACCGCAGCGCGAACTCGGCGCCGCCGCCGGGGAGGTTCTCCACCGCGACTGTCGCGGCGTGATCGTCGGCGACGCCGCGCACGATCGACAGGCCCAGGCCCGCGCCGTCGCTGCGCTGGCGGTCGCGGCGCCAGAAGCGCTGGAAGATCAGCTCGCGCTCGGCTTCCGCGATTCCCGGGCCGCAATCGCGCACGCGCACCACACCGTCGTCACCCACCTCGACGTCGACCGACGTGTCCTTTGCGGTGAACTTGATGGCGTTTTCGGCGAGGTTGAAGATCGCGCGCTGGAGCATCTCGGAATTGCCGTGGATCAGCACCGGCGCGTCGGTGCCCTTGAGCGCGATATCCTTGTGCTGCGCGATCGCAAACGGCGCGATCGAACCGACCACCTCGGCACAGACGGCGCGCAAATCCGCGGTCTCGCCGGGATCGAGCACCAAGGTGTCGAGCTCGGCGATCTCGAGGAGCTGGGCGACGATGCGGCTCATGGCTTCGATGTCGGCATGCAGCGCCTGCCTTGCCGCACAGTCGCCGAGTGTCTCGATCCGCGTACGCAGGATCGCGAGCGGCGTGCGCAATTGATGCGCGGCATCCGCCGTGAACTGCCGCTGCACCCGAAAGCCGTCTTCGAGGCGATCGAGCGCCTGGTTCACGGCGGTGACGAGTGGCATGATTTCGCGCGGGATCTGCTCCGTCGGCAGGCGAATGTCGGTGCGCGCCGGACCGATATTGCTGGCCTCCTCCGACGCCTTCCATAGCGGCGCGATCGCGCGGCGGAAGATGATAATGTCGGTGGCAAGCAGGATCAGCAGGATCGGGATGGTGATCCACCCCACGCGGCGGAAGAAGTTCGAGATGATGTCATCGGTAATCACGTCGCGATGGGACAGATCCTCCGCCACCTGAATGCGAACCGTCGTGCCGCCGATCGTCTTGGTGACGTCGGCGCCGGAAATCGTCTCTGATTCAGCTTCATCAGTCTTCCTGTGCGACGAGAACAGCAAGCGACCGCCGGCATCGCGGATGTCGTACTGGTAGCGGCCATAGGCTTCCGAATAGAGACCTCGAAGACTATCGGGCAGGTTGAACGTCACCTTGCCGTCGGGCTGGACGGCGATGCGCTCCGCGAGCGTCTCGGCCTGGGCTCGCATCGCAGCCCGATGCAGCTGGTCGATCTCGGAGTTGAGCAGCCAGAACAGCACCAGCGGCAGGAAGATCGCAACCACCGCAACCGCCACGATGTGCAGGAACACGATCCGCCAGATCAGCGATTTGAACGTCGGAGATCTGGCATAGGTCCCGGCATAGGATCCGACATGGGAGCCGACCTGGGCCACACTATTTCTCCTCGGCCATCAGATAGCCGACGCCGCGTATGGTGTGGATCACGACCCTGGCACCGTGCTCGGCGAGCTGCTTGCGCAGCCGCGAGACATACACCTCGACCGCGTTGGAGGCGACCTCGCCTTCGAGCCCGAAGATGTGGTCCTCGACGTTCTTCTTCGGCACCACCCGCCCCTGCCGGCGCAGCAGAATCTCCAGCACAGAGGTCTCGCGCGCGGAGATGATGCGTGGCTGGTCGTCGACGAAGATCTGGCGGCTTTCGGTGTCGTAGACGAGGTTGGCCAGGTGAAGCGAGCGGCCGAGCAGCTGGCCCGGCCGGCGCAGGATCGCCTCCAGCCGCGCCACCAGTTCCTCCATCGCGAACGGCTTTGCGAGATAGTCGTCGGCGCCGCTGCGCAGGCCGTTGACACGGTCCTGCAAGCCGCCGCGCGCGGTCAGCACCAGGACCGGCAGCGGCTCCATCTGCCGGCGCAGCTCGCGCAGCACCGACAGGCCGTCGCCGTCGGGAAGGCCTAGGTCGAGAATCATCGCGGCGTAGCTGACGCTGCGCACCGCCTCGCGGGCCTCGGCCGCGCTGCTCACGATGTCGCTCTCGTAGCCGGCCGCCGACAGCCCGCTGGCCACGAGCCGCGAGAGCTCGGCATTGTCCTCGACGATCAGAAGGCGCATCGCATTCCCGCCGGCTACCCGGTGTCACCACACGGCTCGCGCCGCATCTTCGCTCTCTTCCACCATTCGGGGCGCCTCGGCCAGCGAAAAAGCAGCAGGCGCGCCGGTCACCCCTGCCCTGTCAGGTTCGTGTAAGCCGATCGGGCGCGCGCTCATAAGGCCGAGGGCGGCTGCATGAATCCCGGCTCAATCTAAGGAGCATCCGAGACGCGCGCGAACGGATTGCCGTATACGGAATAGGCCAACCAGGTCAGTTCCTTCCGGTTCTTGGCTGCCTCGCGAGCGGTCCTGACGGCATCCACCAGCGCATTTCCCTCCTTGAGCGACCGATAAAACGCCTCGGCAAAGCTGTAAGCGAGCTTGTCGTCGACCGACCAAAGCGCTCCGACCAGCGCGCCCGCGCCGAGCTCGGAGTACGGTCGCAGGAATGCATCGACAAAACCGGCGACACCTCCGCCGATGCCACGTCCCGCGCGCCCGGTCTGACAGGCATTGATGAAAATAGTTGGCCTCGGTCCGCTCTCCGCGAAACGGGCAACGACCTTGACCTGGTCCGCCGACAGCGGGTCCTGCGCAAAAGTGCCGTCCACGTTGGAGCCCGTCATCAACAGGTCGGCCGTCATCACCGCCCGCTGCGCCGCCTCGCCATGGCAGGCGAAGTGCAGGACGTCGCATTCCCTGGCGTCTTTCTGGAGGAAGCGGGTCACCGAGATGCTGTCGGGCGTCACCGCGCGGGGGCTGCCGAACAGCTTGGCCAGCATCTGGCGTTCGGCATCGGCGCCTTCGAGGCGCAGTCCGGGATCGAGATAGGCCGGGATCACGTAATTGATGCGATCATTGCGCATGGCGAGTTGCGGACCAGGCCATGGCGTGCTGTGCAGCCAGCGGACCAGCCCCCATTCCGCCAGGAAGCCCTTCCCGTCCGGTCCTGACTTCCTATCGTTGATGTAGAGCAGCTCCCAGGGAATGAACGGCTCCTCGGAGATAACCTGGATCGCGCGGATCGCATCGCGATGGGCCCACAATGCCTCGCGGACCTTGTCCGGCAACAACTCGTTTGCCATGACGATTCCGTTCGCCTGCAGGCGCGACAGGAACTGGTCATACAACCGGTTCGTCGCGAGCCAGGAGCTCTCGATCCCCTTGAAGATCTCCGAAACGTAGACATCGCGCGAGAAACCGCCGGGAAGGGTGCGCGACTCCGAAACCGCGATATTCGGATCGACGCAGGCAAGATCGAAGCGCAGCGTCACCTTGCCGCTCTCCACGATCTCGTAGATCCTCAGCACCGCCGGCTCGTCGGGATGTGCCGCCATGGCCAATCCGACCTGGCTCCGGCGCAAGGTCTTGCTGTCTGCATCGACGAACACCGGGGCCAGGGCAAATGACGCGAGGATGCGCGGGCCCTGCCGTGCTTCAACGAGGATATCGGCCGCACCTTCCGCGGCTCCCTCCACGACGAACCGTAGCGACTCCGCCCTCTGATCCCTGGGCATGTCGATCTCGGCACTGGTTTCACCGATGACCCTGCAATTCTTGCGCGCAATGACTTCGACAACGATGGCGCGCGCCGTGTCGACGTTCACCGGAGCATCCGAGGCGGCCGAGGCCGGACTTTCGGCGGCCTGAATTTTCTGACGGGAGACCGTGACGAACAGCGGGACCGGCTTCTTCGGCGGTGGATGAGACTCGATCTCCGCTGCAAAATAGCAAGCGGCGGTTCGTGATCCCGGGGACGTCGACGCCGACGGCGCCTCACCAGCAGCAGGCGCCTCCCTTGGCTCAGCCGGCGCAGCCGAAGCAGTTCCACGCGTTCGCGTCCGCCGCAATGTGAGAGTGTCCGACATGGAGTCAGATCGGGGGCTCTCCACATCGTCAGTAGCCAACGTGGTTTCAAGCGGGCTTTCGACAATGGACGCCGCTCCCCGCCGCGACCGCCGCGGTGGTGCCTGCTGCAGATCGATTTGTTCTGGGATGCTGTTGAGACGAGGTGCGCCAAGACCCAGCCACTTACTCAATTTCGACGGAACGACATCTGTCGCAAAGTACGTGGTGTGAAAGACGTCGTCCGTATTGCCGAAGGCAAATGTCGCGTCGTCCGCAAGGCGCGAGGTGCGGGTTCCGAACGAGGTCATCGAGGCCGTATCCACCACCAGATCGTTGTCGAGCTGGAACAGGCGATTGGTCACGCGATCGGCAATGAAGTCGGCGAACTCCTTCGTCACGCCCTTGCCGGGCGCGACCTGCGCGACAAAGTTCGACGTGATCGCATAATAGGCCGCGAGTTTCTCGAGCGGACCGTCCGCTCCGTTCAACTCCCTGACGAGGTCGCTTGTGGGACGCATGGCGGCAAGTCCGGGCACCCGGCGCTCGTCAATGGCGACTTCTGAAAATGCCTGGACGAAGCGGCCGACAGTCTTGATCCCCTGCGCTACGATGGGGCTCAGCACAGCCCCTCCTGCCAGGTACGAAACCGCCCGGACGCCGGCCATGATCCCGTTGGTATAAAGATCGATCATCGCCGCCCAATTCTCGGGTTCGGCAAGATGCGTTCCGGCATTCGTACAGCCGACAAAGATGGCCTTGCCAAGCCGGATGTCCGGTCGCTTGTCTGCAAGCAGACCTTCGACAACGCGATAGACCAGTCCGCCGCGGCTGTGAACGACGGTGTCGATCGAGGAATTCTCTGGAATACCCAGAGCCTGCAGCGCGGCAAAAAGAGCGACCGCATTTTCGCTGGGAGTTGCGGTCAGGGTCTTGTGGTCGAAGCCGAGCACGGCGTCGTAGTGTTCGTTGGCTTTCGAAAGGAACGCGTGCCCGCTCTCAGAACCGGCAAGCTGCGCGAAGCCGCTGGCCGTCGAGGAGAACGTGCCGTGCACCATGAGCAGAATTTTCAACGGGCGATCTTGCGGCAATCGCGGCCGCGCCGATCGACCCGGTGTCCATGCTGCCGGATCGAGCCCGGCTATCGACACGATGCCCTCTTCCCTGTCCCCCTCGATATAGTCGGTCGCCGCATCGATGGCCGTCCTGGCGACAAACTTCAGCACATAGGCGCGGACCGGATCGATCAGCTTGTCGGAAACCCAGTCAAGAACCGGACCGCGCTTGCCGCTCGCGGTGGGGACTCCGCGGGCCGAGCCTCTCGTCCCGGCCGTCAGCGGGAAAACCAGAACTTGCGCGCCGGCACGTTGCCGCGACGGTTGACCGGCCTGCAACGGATAAGTCCAGGCATAGACACCGCCTGCCCCCTCGATCAGGACCATCGCTCTTTCGGACGGGCCGACCTCGACCTCGATCTGCGTGGGCGTCTGCGCGTCCCGTCGCAGGGCACGCGTTCCCGGGCGCGTCGGCACCATTTCAACTTCGGCCGCGATGGTGAAGTCCGACGACGACAACGCCCTCCTGAGGTGATCGGTGCCGCTCATCTGGCTGGCGGTCCCGCGGCGAAATCCCCGGCGGACAGGACCGTCCTGAACGACCCTGACCTCAACATCGTCGGGACTTCGAACCACGATCCCGTTCGCCACTTCGAGTGCAGCCATGTCTTCGCCCCTGTCCAGACGACCCTTTTCGTCACGCCCTCATGTGCCGCTGGGAGGCTCCTGCGCGCCCCCCCCCATCGGCGTGAGGTCAAGGTTTGACTATCGGCTGAGACGCCGGCGCCGCCCAGCCGAGCAAATTGCCATCAAGTGCCGACGACTTCCGGATCAGCTTGTTGGATTCGATGTAGGCTTCTGCAGTCGACGGCACGAGATATCCCATGACGAAGCCGAGCACGCCGAAAAGAACAACGATAAAGGTGTATACCGACCAGGAGATGGGCGGCGCGTCCAGACCGAAATGTACGGTCACCAACGTGAAGCCGATGAGCAGGCAGAGCATGACAGATGCCATGACCACTGCATGGGTCCCGCCGTCCCTCAGCCTCGCCTCGTGATAGTCCAGTCCATCGGCCCTCAGCCGAACGTCGAGTAGGATGCTCAGGACCACCGTGTTGACCAGGAAAATCAGGGAAAACAGCGAACTCGCCGCGAACGGATGACTCTTCGCCAGCCAGCCTTCCGCTATCGGAATTGTGATGTAGGTCATGAAGAGTACAGCGTTGCCCGCCACATAGGAGAGCGCCCCGAAAACCACGTAAGAGCTCCAGGGCAACGCGTATAGCGAGGGACGTGCAAAATTTGTCGAGGCCTTCGGATAGATCGCAAAGAAGATCGAGATCGTCAGGGCAACGGCGTGCGCGAGGGAGGAGAGGCCTCCGGCCAGCGAACCAACTGCAAACTTCCCGCCCAGATGGAGGAAGAACAGCGGCGCGACGGAGATCACGAAGTCGAGGACAAAGATTATCACGAGTGGCGCAAACGGCAGCGCCTGGGGGGAAAACGATCTGATATCCGAAGCTGGCAATCAGCTCGATGCGGGAGTCGCGCCTGTCGACGACCGACAACGTCGCCTCGGCCAACCGACGCTGGTACGCGACCCGCAAATCTTCGCATTCCTCAGCGATGAAGTCGGAAATCTCGAGCACCAACTCCTGCGCATCGACATCCGACACCATGATGTCTTCCGTCAGCAGGAGTGCCCGGGCCGACCGCCGCAGCATTCGCCGATATTGCCTCTCCATCTCGTCAAAGGCGGCTTTCCGCGCGCGGAAAAACCTCGCGAAGCGCTTATTGCCGCGCAGCTCGACGAAACTGGTATGAAGGGAAGCGACCTGCTTGATCATGGTCGCCGCGCCGGCGGCGAGCACCTCGTCGTCGTGATTGAGCGCCTTCTCGATCAACCTGGCGGGGACGCCATATCCTTCTAGCTCACGCTGCAGCTCCGGCTTGGCCCGCTCTGTCACCTTGATCGGCGAACGCGCGATGGCTGCCGTGACGGTTTCCACAGCCTGAGGATAGCGCGCCAGAGTCTGCATCATGGTCCGCAGAAAATTGATCACCCGACGAGCAAGAGGCAGATGAGGCGCCACAACCATGAACGCCATCGTCGCGGGTATGGCAACGAGCAGTCCAGCTTCAGGCTCCGCATGCGGACGGAGAGACGTGATCAGCGAATGCATTCCGATGACGAGAAACACATAGAAGACCACGGCGATCGCGACGTAGGCGAGGACCCCGAAGTAATAGCGATCGCGGTTTACGCCATAGCGGATTTCCATGATCTCGAAGGGAGCGTGAAAGTCGATCGCGCTGACGATGCAGATCGCGATCGCACCGAGGCAGAGAGCAACGACGGACGGGTCAAGGCCCTGCATTGGTGACACTCACTATGATCCGGCTCGGTCCACGAAAATCTCCCCGTCGAGGCCGCGCATATACAGCACCGGCGAAATCCATTCGGCGAATTGCCGCGCCTTCAATTCGGCCCGGGTATGCGCCAGCGCCGCCTGAATCGATACGTTGTCGGCGAGATAGGTGTAGAACGTATCGGCAAACGCGAGACCCATATTATCGCTGATTTCAAACTGCATGGCGATCACTGCAGGGACGCCTCCCTGAATGAGCTCCGCAGCGGTGCTCGAAAACAGGGAGCCAGGTTCGCCTTGCGCCCCGCTGCAGGAGTTCAGGACGACGAGACTTGGCGTTTGGCCGGGCTGGGTAAGAAACGTCTTCAGCGCGTCGGCATAGAGCCTGGCCCCTCTCGACCCGCCCTCCTCCTGGACCACAACGAAGCCCATTTGCCGATCCGGATCGTGTCCACCGTGACCGATGAAGTGAAACAGGTCCCACCGCTTGCCTTCATCTCCCCTCAGGAAGCGGCGGTTGAGATCGCGGGCCTTCGCCGACGGAATCCAGGACAGCTTCAGCCTTTTGCCGTCATTCAACTCGCTCAGCGCGTTCTTGATTGCGACCTGCTCGGCGTCGACCTCGATCTCGTCCAGCGGGAAACCGTTCAGGACCTTGACCCGCGCAGCCATGCCCAGCATCCGTATCGGCCTTGCCGCGCACATCCGGCGTTCCTCGCCATAGTCGTCAACGGCGCGCGTGAACGGCGTGCTCTGGGATGTCGTGACATAGAAGCGGTTCTTCTTGTCATACATTGTTTCCCACGGCACGTAGGCGAGCGTGGGATCGCTGACCCGCAGGCGGATCAGGAACGGCTCATCGTCTCTTCGCGCCGCCTGGGAGCATTCCTGATAGAGTTCGAGGATCTTTCGCTGAAAGATGAAGTCGAAGAGTTGCGAGCCGACTTCCTGCACGATCCGTTCGTCCGATCCCGCGGTCAGACTTCCGGCAGCGTCTCGGATAGCGGGTCTTGCCTCATCACCGCCATTTGCCGTGGCAGCATTCTCGTTTCGCGGACGTAGCGCCGCCTCGGCGCTACGCGCGCCAGAGGACTGGAGGATCGCTTCCTGCAGCGGCCTCAGGTTCTGACGAAAACTCGGCTTGAGCTTCTCGACTTCGATCTCGCGGCTCGACGAATTGTAGTCCGCGATAATGCGGCAATGGTTTTCACCACAATCTTCAATGGTCAGATTGAAAACGACTTTCGCCACGACGCAACCCTCAGCCGCGCACATGCCAGCGCAAAAATCGCGCCTGCAAAAAGTCTACACCGGACAGAAAGGCGCGCAACGGTTGAATGGAGGGCGTTGTGCCGCAGCATCTCAACACTCTGAGCGCCTGGGACGGCGCAGGCCGCACCCGCTATGTCCGGTATCATTCTCCCTATCTACGGTAGCCGGCATTCCGCCGGTCCACCTGTTCTTCGTTCGGGCGGTCCACCGTCTCAGATACACGCCTCGATTGCATTTCGATCGAATAATCGTCAACAGCACGAACAACGAGTTCGGGCCGGCTGCCCGGAGTTTTCTAGCGCGATTTCTCCGGCATGACTGTGAGCCGCTTCACAACCTCTTGTCTTGTTGCCCCTCCCGGCCGGCTGTGTCGACGCCGACGCGAGGGATTTCGGATTATGCGATTGTTACTCCTGGCCCTGTCTTACCCGACTGTCAATGTGATCAGCGGGGCAACCATCGCGGCAAATCGTCTAGCGGCTCGCCTTGAAGGTCTCCCATCGCGCCTCCCGCTCCATCCGATATTTCGGAGCCTGCTGAGCGGACAGGCTTTCACGGCGTAGTACCTCGCCGCAGGACTCGCACATCGGGCCAAGCCCCGCAGGCTTGCCGCATGTCAGATGCGTATAGTTCACAGCACGCCCCTCCCTTGGCGATTTGCACCAGGTCTCGCCCCAGGCACGCAGTGCCAGGATAACGGGATAGAACGCCTCGCCCTTCTCGGTCAGTTGATATTCATGGCGTAGCGGCCGCTTGCTGTAGACGCGCCGCTTCACCAGCCCGTCCGCTTCTAACTTCTTCAATCGGGTGGTTATCATCTGGGGCGTTCCGCCGGTCTGCGCCTGTATCTCCTCGAAGCGGTGCATCCGCATGAAGAGCTCGCGCAGGATCAGGACCGTCCAGCGATCGCCAACGACGGTCTCGGCGCGCGCGACCGGACAGAGTGTTTGGTCAGTCATGTTGTCTCTCTTTGCCTTCATCACGTTTTCTTCATCGCGCTTGTTACTATGATTTTCATAGCAATATAAGACCGCGTCGGTTCAAATGCAACGGGCAGCCTCGGGCGCCCGGTCCGTCAACAGAGGAGCGAGCCATGACCACCGCAACCAAGGACCAGAAGCCGGACACGGTCGACATGAAGCTGGAGGTCTCCGTCATCCCTGTTTCCGACGTCGATGCCGCCAAGCGCTTCTACGAAAAGCTGGGTTGGAGACTCGATGCCGATTTCGTGAGGCCTGATGGGTCCCGCGCCGTTCAATTCACGCCGCCCGGCTCTCCAACCTCGATCCAGCTCGGCACCGGACCGGCATTGCCGCACTTCCTCGTCGTGAACGACATCGAGGCTGCACGCGGCAAGCTCATTTCGAGCGGCGTTGATGTAAGCGAAGTCTTCCACAGTGGCCCGCAGGGCCGCATTCCCGGTCCCGATCCGGACCGTCCCAGCTACGGGTCGCTGGCCACGTTCAGCGATCGGGACGGAAATGTCTGGTTGCTTCAGCAGGTCACGCAGCGGCTGCCGGGGCGCGTCAGCTCGGATCGAACGTCATTCACCTCGCCCGCCGATCTCTCTGCGGCGCTCCGGCGCGCCGCCGCAGCACACGGCAAACACGAGACGCGGACCGGCGGGCACGATGCGAACTGGCCGGACTGGTATGCCGACTACATCGTCCGCGAGCAGACCGGCCAAAAGCTGCCTGAGTGACGCCAATGCAACAGGCCGCCTGGCGGCCCGAGGAGGCAACAATGACCGAGACCACCTATCCACGCGACAAGACCGCCCTGCTTTTCGTCGACCCCTACAACGATTTCCTGTCCGAGGGCGGCAAGGTCTATCCGCGCATCAAGCCGATCGCCGATGAGGTCGGGCTGCTCGACAACCTTCGCCGGCTGGACGGCGCTATCCGCGCTGCGGGAATCCAAGTCGTGATCGTCCCGCACCGTCGCTGGGAGCCGGGCGATTATGAGACATGGGATCATCCCAATCCGACCCAGCGATCGATCATGCATCGTCACAGCTTCGCGCGTGGCGAATGGGGTGGAGAATGGCATCCGGACTTTGCGCCGAAGCCCGGCGACCTCGTTGGCCACGAGCACTGGGGCCAAAGCGGCTTTGCCAATACCGACCTCGACTTCCTGCTGAAGCAGAAGGGCATCACGCATGTGATCGTCGTCGGATTGCTCGCCAACACGTGCATCGAGTCCACATCACGTTATGCGATGGAGCTGGGCTACCACGTCACGCTGGTGCGTGATGCCACCGCTGCATTCTCCCATGAGATGATGCAGGCCGCCCATGAGCTGAACGGCCCGACCTACGCTCACGCCATATTCACCACGACCGAGGTGATTGCGGCTGTGCAGCAGGAGCGCGCACAGCCCGCCCTAACGGTATCTCACAAAGCATAACAGGCAATTCCCGCACTTCCGTGGGACGATCACGGGACGAAACGCCAAGGCGAAGTCAACCGGAGCAAGGGAGGGGTTCAATGACAACGTTTATCAATCCGCCGGCCGCTGCTGCTGCCGCATTGTCGAGCTCCGAGACCATCGATCATGACAGGCGCAAGTTCATGACCACTGCCGCGGCGGGGATCGTGGCCGCCAGCGCCGCCGGCCTATTCCCCATCCACGAGGCTTCCGCCGCAACGAGCGACGCGATCCGCCCTTTCAAGATCAATATCCCTGAAAAGGCGCTAGTCGACCTGCGTCATCGTCTGGCCGCGACCCGCTGGCCCGACAAGGAGACCGTCGACGACGATTCCCAGGGCGTGCCTCAGGCGATGCTGCGCGAACTCGTCCGCTACTGGCAGACCGATTACGACTGGCGCAAGGTCGAGTCCCGGCTCAACGCGTTGCCGCAGCATCTGACCGAGATCGACGGCCTCGATATCCATTTCCTCCACATCCGTTCGAAGCACAACAATGCGCTGCCGATGATCGTGACGCATGGCTGGCCCGGCTCCGTCATCGAGCAGCTCAAGATCATCGATCCCCTGACCAATCCGACCGCGCATGGCGGCAGCGCCGAGGACGCCTTCCATCTCGTCATCCCGTCGATGCCCGGCTACGGATTTTCGGGTAAGCCGACCACCACCGGCTGGGATCCGCAGCGCATCGCGCGGGCCTGGGTCGTGCTGATGAAGCGCCTCGGTTACGGCAAGTTCGTCGCGCAGGGTGGCGATTGGGGCTCGCCCGTCTCGAACGAGATGGCGAAGCTCGGCGCGCCGGAATTGGTCGGCATCCATGTCAACCTGCCCGGCGTCGTTCCACCGGAGATCTTCAAGGCGGTGGCATCCGGCGAATCCGCTCCGGCCGATCTGTCTGAAGAAGAGAAGCACGCCTTCGCCCAGCTCAAGATCCAGTTCACGAAGCGACGTGCCTATGCGCAAATCATGGGAACGCGCCCGCAGACCCTGACGGGCTTTGCAGATTCGCCGGCCGGCCTTGCGGCCTGGTTGCTCGACCATGGCGATGGCTACGCCCAGCCGGCCTCGGCGATGACCTCGGCGGTCGCAGGCCATACGGTCAACGGGCACTCCGCGGGCGCGCTGACGCGCGACGACGTGCTCGACAACATCTCGCTGTACTGGCTGACCAATACGGCCATCTCCTCAGCTCGCCTGTACTGGGAGAACAAGACAAACCTCTATCTGCCGGCCAATGTCCCGATCCCTGCGGCCGTGACGGCGTTTCCAGGCGAGAGCTTCGTGGCCCCCCGAAGCTGGGCCGAGAAGGCCTATCCCAAACTGATCTACTTCCATCAGGCCGAGGCCGGCGGTCACTTCGCGGCATGGGAGCAGCCCGCCATTTTCAGCAGAGAGGTGCGCGACGCGTTCCGGTCCCTGCGCAATTCGACCTGATTGAACGGCAGCCGACGTCCACCAACGCCCGACTGGAACCACCCGGCGCAGTCCTCGCCCGAGACCGAGTGGTACGCATCCACAGTAAAGCCGGTGTAGGTCTCTCTTGTTAACCTGCTCCCGGTCACCGCCGATACAGTCGGCAGACCTTACCTCCAAGGGCCTGACCCAGCCGCCGCTGCAGTCATTGACCCGATCATGGAGGCGATCGTCGACGCGAGACCTGCACCTGCAACATAGTCTCGCGACTTACCCGAAATAACCGTAGACTCCGTCCCACAACAGCTTCAGCGCCAATGCCAGGCTCGCGTTGCCGAGTTGGCTAAACTATCGTCGCGACCGCCCTACGGAGGTTCAAGAGCATGGCGGTCAAGCAAAGCCGGCCATAAATACTGATTGCGGAAACTGGAAATAAAACACCATGGCTTTCTTGACAGCGAGCGCGGTTGGATTCGCGTTCGCCTATCTCTTGGGATCCACGCCCACGGGCTATCTGGCGGGAAGAGTCCTCAAGGGCATTGATATTCGAGAGCATGGTTCCAGATCCACCGGGGCGACGAATGTGTTGCGGACTCTCGGCAAATGGCCGGCGTTGGCGGTGCTCGTCGCCGACGTGCTGAAGGGCGTCGGGGCCATCATCGTTGCCCGCTCGTTCTGTCCCTGGCTCCATGCACAGTTTTCCTCAACGCCGCTGACAGCGCTTGATCTGCAAATCTGGGGGCCACGGACTGTTTGCCTGGCCGGAATTGCCGTGCTGTTGGGGCATAGCCGCTCGATTTGGTTGAACTTTACGGGCGGCGAATCCGCTGCGACCGGGCTGGGGGTGCTGCTGGCGATGTCGTGGCCAGTCGGATTGGGCGCTGCGGCGGCCTTTGGCATCGTGCTGGCTATTGCCCGGATTGTTTCCCTCAGCTCGATACTCGCGTCACTGACGGCAATCGTTCTCGTCTGCGGTTTTGAGCACCCTTTTTCCTACCGGCTTCTGGTCATCGGAGGCGGCATCTACGTGATCGTTCGCCATCGTGCCAACATTCAGCGGCTATTTGCGCGGAAGGAGCCACGCTTGGGTCAACGTAGCCCGGATATGAAAGCAGAAGCGCAAGTCTAGCGTAGCGTCTTCCGGAAATTCGATAGCGCATCTGGGCCGCCCTTAGCCAAGCTCGGCGCGGCCGGTGCCTTTTCGACCGAGAAGACCAAGCCGATTGAGAAATTGGTCGGGCGGGCATCGATCACGACCAGACAATTCGTCGAGGATTTCAAGGCAGCGTTTAGCTGAGGAGCGATCGTGCGCGTCGGGCTGAACTATCAATCCACTGATCTGATTACGGCGACTTCGGCCATTGGGCCCTGAGCCGATGTGCAGCGAAAGCTCTCGCATGTCCGCTATCAAAAGACAGAGCGGACCAAGCACTTGGCAGCCTCAGACTTCCGCTTCTGGTCCCCTCCCGGTCATCGAGCCGCCCACGATCTATGCCAATGGTGAGCATGAGCGCGACGGCCGGGCGACGGCACGCCGGCGCTTCCATCCGGTTTCACGTGTTGCCTCCGGGATACACTCATAGGCTATCGATGTTTTCCGCAAGTTGAATCCTGCCGTCCAGATTGTATCGTTCGACAAATTTTGCTGACTTCGCCGCTGGCGAATAAACCTTGGAATCGTTCTGGGGCAAGTGCCTGGGGCTAATCCAAGGTGAAGAGGTTTCGGATCGACGGCCGGTGCGGCGCTGGCAAGCGCCAAATGGTGCGCATCGCCGCCCGCGTGCTGGTTCCGGCTCTCGCAATCGTCCTGCTGGACGGCGAGGTGGCACACGCCGACTGCACGCCCCAGGCCGCCAGCAACGTGACGGCCGACTGTACGGGCGACACCGTCAATCAGGGTGGCGGCGCGCCCGGCACCAGCGCCGGATCCAACGGCTACGGCACCGGAGTTGAGACCGGCATCACCGTCAACGTTGCCAACGGCGCCAGGGTTATCGGCAGCAATGGTGGCATCGACGCTGCCACTGTGACTGTGACCAACAATGCCGGCGCCAGCATCACGGGCGGCGCGTACGGCATCAACGCCACGGGCGGTTCTGCCAATGTCACCAATTCCGGCACCATCACCGGCAACGGCATCGGCATCCCCTCCTCCGGCATTTCCGCCCAATTCGACGCGACGGTGACCAACAATGCGGGCGCCAGCATCACGGGCGGCAGTTGGGGCATCAACGCCGGCACCAACGCGACGGTGACCAACCATGCCGGGGCCAGCATCACGGGCGGCTTCTCGGGAATTGCCACCGGCACCAATGCGACGGTGACCAACAATGCCGGCGCCAGCATCACGGGCGGCGTCGTCGGAATTACCACAATCACCGACGTGACGGTGACCAACAATGCCGGCGGAAGCATCACGGGAGCCTGGTACGGCATTTTAGCTAACGGTTCTGCCAATGTCACCAATTCCGGCAGCATTGCCGGCACCGCCTACGACGGCATCGCCGCCGGCAGCAAGGTGACGGTGACCAACAATGCCGGCGGAAGCATCACGGGAGCCTGGTACGGCATTATCGCCAGCGCCGGTGGATCTTCGGTCTTCAACGCCGGCACCATCAGCGGGGGCACCGCGGCGATCCAGTTTTCCGGCCGCGGCAACACGCTGACGCTGGCGCCGGGCTCGGTCACATCGGGCAATGTGCTCGGCACCGGCAGCGATGTTTTTCAGCTCGGCGGCACGGGCAGCGCCACGTTCGATGTATCGGCGATCGGTCCTGCCGCGCAGTATCGGGGCTTCGGCACCTTCAACAAGATCGGCAATTCGACCTGGACGCTGACTGGCACCAGCACCTTTGCAGGCCCGGTGAACGTCAACGGCGGCACGTTGGCGGTGAACGGCGACATCACCTCCGCAAGCGGCGTCACCGTCAATGCCGGCGGCACGCTCGGCGGCAACGGCACCGTCGGCAACACCATCATCAATGGCGGCACGCTAGCGCCTGGCAATTCGATCGGCACACTCGCCGTCAACGGCAGCCTGACGCTGACGGCGTCGGCGACTTACCTCGTTCAGGTGTCCGGCAGCACGTCCGACAAGACCATCGTGACCGGCACCGCCAATCTCGCCGGCCAGGTCGTGGTCGCTCCGCTGACCGTTGTCACGCAGAAAACCACCTACACAATCCTGACCTCATCAGCCCTCACCGGGACATTCGGCTCCGCCGTGGTGGGAAACTACCTGGCCCGCAATCCGCAGCTCACCTACCTCGGTGGCAGCGTACTGCTGTCGCTCGATCCCGGCCTGCTGTCGCCGATCCTGCCGGCGAATGCCAACGTCAATCAAAGGAGCGTGGCGGACGCGATCGACAATGCCCTGCTCGCCGGCAACAATCTGTCCACCGCGTTCAGCGCGATCTTCAATCTCTCCGGTGCCAACCTTCTCGCCGGGCTGACGCAACTCTCCGGCGAGAGCGCGACCGGCACGCAGCAGACGACGTTCCAGGCGATGGACCAGTTCCTGGGGGTGATGACCGACCCCTTCATCGCAGGGCGCGGCACCCCCGTCAGCGCCGGCGGAAATCCCAATGCCTATGCCGAGGAGAGCATGGCTTACGCCGCCAAGGGGCAGGCGGCGCGTTCGCAGAGCGAGCGCGACGCCTACGCGCTGTTCACCAAGGCGCCGCTGGCAAAAACCTATGATCCGCGCTGGAGCGTGTGGGTGTCGGGCTTTGGCGGGTCGCAGCGGACCGACGGCAACACGGCGGTGGGGTCGAACAATTCGACCAGCAGCATCTATGGCACCGCGGTTGGCGCGGACTATCGCCTCTCCTCGAACACGCTCGCTGGTTTCGCGCTCGCCGGCGGCGGCACCAGCTTTGGCGTCAGCGGCCTCGGCGGGGGGCGCTCCGATCTCTTCCAGGCCGGCGCCTATCTGCGCCACATCAACGGTCCGGCCTATATCTCGGCGGCGCTGGCCCATGGGTGGCAGGACATCACCACCGACCGCACGGTGACGGTTGCCGGCGTTGATCGGCTCCGCGCCGAGTTCAATGCCAATGCCTATTCCGGTCGGCTCGAAGGCGGCTATCGCTTTGTCACCCAAGGCGTCGGTCTCACGCCCTATGCCGCCGGACAGTTCACGACGTTCGACCTGCCGGCCTATGCCGAGCAGGCCCTGGCGGGCGCCAGCACCTTTGCGCTCGCCTATGGCGCCAAGAGCGTCACCGATACCCGGTCCGAACTCGGCCTCCGCACCGACAAGTCCGTCGCCATGCAGAACGGCGTCCTGACACTACGTGGCCGTCTCGCCTGGGCGCATGACTTCAATCCGGACCGCAGTGTCGCCGCCACGTTCCAGACGTTGCCCGGCGCGAGCTTTGTCGCCAACGGCGCAGCGCTGGCGTCGGATTCGGCGCTGACCACCGCCTCGATTGAGATGAAATGGCTGAACGGCTGGTCGGCCGCAGGCACATTCGAGGGCGAGTTCTCGAACGTCACGCGCTCCTATGCCGGCAAGGGCGTCGTGCGCTACGCGTGGTGATACGTCGGCTTCTGGGTCTTGGCTGTGTGAAAACGCAACGGCGCTTGATGACGATAGAAGAAGCTATTCGTCCACGACCTTCTTAACCCCCAAACTCGCAAGCGCGACCAACTTAAAGCACGAAATGAAGAAT
>NZ_LGHM01000082.1 GCF_001908185.1 Bradyrhizobium sp. AS23.2
CGTGCTTTAAGTTGGTCGCGCTTGCGAGTTTGGGGGCTAAGAAGGTCGTGGACGAATAGCTTCTTCTATCGCCATCAAGCGCCTCGGCGTTTTCACACAGCCAAGACCCGAACCGGACATGATGGCGTTTCGCCCAAGCCCCAAAATGCACCGGCTCCAGCCGGGGAAGGCTGGAGCCAGAAGTTACTCGGCGTGCTTTATGTTGGGTGGCCCGCTACTCTAATATGTCGACAATTCAAAACCGTCCCGAGCGTTCAGGCTTTGGCGAGATACGGAATCGTTCCGGCTAGATCGGTATCATCGATCAGTTGAAAGCGGCTTTCGCTGCCGCCCCGGCGAGCCGCGGCATAGCGGATGTAGGCGGGATCGGTAACAAAGGATTCTGCTGCTTTTGCCGACGGGAAAGCCATGATCGCGATCAGCGACGTATCCAGCGGCGTGCCTTCCAGTGTCTTCACATTGCCGCTGCGCGACAGATATTTGCCGCCGTGCTTGTGCACGAGGTCGTGAACGGAGGCAGCGTAATCCGGCACCCATTTTTCGTCCGTCACCTTGATGTCTGCGATCAAAAACGCGGTCATGTTATGTCTCTCCAGGCTCGATGTCAGCCTCCGCGTGAATGGGAGGTCTGATCCCGGCTTGCCAGAAGTGCGCTGCGGCGCGCCAGTTCAGGAAGTGAAGCGGGCCGATACAGAGAATGTACCGGCCGCCAAGTCATCCCTCAGCTTGCGAGCTTCTGCTCTTTCGCAAAGGGACTGAGGCCGAGCCAGCTCTGCATCGCCGTGGCGAGCTGCCGGTTGCCGGTCAGCATCAGGCGACGGTTGGCGATGGCGGCGCGAACGGTGTCGAGCCCCATCCAGATTGCCGTCATGGTCCGCAGATCGACCGACACATAGAGATCGACATCGAAGCCCGGATCGATCGAGCAGAGATCGACGCTTTCCTTGGGATCGACGATCAGCCACCACGACCGTTGCGTCGTCGGCAGCTCGGGATAGCTGAACTGCACCACGCTGCGCTTCTTCGGCATCGGCGTCGTGTTCAGATTGCGCCGCATGTCCCACATCAGCAGCTGGACGTCGAGATGCTGCAGCGACAAATGCGATTCGATGCGGCGCTGGCCCCAGACGCCGAAGGCCTCGACGATCGGCCCGAGTTCACGTCCCGCCGCGGTCAGTTGATATTCGAAGACGCCGCGTTCCGAGCCAGATTTACGGGTCACGATGCCCGCCACCTCGAGTTCTTTTAGCCGCTGCGACAACAATGCCGGCGACATCCGAGGTACGCCGCGGCGCAGCTCGTTAAAGCGCGTCGAACCGGCGATGAGTTCGCGGAGCAGCACCACGGTCCAGCGCGTGCATAATATTTCCGCGGCCATCGCGACCGGACAGAACTGCTTATAGCTGCCGATGGTCATGCTTTCCTCCGTGAGAGGCGAGATCGGCAACTTAGGGCCAAACGTAGGGGGTTCCTAGTTCAGATTCTGCGGGTTCATTTCCTGAACTGGCCGCCCATGGCCGGGATCGATATTCAACCGGGATCGCGAGCAAGAGCTCGCCTGCAGGACATGTGTTGCCTCGCGCCGGCATTCTGCCCATCGCAGGGATCGCATGCCGGCCGCTCTCAAGATGAAAGGAATATTCCATGAAGAATGACATCACGGCACGCAGGATCACGGCATTGGTCCGTTCCGCGGCGTTTTGCGCGCTCGCCCTGGGCTTCGGCGCCATGCCTGTTTCCGCCGCCAACCTGACCCGCAGCGTCGAGGTCAACGCCGCACCCGCAGCGGTGTGGTCGGTGATCGGTTCGTTCTGTGCCATCAAGGATTGGCTGCCGCCAGTCGGCACGTGCATCGAAGACGGCAAGTCCCCACCGACCCGGACACTGGTCACCAAGGACGGCAAGGCGTCGTTCGTGGAGACGCAGACCGCGCGCAACGAGAAGGAGTACAGCTATTCCTACGCCTTCGTTTCGAGCCCGTTGCCGGTCACAAATTACAAATCCACGATCGAGGTCACGGCAAAAGATGACGGCGTTTCCATCGTGACCTGGACCGGCACTTACACGCCGGATTCCGGCAAGGAGAAGGATGCGATTGACGCCCTGAGCGGCGTCTACGAAGCTGGCCTGGCCGGGATTCAAGCCAAGTTTAAGAAGTAAGCGTCTTGCAACAAAACGAAGTGTCTCAGTTCGTCGGAGGTAGAAATGTCATTTCAGCAAGGTGGATGTCTTTGCGGTGCAATCCGGTACACCGCCAGCGCCCAGCCAATACGGGTCACCTATTGTCATTGCAAATTCTGCCAAAGAGCAACTGGATCGGCTTACATGGTGGAGCCAATTTTCAAGAAAACATCTTTTGAAATAACTGCTGGCAAACCGGTCACCTTCACGCAAGCCTCCGAGGGTAGCGGAAAGCGGGTCACCATCAATTTCTGTGCAGGCTGCAGTACGAAGCTTTATCTCGACCTAGAACGATTTCCGGCAATATACGGTGTCTATGGCGGCACATTTGATGACCCGAACTGGTTCGACCGGTCGCCTGAAATGACCCTACACATCTTTTTGGACTCTGCGCAGAACGGCACGGTCATACCTGCCGGTGTCAGTACATTTCGCCACCACGCAATGCTTAACGACGGAACGCCAGTGGCACCGACCGTCTTTGAAGGGCACCATGCGATTTGAAGAGGCGGTTACTAACCTTGGAAACAGGTCAGGGCCTGCGCTAGGCGTCAATTCGTTGCGAATGAAGGCGAAACCAGTGTCGCTGTTGGGTCACGTGTGTACGGCGCCTTGATCGCCTACGGCCCCAACCACGCAGATATTTTCCGACGATCCGCGGCCGTCATTGACAAGATTCTGAAAGGTGAAAAGCCCGGCGATATCCCGGTGCAGCGAACTGTCAAGTTCAATCTTCGCCTCAATCTCAGAACCGCGAAGGCGCTTGGTGTCGATATTTCGCCGGCCCTTCTGGCGCTGGCCGACGAGGTGATCGAATAACGATGCTGATTTGCTGCGATGCATGAGTCTGCTTCTGGCCCTTCACGACATTTCGCTGCGATGCAGGATTTCGTCGCTATCGATGCATAGCGGACTCTGGCAAACCCTCGCCCAGTAGATTTATGGGGTCACGGCCTAGTCCAATGTTTGCGCGTGGCGCGAACCGTTGCTTCGACTGCCTTCGTTCAAAGTCTTGTCGCGATTAGCACCTGGATCGGGATCGCGCGCTGGTGGCGGGCTGCCAAGGCACGGATCGGGCCACGGGCTAGGGTTTGCTTCATCGAAGGAAAGTATAGTTCTAAGTCCCAGCAGCTCTCAAGCCGAGCCTAAAATCCAACAATTAGAAAGATAAACAGGGGAGGGATCATGCGTAGGGCGATCGCTTTCGGGCTTCTAGTGCTTGGCATGTGCGCCGCGAACCGCGTGGGCGCGGAAGAATGGCCGAAGCGATCTCTCGCGATGATCAACCCGTTTGCCGCCGGCGGCCCGAACGATGTGCCGGCGCGCCTCTTCGCTCAACGCATGGGCGAGATTCTCGGCCAGGCCGTCATCGTGGAGAATGTCGGCGGTGCCGGCGGGATGAACGGTGCCAGTCGCGTCGCGAAGGCGGAGCCCGACGGCTACACGTTTCTTCAAGGCACCGTCGGGACGCAGGCGCAGAACCAGGCGCTTTACAAGAAGCCCGCCTACGACGCGACGAAGGATTTCGTTAGCGTCGGTCTGTTCCTGGAAGCGCCCTTGGTGCCGGTTGTTCGAAAGGACTTGCCGGTCAATTCCATGAGTGAATTTGTCGCCTACGCAAAGGCCAACGGCGACAAGATGCATTTCGCCTCCGCCGGGGTCGGCTCTGCCATCCATCTCGGTTGCGCGTTGATGAATTCGGTCGCGGGATTGGATGTCGTCCACGTGCCTTATCGCGGCTCCAACCCCGCGATGCAGGATCTTGCGAGTGGTCGCGTAGATTATCTCTGCGACATCGTTACGACGGCAAAGCCGCAGATCGACGGTGGGATCGTGAAGGCCATTGCAGTTCTCGACGACGAGCGCTCGGAGGCGCTCCCGAACGTTCCGACGGCTCGTGAGCAGGGTTCGAGGTAAGGGCATACACGTGGAATACATTCTTCCTCCCCAAGGGTACTCCGCGATCGATCGTATCAACCCTCAATCATGCCATGGTGGTAACAATCAAGACCGACGACGTTCGAAGGAAACCTGGCGCCGTCGGCCTCAGGCTTGTGTCCGCCGAGGACCGAGAATACAAGGGGCTAGACGTTTTTCGTGCCACATCAGTGCCGTTGAAAAGGCGGCTACACCGGTCTCGCAGAAGGTGCGCGGATTAGCTAGAAGCTGAGAACGAGTCGCATGGGCAAGATGTCAGCCAGGAACTGCGCGCGGACTGATGCAGCTGCGTTCGAGCTTGTCACTCGCAGCGCGGCTGCAGGTTGAGCTGCCGCAGAAGCGGAGCGAGCCCGTCTGAACTGCAGTTTTTCACTTCGTTCACTTGCTTTGGCTTTTCGATCGGACGTGTCTGTGACTTCTTCGTATCAGCGGTACCGCGGTTTTGGATCTTGTTTTTAGAAGCCGTCGGATCGTGCCAGTGACGAGGAATAAACTCGGGCAGCTTTCGATCCGCCTTGGGTTCTGCCAGCGGCGGAGCGATTTGGGGTGTCAGTATGGCCGGCTTATCCGCCTCGATGGCGACCTTCGGCCCGATTGCTTCGGTGTGGATCGGAAGCCGATCGCTCTTGTTGCCGCTGACCGCCGGAAAATTCGATGCCATGCCAACTTCGATAGCTGGTGCTGGCGCGCGGCTGGTGCCGAGCGGGGAAACCACGCCAACCACGCATATTATGCAAACGGCAACAATCCTGATCATGCCGGTTGGCCCCGAACGTCGCGCGACCTAAGCGTCGCGTCGGAATCGGCCTAGAATAAGACTAGAGGCTCCTCGCAATGGCCCCAGATTGCGGCGCTATGGCCGTTGCTGGTGCGACCCTTCTGAAATCTATCGAATGTTGCAGCCGAGCAAACTCCCAAAAACACGTTATTGCCCCAATATCGACACTAGCCGGTCAGGGTTCGACCAGCGGAGACTGGCTAGGCCCGGCACACGTTTCGGCGGGGGCAATGTGCCGGGCCGCCGATTCAGGCACATTGTGGCGGACAATTCGATGAAATTCATCGGTCGGCTTCGTTGGGCGGTAGAGAACGACCGCAAGGATCTCGCAACTACGAGGAAGGCCGACGTTCGCATTGCGACCGAGATATCGAACAGGAGTCATTGCCCAAGCGCGTTCCGAAAAATCTCGCGCTAATCCGCGCCTATGAGGCCAAGACAGGCTAGCAGCGCTGGCCGCCGGCCCGGCTCTCGATAACGACCCCGTCCTGGTGTGACCAGGTGCGTCTTTCGGACTGCGCCGGCGACGTCTTGCTTTTCCTCTCCGCGCGCGACGAAATCGATTGCATGACTTGGCGACGACCAATTCCGCCGGACGGCACCCAGCGGGATATGCGTTAAAGTCTCTGTCAGTCGCCGCCACCGAGGTGGCCCGGCAGTCGACAATCTTCCCTCCAGGTGGGCGGCTTTTTCTCGCGCTGCCATAGTTTCAATGTTCGCTTTCAGCAGTTCCGCTAGGAGCTTGCTGGTGCGATCGCACTCCCTCGCGAAGTCCGCCCGGTGACCGCAGGCGATCACCTTCATGAGGTCCGCCTGCAAAGTCGCAAGGTGTTCCTTAAAGGCGGCGTCCACATGGTGGTCGCCGGGGGCTGGGATGCGCGCGTGATGGGAGAAGGTTGATCTCGCTGAGGTCAACCTGTACCAACGTCTTGCTATCGTTCGAACGGGAGCGCGTGAAACGATGTCGCTTGACGAGCGCTCTTGCAGCTTCCGGAGAACTTCTTAGCCCTTTCGCCAAGCTCGTCGCAAGTAAGCATCTCGATGGGCACGCGTGTTTGCTTCGTTTAATCGGACGGTCACCACCCAGCCCCTGGGAACATACCAACGGCAGGTTTTGGGTTGGTACTATGATTGGGGCTCGGTATTCGGCTCAAGTCGCGGTGAAGGAGTCCGTTTCCCGTCGCGTGGCTTCTTCAGCTTCTCACAAGCGTCCTGGCGAATTGCCTGCCGCCATCTTGCGATCTGCCCACATCTTGATGTCGGCGACCGTCAGCGCCTTAAGGAACGGATTGGCGTTGACCAGCTTTTCGCGTGTGGTCCGACCCGTCGCGTCGGCGGCGGCCATAAGGGAAGCTGCATCGGCATTTTCCACGGCGGACAATAGCGCTATCGCGCCGGCAGGCCCCGCGAAATGGGCGAGGTAGAGAGAACCGGGTGTGATCGGCAGACCGCGCTTGTTGAGCATCGCGGCATATTCCTCAACCAGTCGCGTGGTGATCTCTCGCGCAAGCTCGGGATTTCGCCGCAGGTCCAACACTTCCTTGTAGCTGCGCCCTTGGATCAGATCGCCTCGGTGCCTTCGGACGGCTTCGAGCCACGTATCATCGAGAAACTGGGCGGCACCGGTCGCGCTCGACCGCCGGTTTTTTTTTGTTCGGGTTACCATTGGACTCGGCGACAATAATGCGCTCGACCAATGCCTTGGCGGCCGCCTTGTCGATCGACTTCCCACTCAAATGCGCGTCGCGAAATAGGATGAAACTTGCGACGAAGGCCAAGCCAATCGCCACTCCAAGAGCAATCGTGATGGATTCCGCCGACAACCAGTCGCGCGCGGCGACAACGTGCGCACGCTCGTCCGGGCGAGGAGGGCGGATTTCGTCGCGACGGCGTGCCTGCCCGGACGCATGCTCGAGGCGCCTCGCGTTACCGTCGGCCATTTCGATCCAGAGGAATCGTGGGGCTAGGTCTGGCATCGCGTTGGTAGAGTCAATGCTCGGAATAGGCCATCGAAGACACCTGACGTGCAGGGTTTGACCTCCGCGACCGGTTTGGCCCGATTGAGTTTCGCAGTTACCTTGAAAGTTCCCTGCTCAGGCCGAGCTCTGGGCAGTACGACCGCGGATTTTCCTCCGCGCGCGCTCCGCTTGTGTTGCTCGACGATCTTCGAAGGCTCTTGCGCAACGATTGAGGTTTGATCCGGCGGAGGCATCACTTCGCTCGAGGGGATCGGCTGCGGTGGCGCTTCGAGCATGTGCGGGATTTCGAGACGGTCCGCCGTCGTCAGCGTATCGTATGAGCCAACGGCCGCCTGAGCGGGCGGCTCGTTCACAGGCTTTGTCGTGCGCGGCGGAGTCTCGAACTCCATCACCGCCAGTGTACCGAGGCCAACAAGGATGAGAGCCGCTCTCATCTGATATCACGCCGCCCGAGGAAAAAGCCTCGCTCAAAGCCGCCGGAAATGAGCTCCCGAAAATCGGAGACGATTGCAGAGGTCCAATGAGGCTTCTTAGCGGCAGAAGCGAACCAGCCGGCGCGGGTAGGGGGCAAGATCAGAGACAGGGTTAACGCCGGTCGGCGAAAGAAACATGGGGAGCGTTTCGCGGTCCGGAGGACCTGCGTTCGCGGTTGCGTCAGCGTGAGCGAGATTGGCCGCGGAACTGATGTGGCGTTGAGTACACGGCCAGTTGCCTGCGCGTGCCGACCTATCCGTTTGCACACAACCAAGACCCAGAGGGTCATCGACCGCCTTCGTCGCAACGTCCCGCGATGACGAGTCCGTATTGGCGTAGACGGCCTACCTGTCACCCATTCGGATCTTGCCGATGACATCGAAATCCGTCCCATTGGGCTGAAGAACAAAGAAATCGCCCATGGCGATCGATGGTTCAAGAACGATGTTTGAAATGTTGAGATCGTGGGTAATCATCACCAAGTTCGAGGAGGAGCGGTGGTCAAGGATGTCTTGCAAGACCCGCTCCTGATTCAACTTCGCTTGAGGCTCGGATATGACGCCCGGAGGCATCAGATACTGGACAGGCGTCGCGCGACCGAACGCAAGCTTGCCGGTGTCGATGCAACGGCAATACGCGCTAGTCCAGACTTCTCCGACGGCAATGCCGTGAGCACGGAACGCTTCTCCGATCCGCTTGGCCTGCTCAACGCCGCGAGCGGAAAGGTTTACTTCCTCGGCGCAGTTTCCAGGCGCGAGGTGCGCTATCCCTTCTCGCATGTCGACGTGGGTATGGCGCAGCAGGACAACCATGCCGCCTCGCTTTAATGCCGCCCAGACCTGTTCGTCGTCGCCAAAAGCTTGTCCGGCCGAGATCGCCAGCAGGCCCGCCAAACAGAGGGGGAGCATCGCTATCCGGCTGTTCAAGACTGAAAGCATTGGCTGGGAATGCTTGGGTTCAGCAAGGGCGTAAGAGATACCACGATTTCGATGGAATCAACGAGGTCGGGAATGTCGGCTTCTGGGCCCAAACGCGAAGTCTGGACGACCCACTAAACAGTCCGCTTGACGGAGCAGACCGGAAGCGGCAAGCGGCCCGTTTAAACGGCCCTTTTGACCCCCTCGACGTTACTCTTCAGGCAGCCCCGCTTTTCGCAGCGCCTCCGCCGTCTTCTCGCGGAACGAGAGTTCGATGCAGTATGTCCGAAAAAAGATGTCCGCCTCTCGTATCGTGAAACCTGGCTCCAGTTCCAATAGCTTAGCGATGTGGGCTCTGGCCTCATCGAGCCTGTCAAGGGATGCCAGGGTGTAAGCCATGTTGAGATGGGACAACCAGAGACGCTCAACGTAGCCGCGACGAAATGCGTTGTAGGCCTCCTGATGTTCACCTCTCAACCAATGCCGCTTCGCCGGCGCGTACCACCACAAGTTCGGTGCACTCGCTCCCATTAGGCGGATCGCCTTCTCGGCCATCCCCGCGCCCACGTCCCATTGCCCCGAGAACGCCAAAGCAAGCCCCAACGAACCTATCGCATAGGCATCATACGGATTGAGCGCGATCGCCCTCTCAGCTTCGTATTGCAGCAAGTCCGTTTGGCAATTGGCGAAATATCCAATGGCTAGCCGTGAGCGCACAAAGCCGTCATCTGGCGCCAGTTCAGCCGCCCGTAGCGACGCCTTCAAGGTCGCTTCGCTGAGATAGAAGCGCTTCTCAATGCTTCTGGCTTCATCTTGAGGCAATCCGAACCCAAACGATCGCTGATTAAGCAGAACGCCGGACAGCACCGCCCAAGCCAAAGGGTTGGCGGGCTCCTCGCGGGTGACGCGATCAAGACACTCACGCGCCCTGATTACTGCTGCGCGTGTCCCAACCGTTCCGGCAAGCACGCCTTGGGCAATGCACTCGTAAGAGTTGAGCTCGCGGGCCGGTTTCGCCTGCACGCGTTTGTACTCGGCGGTGACAATTGCACCCGGGAAGCCACCGATCAGGGTGGCGGCTTGGCCGGCGATCTCGTCTTGAACGGACGCCGACGAGACAATTTCGGGCCCAACTTCAAAATTCTTCGACCAGACCGAACTCGCCGTGAGCGCTTCATCTAGTTGAATACGAATGCTCGTACCGTTCGCCGATGCTATCAGGCTGCCGCCAACGACATATTGGGCGTTCATTTTTCGTGCCGGGTCACCGATATCGATCGTCATCTTTGGCTCAGTGACGGAGCGCCCGATGACGCGCAAGGTGGAAAACTTCCCCATCGATGCAATGAGGTGCTCGGTCAAGATCGAGGCGGCTGCGTCATATCTCGGATCGCCGGTATTATTGGCGAGTGGCTGGATCAGGACGGTTGGACCGCGAGAGATTGTAGGCGTGATCGCCAAGTCGCCTGGCGCGGACGTAGCGGCACTCGCGTGATGATCAGCCCTTCACGGCTCCTCGATTGTCCAATAGCCGACCGCCTCAATTGCAAGAGCGACCACCGTCGCGACCGAGATGATTGCGCCACGTGCCGCACTAGAATGCGATTTGATGTGATCGAGTAAAGGCCTCGCGCGGCGAGCAAAGTCTTGTGATACGGTGCGATCAATCAGCCCCGTCTCCTCGTCGTGGCATCTCGGATCACCGAACTGGTCGAGCGTGCTTGTCTTCCGGGGAGCAGTGATTTCTGGCCCGCTGCCGTGACCGACTAATCGAGGCCGTGAAGCTGCGCCAGGCGTTTCACGCGGGCTCCCTGTAGTTCGGCTAAGTTCTGCTTCCCAGACAACGGCGTAGGACCTGACCGGCTGGGCGATGTTCTTGAGGTTCTGCTCGCCCAGATCAACGAACCCCACCCTGACCTTGCCCCGAACGTGATCGTAGGCCCAAGACGAGATGCAAATGCCACCGGCTTCTGCGATGCTCTCGAGGCGCGCCGCGATGTTGACACCGTCTCCAAAAATGTCGTGAGGCTCGACGATCACGTCGCCGATGTTGATGCCCACGCGGAAAGCAATGCGTCTGCCGTCCACCTCAGCGGTTGTTAGTTCCTTGACGCGGGCTTGAAACTGCACAGCAGCCCGGACGGCCTCGACCGCACTTGAAAACTCGGCCAAGAACCCGTCCCCGGTGTTCTTCACAATGCGTCCGCCGTGTTCGCCAATTGTCGGGGCGACAACCTCCGTCAGGAGCGCAGTAAGCTTGGCGTGCGTCGCCTCTTCGTCGTGGTGCATGAGCCGCGAGTAGCCAGCCACGTCAGCGGCCAATATCGCCGACAACCTCCGCTCGACCCGGACTGGCCGTTCTTGCACCATGGGCCCGCAATCCAACTCACAACCTAATCTACGACGGATCACCGAGGGCGCCAAACGTGCTTTGACGAGAGGCGCAAACGCTGATGCCGGTTAATTTCTAGAGATCATGAAATGTCAGCCGCGCTGACCGGTGTCTTCTCGGGACTTGGAGCGCTTCGCGAACCCGTCGCCAAGGTCACAGAATGGCCCTTGTGCGACTTCTCAATGGAACGAACGCTCATTTGCGCCAATAGACGGCCTTCCCGCGAGATCGCGTCTTGACCCGTGCCAACGTATGGAAGCTGAGCGGGGAGGTAGCCGAACTCCTTCAACCGGCTCGGTCCTACCTTAAAGGCGCTGGGCCTTCGCGCCGGCCTCAGCCTTTGCGCGGCCGACTGACCCGTGGCCTCATCCACTGGCTGCTTTCGGTTACCTTTCGCGCGCAGGCGGCCGGCTCGACGGGAGCAGGGTCGGTCTTGGCCCAGGGCTGCGGAATTTTGACGGCACTGCAAATTTGGCAGCTATCTGGGGTACAGCGGCCGTGGCGCTAACGCGGGCGCTCCTGCGTTGGGCAAGCTGCGGTAGAAAGCAATTCTATGCCCAGTTGCACCGCATTGCGTCGAAGGGCATGGAGCGAATCGAACGTGCAGTTCTAATGCGCCATTAGGACGGGCAAGTCCGCGTGCTCCATGATATAACTGGTCGCGCCACCGAATATCATTTGCCGCAGCCTGTTGCGGGTAAAGGCTCCTTTTATCAACAGATCGCAGCCTTGTGCTCTGGCGGCATCAAGGACCGCCTCTCCAGTGTCGCGGCCTTCCAGTTCAACGCTCACTAGTTTGGCGGCAATGTCGTTATACAGCAATTGCCGGACTATCTGATCGGCAGATGGACCTGGTACCTCTTGTCCGCCAATCACGGTCAGCACCGCTACCCTTTCCGCCAGACGGAGCAACGGCATGGCAAATGCGTTAACCCGAGCCTGCTCGGTACTACCGTTCCAGTGGATCACAATGTTTGTCGCGATGCTTCTTGGCGCGTCTGGTGGCGCCAGTAGGACGGGCGTACCGCTCTCAAACAGTGCGGATTCAATGGCGCGCCGGTGTGGGCCGGCAGCATCAACGTCATACCGTGTCATAACAATGACGTCGAAAGCACGCCCATAGCTTCCGACAAAGTCTTCCCCCTCAGGGGCGGTTTCCAACCAGCCGAAGCATGGTCGGTTTGAGCCTGCAGCGGCTCGAGGAATATCCTGCTTCAGCATGAACGTTTCGAACAAGCGGTGCATTTCGGCCAATTCTTCTTCGCTCTTCGCATGATACGAATCCAAAGAAATGCCGGTGGCCAATTCTGCGACTAAATATTGAGGGATGCCGAACCGGAGCGGAAAGCCTTCGATGTAGGCGCCGGTACGTTGCGCGAGACGTGCGGCGACCTCGAGCGTAGATGTCATGATCGCAATGTTTTGGATCGGGACCAAGATCGTCTTCATTCTCAACCCCCGTGTTTCAGGTGAACATTGACGTACAACGTCTAGTCGGGTTTGGAGGCCAACGGCTTGCGACTGAGGCCGATAGATTCCTCCGATTGCGGCGCAGATCGTTACCAAGATGCCGAGCGATTGGCCCTCCATGTTAGCACTGCCCGGGTGCTGTTCGACATCAGGGATGGTAGATCATGATCGTTCGTCCGACCCGCGCTTATCCTGGAATCCTGAGGGATGCGTTGTTGCTCCTCGAACAATGCCCGTGGCCGCATGCGATGAGTCCGTCTACGGATTGCGGTGATGCGCGATTTGAACTGTTACCGTGTTCGGAAGTTCAATCCTTCACGGAATGAGCACCACTGGAAGCGGAGGAAGCTCAAGAGGGGAACCTGAGCCCAGTTGAGAAGGAGTGGCTTCATGACCCATATTCAAACAGGCAATCAGATCGTTACCCAGATCACCGTAGTCGAAGCCGACCCGGGAAAGCAGAATGAGGCACTCTCGCTGATGACCGATCGAGCACGATTCATGGCGCGCCAGCCGGGCTTTGTCTCAATCAGCTTACATCGAAGCCTCGACGGCCGGCGCATCGTCAACTACATCCAATGGCAAAACCGCCAACTCCTGCAGTCCGCACACCAATCACCGGATTTTCGCAAGGCGTGGGGTAAGTTTGATGATTTGACCGACGAAATCGATCCCCATCTGTATGAAGTCGTTCAAGTTCTGGATGCCCGCTGAGTTTTTTGCATTGGCATCGAGATCCTGCACGGAAACTTGACGATTGCTTTCGACCGTTGGGACGGCTCACAGGCCCAAGTTTGCACCTAAGCAAGCCGCCATTTGTTGAAGCAGTTCGAGCCGCGGTTAGACCCGACGCTGAGACAAAGCCTCGTCATCGACGTGCTCTTTCACGTTCTGCCTTGGAAGCGTATCGTTTCGATCGACCGAGGTCGCCTTCAGCGGCCACGTGGTTCAGAAGTTTCTCTTCGATCTCAGAAACTCTCGAAAAGAACCGGGAGGGACCCCTCATGGATGACGCAAGGCTAAAATATTACGGGTGGGGCCGCGAAGGAGAAGGCATGAGCGCAGAGGAGCGAAAGTTTGTTCTCGGCCGCTATCATGCGAAGTTTGGAACTGGCGAGTTCGATACGATCGCAGTCCCGCGCCTTGAAGACCTCTCCCTGCGGGAGCCGCGCGTGCTGCCGCCGGCTTCGCTGTCCCCCTTCTGCGCGGCGGAACGCTACGATCGCGCCGCGCACACCTATGGCAAGTCATATCCGGATTACGTCAGAGCGATGCTCGGTAACTACGATTGTGCGCCCGACGTCGTGGCCTATCCGCGCAATGAGGCGGAGATTTCCGCCGTGATGGACTGGGCGGGTTCTGTCGGCGCTTCGCTGACGCCTTTCGGGGGCGGATCCAGTGTCTGCGGCGGAGTCGAGCCGCGCGTTGACGGCATCAAGCATAAAGCTGCCGTTACCCTCGACCTGCGCAATCTCGCTAAAGTCGTCGAAGTGGATCCGGTATCTCACGCGGCATTGATTGAAGCCGGCACCTATGGCCCATCTTTGGAAAACCAGCTCAAGCCCCATGGTTTCACGTTGCGGCACTTCCCGCAGAGTTTTGAATATTCGACTCTCGGCGGCTGGATTGCGACACGATCGGGCGGCCATTTCGCCAGCCTTCACACTCACATCGACGATTTCGTCGAAAGCCTGCGCGTCGTGACGCCAGCTGGTGTGGTCGAAACGCGCCGGCTTCCCGGGTCGGGTGCGGGTCCCAGTCCCGACCGCATGTTCATTGGCTCGGAAGGAATTTTGGGTGTGATTTCGCGCGCCTGGATGCGATTGCAGCCCAGTCCCAAATTCCGCGCCGGCGCATCCGTTCGTTTTCCGTCGTTCTTCGATGCCGCGCGCGCCGTGCGTGCAGTCGCGCAAGCGGGCCTCTATCCATCAAATTGCCGGATCCTGGACTCGCAGGAAGCCTTCAACACCGGTGCAGCCGATGGGAGCGTTGCCATCATGGTGCTCGCGTTCGAGTCGGGCGATCATCCGATGGACGCCTGGATGGCGCGCGCGCTCGAATGCTGCACCGACTATCGGGGAACGCCGGAGCCGGCAAAGGCGAGCGGCGCGCATCTGGAAGGTGCGGCGGGCGTCTGGCGCAACGCATTCATTCGGATGCCCTATGCGCGCGAATTTCTAACGCCCGCCGGCCTTGTCAACGATACGTTCGAGACTGCCATCACCTGGGATCAGTTCGAAGGCTTTCACGACAAGGTCAAGGGGGCGACCGAGCGCGCCATTCTTGAAGCAACTGGCGTCAGGGGTGAAGTCACTTGCCGTTTCACCTACGTCTACCCGGACGGGCCTGCACCCTATTTCACTTTCCACGCTCTTGGTCGCCACGGCGGACTTCTCGAGCAGTGGCAGGCCATCAAGAACGCGGCAAGCGACGCGCTGATCGCGGCAGGTGGAACGATCACGCATCATCATGCCGTTGGCCGCGATCACAGGCCGTGGTACGACCGGCAACGGCCGGAGCTTTTCGCAGCCGCATTGCGGGCAGCCAAGTGGGAACTGGATCCGCAGTGCATACTCAACCCGGGCGTCCTGATTGATCCGTAGGCGCATATTGGCGAAAGCACTTTCTCCGCTTGGCGCCTTGCCGGGCTCCGTCCAGGGAGGTCTTAAGACCGCCTTGCGCGAATTTGCGTGACTCGGCGTCACGGAAAAAAAGCGCAGCTCTTGGCGCAAAGCGGCCGCTCTGGTCCTCACCCGTGCCTTGCTGCGACAAGGGCGGATCGAGGAAGCGCGCGGGACCATCGCGCAAGCCATCGACTATCAGGAACGCCAGGGAGAACGCTGGTGTCGGTCGGAATTGCAGCGGGTCGATGCGTCGGTCCTTTTCCAGGCAGGTGAGCCGCTACGCGCTGAAAAGCGGTTGCAGCAAGCGCTCGCCAAAGCGCGCGCAATAGGTGCGTTGACCTTCGAGTTGCGTATCGCCACCGATCTTGCCGCGCACTGGATCGCGACGGATCGTAGCGCCAAGGCCGTCCGATTGCTCGCCCCGATCTATCAAAAGTTCACCGAGGGCTTTGAAACGCCGGATCTTGTTGCTGCTTCGCGCCTGCTGCAGCGAGCGGGGGCCAATGGGTAGCGGCCGCCTCCGCCGGCGGACCACTATTGATCAGCCTCGTTCTTTTTGGCTGGAGCTAGCTCAAATTGGCCCATGATGGATTGGAGCGAGAGTTTAAGCTTTTCAATGCGTTATTGGGCGGCGTGTGCACGACGTGTGCACCGGGAGATCAAAGAAAATCTCACTACAGGTAGCGTGGGCATACCCTTCGTGGGGCGGCCGCCTTGGGCGGGGGTAGCTGAGCGACCAAAATTCTGAGGCAGGGATGGGCGAGCGCTGACCAGCAGTCTCGGATATGGAAGGCGTCGTATCTTCACCGCGCTTACCGCAACGCCAAACAGCCATTGGGGTAGGTTGGTGCGATTGCGCTGAGACCTGATCGCCGCTGATAGCTTGTGCCAGAGGGAGCGTCGGATTCGCCTTAGGGGCATAAAATGGCGTTTCAAAACCTCAGATATCGTCAGAAGCCGGCTTCGAAGGGCTAGCGTTCACGGATCGGCTTTAGTTTCTTAGTGGCAAAGTAAGCAGCCCCGCCGCTCCAAGCGAAAGCGCGACGCCAACGATGCAGGCAGTCCACCCAAAATGACCAAATCGCTGGCCAAGAACCGCGGTGCCGATAGGCCGCCGAAAAAGTAGGAAGCTAGGTAAGTGCCGCTGGCAACGCCCCGGTTTTCCGTTGCGGCGCGGCCGACAAAGCCGGTCGCAGCGGCTTGTGCAAAGAACGTCCCAACACCGACAAGGACCATGCCGATCAGGACTTCGGCCAGGTGCGAGCTGAGCATGAGGGGTAAGCCTAGCGCGGCAACACCCAGCGCGCCCCAGATCGTTAGTCGTGTTCCGATGCGAGCCGCGACGGTGCCGGCCATTAAAGTCGTGACGATCGATGGCGCGAACACGAAGTAAACAAAGCCGAGCTCCATCATGCCGAGCGACAGTGGCGGCCGCACCAGTACAAAGTTGACGAAAGTGAACGTGCCTATGAACGCAAACAGGATGCAGAAGCCGAGACCATACGCCGCACGCAGCCGCGGATTACGCCAATGCGCGATCATTGCGGCAAGCGGGGACTCCGTCACCATCGTCGAATGCATCAGCTGGACGCGCCTGATCGTGAAATAGACCAGCGCCGCACCAGTCAGATTGAGCGCGGCAAAGAAATAGAAGTTCCAGGACAGCCCGAGATTATCGGCAAGTGCCGCCGAAATCAGCCGACCGACCAGATTGCTCGCGACATTTCCCGTGATGTAGGCGGCAAAAGCGCCACCGGCGTCCATCGCGCTGCATTGTTCTCCAAGGTAGGTGAGCGTAAGCGCAAAGGCCGAAACCATGCATAAGCCCTGAGCGATGCGCAGAACCGTGAAGACGGTAAGGTTGGGCGCGACCGCGAGCAGGCTCGTGGGAATCGCGAGCAGGGTGAGGCTGAGCAGAATACCCAATCGCCGGTCGATCCGCAGGCTGAAAAAGCCG
Organism: Bradyrhizobium sp. AS23.2; assembly: GCF_001908185.1. GTDB lineage: Bacteria > Pseudomonadota > Alphaproteobacteria > Rhizobiales > Xanthobacteraceae > Bradyrhizobium. The sequence continues at coordinate 16,711 of NZ_LGHM01000082.1, forward strand.
ACGACGAGGCCCGCGGTCGCCATGCCGAAGGTGCTGGCATTCACTGCAAACCCCATTGCCGCTGGGGTGACGCCGTAGTGGCGCGTCAGCGACGGCAGGATCGCTTGGGTGGCGAACAGGTCGACCACGGTCAGGAAGGCGGTCAAGCCGATGACGAGTGAACGGAGCAGGACGCCTGGAGAATGTCCATGCATCTTCATTGCTGCCGGTTTCATGCGTGCAGTCAGATCAGTCATGGCGCAACGTCTCCTGTGCAGAAGGGAGGATGTGACACCCGGCGTGCGGGGCCGGCACAGAGGATTCCGGGTCGTCACATCCGGTAACGAGTGCAGCTGGGGGCCGGAGGCGCTCGTTACATATTGTGGTCGTGCGGATCCTTGCGGACGTCGCCGACATAAAGAATGACAGCCTCCTTGCCGAGGTTCTTCCACCAATGCGAGGTGCCGAACACCTCGGGCCGGAGATCACCCGCCTTGTGCACGATCGGATCGATGCAGTTGGAGGCATATTCGACGATCTCGCCTTGCTGCACGTAGATCAGCGCCGGGCGATCGTCATGGCTGTGCCAGGGCACGATGCCGCCGGGTTCGATGGTCAATTTGCGGAAGCACAGCTCGCGGACGGCTCGACCCACATGGAGCCGCAGGTTGGGGATCCCGACTTCCCGCTCGCTGAGGGAGCCGGGCAGTGGCGGCCCGATCCGGTCAGCAACATCGTCGCGGCGCTCGGCAAGTGGAAAGATGTGCGACCCTTCGTCATAAAAAAATGTTCCTACGGAGCGTTATTCGATCACCTCATCAGCGGTAACCAGTAGGGACTGCGGAATATTCAAACCAAGGGCCTTGACCGCCTTGAGGTTAATTACCTGCTTGAAGCGGGTCGGTTGTTCGACCGGCAGTTCCGCTGGGTTTGCACCGTGCAGTATCTTGTCGACATAGCCGGCAGCCTTCCTGAAATAGTCGGGAAAGTCCTGTCCATATGATATGAGCAGACCGTACGGGACTGCTTCCGCGATATCGCCGACGACAGGCATTCGGTGCGCAAGCGCTGATGCGCCGACGCGCGCCCGCTCGTTGAACAATAACGGTCCGCCGACCAAGACACCGTCCACGTGATCGCCCTTCGCTTGTGCGAATGCAAGTTCGAAGGCGTCGGGTGCCGGAATTTCGATTAGACGAGGCGAAACGCCGAGCGCCTTTGCCTCGGCTACGGCAGCCGCGCTCAAACGCGGCCGCGCTTTCAGAAATTGGGAGTCAAAGAAAAATGCCACGCTGGACAGATTTGAAACGGCTTCCTTTAGAAGCGCCAGACGTTTGCCGATCGTGTCAACCGACATCAGCGAAAGCCCGGTCAGATTGCCGCCGGGACGAGCGAGACTTGCGACAAGTCCGCTGCCAATCGGGTCGGGCACAACGACGAACACGACGGGAATCGTGGTTGTCATCTGCTTCAGCGCAACGGCACCAGCCGTTACTACAGCGATGGCGACATCGACATTACTTTCGACAAGCTCCCTTGCGAGGATAGGATACCGTTCGATCTGTTCGGCGGGAAATTTGTGCAGGAATTCGACGTTTTTGCCCTCGATGTAATCGAGATCGCTGAACGCCTTAACGAGCACCGTGAGGTACTCGCGTTCCGCTTCCGCGCTGCCGGCATGCCAGAGCACGCCGAGTCTGGCGATCTTCCGGTTCAACTGTGCCTTCGCCGGGCGTGTCCATGGCAATGCGGTCGCGCCAAGAAGCGCAACGAACTCGCGTCGTCTCATGCAATTTCCCCCTGACCAGAACGAGGTCAGAATAGCAGATCGGGAACCGCCCAAGGGAAGTTCTTCGATGTCGCTTCTGGGTCATTCTCGACCGACTGTGCGGGTTCGGCTTGTGTTCGATGTCTGCTCTTCCCCGAAACCGACCAGCTTATTGCGTGGCAACGAAATGGCGCGAAGGGCCAACAGGT
>NZ_LGHM01000083.1 GCF_001908185.1 Bradyrhizobium sp. AS23.2
ATGAAGAATGTAATTCTCGCTGCGTTTCGATCTTTCGTGTTTCTACACAGCCAGGGTCACGAGCGTCGTGTTCTGCAAAAGACGGCTGCCTGCCAACTTCCGCTATGCCACGTTAGCGACCTACTTGGTGTCGCGATGCAATATGTCGCGACGGGCACAGGTGCTGACGTTAGGGCGCTTGTCGGTGACCAGCCGCGGTACCGCCTTCGATTGATGCGTGCTACCGTCGTCGCCGAGCCTCACCCGGAGAAGCCGTACCATGAAACGCATTGGTATCATTGTGGCTGGTTCGGCCTATCCCATGGACGGCTTCAAATCTGGACTTCGGGATCTTGGCTGGGTTGAGGGTGAAGGCGTCCACTTTGAACTGCGCGCTGCCGAAGGACAACTGCAGCTATTGCCTCAATTCGCATCCGAATTGGTCAGCCTCGGCGTTGACCTCATCGCCGTCATTGGTGCGGTCACGGTGCGCGCCGTTCGACAAGCTACTACGACAATTCCCATTGTTTTTGCCGTCGTAGTTGAACCGATCGGCGACGGACTGGCCGCGAGCCTCGAGCATCCTGGCGGAAACGTCACGGGCGTGACCATTTTTGATCCGCGCCAGGCTACAGCGCAATTGCAGTTCCTCAGGGTGATCAAACCCGAGCTTGAGCGGGTCGCTATTCTGAGTGACCGCGGCGTCTCTGACTGCATGTCCAATTTGAACCAAGAGGCCGCTCGCGCCCTGCAAATGCGGCCACAAGTTATCCGTGTCGAGGCGCCATCTCCGGACTACGAGAAAGCCTTTGCTGCGATGGAGCAGGAGCGTGCGGAGGCGCTCATCGTCCTGGAGGAGCCGATCAACCAAGCCTGCAGAATGCAGATCGCCGATTTGGCCGCCGCCTACCGTTTGCCAACAGTCTTTCCAATATCAATGCTCGATGCGGGGGGGCCTGATCGCCTACGGAACAAGTCTTCGCGAAGCGGCGCGGAACATGGCCCGCTATACGGATCATATCTTCCGAGGGGCCAAACCCGGCGACTTACCTATTAGGGCGGCACTGTCGCACGAGCTTGTGCTTAATCTGCAGACCGCTCAGCGGCTAGGTCTCACTGTACCGTCCGAGCTACTTGCGAAGGCCAACCAAGTCATCACCTGAACTCCGACGATCCACGATCCGATGGGCGAGGCTGAAGTCGGCTGTGGGTCATTCTCGACCGAACCGGCCTATCTTGCCATCCGTCTAATGTCCGCTTCGCTCTGACAGCGACCTGATTGTTCGCGCACGCCAAATGACGTGATGGGCCACAAGCAGACTCAAGCGCCGCTGCGAACGGAGGCGGTCTATGGAAGTCGAAAGCGGGCACCGAGGTTGCAGCGTCGCAAAGGCAGGATAGCTTCGCGATCTATGTTGCAGTGCTTCTATGAATGCAGTGCGAAGAGCTGGTGCGCTGACCCTTATATTCTGGCAGACAGGGCGACCCGGCACTAACATTGGGGGTGCAGTCGAACTGGATGTCGCCAATGAATGAAGCGAGCGCGACATTTGCGTGGTGGAACGTATCCGAGGATTTCGCTCTGTTCAGAACGCTCAGTTCAGAACAGCGGATGACGGCTCTGAGCGCAATGGTTCGCCTGGATCTGGTGCGGGGAGAAAGGCTCGTTGCCCAAGGGGGCCCCTCGGACTCGTTGTTTTTGGTGCTGCACGGTGCGCTAGCTGTGTGCCGAAATGGCGAACTCGAACCTCTCGCCGAGCTCCGTTCCGGCGAATTGGTTGGTGAAATCGGCTTCTTCGCAAATGTCCCGCGCACTGCCAATGTAATTGCCATCCGCGACACCAGCGTGCTCGTGTTGACACGTACGGCCTACCAGAAGCTTGCCCGGGACGCCCCTGCCATTGTTGAGGCAGTACTTGCGGCGCTCGCGCTCCGCTTTGGCAAGGAGACGGCGCGCCTCGCGCCGCTTCGCGCGTCGCCAAAGGCCAGAACGGTGGCCCTAATCGAAGGTGGACGCGAGCTGTTGCCTGGCGCCTTTGATCGTCGAATGCGCGATGGGCTCGCCGCCACCGATGCGGAGGTCGTCGATGCCGCCCGCGTCAACTCCAAGTTTCCCGGTCGAGCCCCGGATGCGCCCGATGTCGCTGAATGGCTCAACAGACTAGAACACGCCGCGCCACTGGTAGTTTACCTCGGAGATCACGATGCCAATGCCTGGACACGCAAGGCTATCCGTCAGGCCGACATGGTTGTGTTCGGGTGCCGTGGCGATGCGCCGGTGGGACCCTTGACGGATGTCGAGGCTTTTGCCTGCGAGGTTCACCCAAGGTCGGCGCGACGCCTCGTTCGCGTTCATGATCGACGGAGCAGTCACGTCAGCGGAACCACGGCCTGGCTTGCTCGGCTGCCCTCCTTCATGCATCACCATGTCGCGCTGGAGGATCAGGTTGATTTCGAGAGTCTGGTCCGTTTCCTGTCGGGTCGCGCGATTGGATACGTCGCCGGCGGCGGCGGAAGCCTTGGATCGGCGCATGTGGGGGTCTACAAGGCCTTCTGCGAGCTTGGCGTAATATTCGATATCTTTATCGGCACCAGTGTCGGCTCTGCCATGGCGGCCGGATTTGCGAAGAACCTCGAAGCCGAGGATCTTGAGCGCGGCACGCACGATATTTTCGTCAAGAGTCGCAGCTTCCGGCGGCCAACCTGGCCGCGTTACGCCTTGCTGGATCATAAGGCGTTCGATCGGGCGCTCGCCCGTCAATTGGGCCACGACTGCCGGATCGAGGATTGTTGGCGACCTTTCGCGGCAGTCGCAACCAATCTTTCGACCCATAATTTGGAATTGATTCGCTCGGGACCGCTGTGGCAGGCGGTGCGTGCCTCGAGCGCAATTCCTGGATTATTGTCACCGTTCTACACGCCGGAAGGTGCGATGCTTGTCGATGGATGCCTGATCGATAATGTGCCGCTGGCACCGATGCATCAACTAAAGAGTGGCCCCAATCTGGTTGTGCATTTCGGCGAGCCGGCTGCTGAGCTGTTTGATGTCGCGTATGATGCGTTGCCGGGACGACTTGAGCTGGTCGCGGCAATGCTGATGCCGTTTCGTAAGAAGCTGCTTCCTGCCGCGCCGAGTGCCGTCAATGTGCTGTGGCGAAGCCTCGTGGCGCATCAGCGCTACGATACGTTGCCGACGGGACCACTCGATCTGGTAATACGCCCGCCCTGTCCGATCGGGATCGATGTGACGGACTTCGACCGCCATACGGAGATTTTTCAGGCGTCTTACCTTTGGGCTCGACAAGCTATCGTGGCGCTGCAAGCAGAGGGCAACCCGGCAATGGCCGCCATCCTCGCTGCCGGAAAGCCGGCAATGCGAGGTGCAGTGCTCGTCGAGTCTCGCCAGTAGTGCTCCATCCAGTTGAGCTACGGGTGCGTCTCGCTGTTGATTTCGCCGATTGGCCGCGCCTCGGGATCGGCTTCAGATATTGATCAGGCCCAATGTCCGGTCAGGGACAATTCTCGACCGAACCGGCCTATCTTGCCATCCATCTAATGTCCGCTTCGCTCTGACAGCGACCTGATTGTTCGCGCACGCGAAATGACGTGACGGGCCACGAGCCGACATTCCATGACAAGAATGTGCGCCATCATGCCGCCAGTTCGTCGAGCAGGGCCTTCGCCTGCTTCAGGTCCAACGTGTCAAAGCCCTCGGTGAACCAGCCGTAGACCGGAGCGAGAAGTTCACGAGCCTCATCCCGCTTCCCTTGATCGCGCCACAGCCGCGCCATGCTCATCGCCGCGCGCAACTCGAACGATTTTGCCTTCTGCTTGCGAGCAATGGCGAGTGCGCGCTCGAAATACGCTTCCACCTTGGCCGCATCCCACTCGAGCGACCTGCGCATGACCTCGCCTGCTATGCGGTTGAGATCGGCTTCGAACCATCTCTCCTTGGCGGTGTCGATCCTGTTCAACGCCTCGCTGATGCAGCGCCAGGCATCGTCGAATTGGCCGAGTTCCGCGTAGGCTTCGGCTAAGGGCGTTAGGAAACGCGTTGGCGCCGTCGCCCCCATTAACCGCCATCCGTCCAACCCCGAGGTGATCATTGGTACGGCGTCGACGGCTTTGCCGGTCAGGAGAACTAGACAACCTTGATGGATCATTCGAAGCGGCTTCCACAGGGCGGCGCCTGTTTCGTCCACCAGTGCAGCAAGTTCATCAAGCTGCGCGTTTGCTGCCGCATAGTTTCCGGATAAGATTTGGGTCTCGTATGTCCAGGACAACGCGAACATCAGTGTGGCGGATTGACCGACCTCGCGCGCGTCCTTGACCGCGTACTCGGCATCTGCAAGCGCCCGCTTCGGGTAACCGAGGATCCAGAGAGCTATCGCTCGGTGACACAAGATCGCCGTCCGAAGGTCTTGGCCAAAACGCGTCGCTAGTCTGCGATGCTCGGCAGGATCGTAGAGCGCGAGGGCGCGATCAAGATGCTCCCGGCCTTCCGCGATGTCTCCGGTGGCGAGCAAGGAGTTTCCCGCGAGGCGATGCCCGATCACTAGCGGGCCGGTCATTCCCTGTTTCTCGGCAAGCCTCAAGGTTTGCGCCGCAAGATCGCGCAGCACATCGCCGTTGAAAGCCGTGTAGTTCGCGACCCAGAAACCGTAGAGGACTGAGAACAACAGCAGTGGGTCTTGCGGCGGCTCGCCGAGGGCCTCGGCCTGTTCGATCAGCAGGCGAGCCCGCTCCGCTGCGGCCTTGGTTTCCGGCGCAGTTTGGCCTTTGATATGCATGAGTGGGGTAATGAGCGCGGCCTGAAGGTTGATCTCGTCGCGCCGCCGCGCGGGCGTGGCGGGCAAGGTCGAAATCTGGTCGAGAGCGTGGGTGAGCTGCGCTATCGCTTCGATCAGCGCTGAGTGCTCCAGTGACCGCTGCCCTGCTTTACCCCACGAGCGCGCTGACTTCTCTATTGAACCAGCATTGCTGTGGTGTCGCGCCAGCAGTGCGGGCTGGCTTTCGGCTATTTCCGGGAAATGAGTTTCGAGAATTTCGGCGATACGAGCGTGGAGTGCGCGTCTCGGCTGGCGTAGCAAGGTGCCATAGGCTGCGTCCTGCACGAGGGCATGCTTGAACAAATAGGTCGCGTGCGGCGGTACGCCCTTGCGGAACAGCAAACCGGCCCGGATCAGACGGTCGAGTGACGAGCCCAGTTCCGCCTCTGGCTTGGGCACCACCGCCGCCAACAGCGCATGAGAAAACTCGCGGCCTATCGCCGCCCCGATCTGTGCCACCTCCTTGGCCGACCCGAGCCGGTCGAGCCGCGCCATCAGCGAAGCATGCAAGCTCGCGGGGACCGACAGCGCCGGCGAGGGAACCGCGGCCAAGGTCCGCGTCCCTTCCAGCTCGCACCCGGCCTCCAGCACTGCCTTTGTCATCTCCTCGACGAACAAGGGGATGCCGTCTGTACGCTCGATAATGTCTCCCCTGATGTTCGTCGGCAGGGGGTTGTTGCCGATGACGCGGTCAATTATAGCGCCGATGTCGCGTTCTGCGAGACGGTTGATCGTTAGCGCGGTCACGTGCGGTTGCCCGACCCAGGGCGCGTCGAACTCCGGCCGGAACGTCACGACCAAAAGTACGCGAAGGTTCCGAAGCACGTCCACCGTCCGACCGAACGCTTCCAGGCTCGTGGGGTCGATCCAGTGCGCATCCTCCAAGACCATCAGCACCGGGCTGGCGCGCGCCAGGGTCTCCAACTGTACGCCGAGTGCCTCCAGCGTCTTCTGCCGGCGCTGTTCGGGAACAGGCTCCAGAGCGGGGTAGCGTCCGTCGTTGGGAAGCGACAACATCTCAATCAACAGCGCTGCGTCCTGCTTGGACGTCGAGGTCTGCGCCAAGAGCGCATCTAGCTTGTCGAGCTTGGTTTGCGGCGTGTCATCGTGCGCAAATCCGGCGGCACGTTCGAGCTGCCCGATGATCGGATAAAAAGCGCTGTCCGTATGCTGCGGCGAGCAGAAGTAGCGCAATCGCGTGTGTGGTTCGGCAGCAAGCCCCTCCATGAGCGCCGCGGAGAGCCTGGATTTGCCGATCCCGGCCTCCCCGGACAGCAGCACCACCTGGCCTTCACAGGCCTTGGCTCTCGCCCAGCGTCGCAACAGCAGGTCAAGCTCTTCGTCTCGTCCGACCAGGGCAGTCAGGCCGCCGGCGTGCATTGCCTCGAAGCGGCCCTCGACCGAACTTGCCCGGAGCGCCGTGAACGCTCGCACCGGACCGGCGATCCCTTTAAGCTCCTTTGGTCCAAGGTCCCGCAGCTCGAAGAGATTGCCGAGCAGCCGGCGCGTGGCCTCGGCAATGACGACCGTGTTTGGCTCGGCGATGCCTTGAAGGCGCGCCGCAAGGTTCGGCGTCTCGCCGACAATACTGCGCTCCTGCGCTTCGCCGGCCCCGACTAGATCCCCGACCACGACCAGGCCGGTGGCAGCCCCAATCCGTACCTGTACGGGCTCAGGCGTGGGGAGTGTTGCAATGGCATCGATCAGTGCGAGGCCGGCCCGAACTGCGCGCTCGGCGTCATCCTCATGCGCTGCCGGATAGCCGAAGTAAACGAGCACGCCGTCACCCATGTATTTGGCGACGAAGCCCCCGAAGCGGAGCACAGTATCGGTAACGCACCTCTGATACGCCGAAATGACCTCGCGGAGGTCCTCTGGGTCCACACGCGTGGAGAGCGCCGTCGAACCGACTAGGTCTGAGAACATCACGGTAACCTGCCGGCGCTCGGCACTGTCCTTGGCGGCTTTGTCGGTTTCTGGCGGAGCGCCGGACGGCGGCGCTGGTGCGCTCGCTTCAGCGCGCAACGCGGCGATGGCGTCGAGCAGCTTACGGCGATGCCCGACAGATCCGACACCAAGCTCCTTCAAGTCCTCCGTCGTCAAACTCGGCAGGATCGTGTCGTCGATGTTGTTCTCGCGGAATGTCGCCTCATATTCTTCGAGGCCAAGCTTCCGCAGCCAATCTCCGACGTCCATGGCGGCGTCTCTGGTTCGCCTACCGCAGCATAATCCCCCGGGCGAGACATCGTGTCCAGAGGCCCGCTTTTGGATGACCGGTTTGGGTCATTCTCGACCGACTGTGCGGGTTCGGCTTGTGTTCGATGTCTGCTCTTCCCCGAAACCGACCAGCTTATTGCGTGGCAACGAAATGGCGCGAAGG
>NZ_LGHM01000084.1 GCF_001908185.1 Bradyrhizobium sp. AS23.2
TTCTTCGGACTATGTCTTCGGGCTTTGCTGAGTAGGATGCGAGTCCGCCCGATCTGACAAATGACGCTGTTGGAGAAAAGGCGCCCATTTTATATTTGAGGGCAAGTTGGACCGTTGCATCCCGGGGCAAGGTCGGCTGGACCACAACTGTCTTTTCGCCAAGGTTGTGCATCGATTCAAAGGCGCCCGCCAACTCCATTGGTTCACCAATCGTTATGACGGAAAGTTTCGCTCCCAAGACTCTCGCCGCAGCCTCAAGCTGGCGAATAAACGTTGGCGTGAAGGGATCATCCCTGTTTGCCAGTACACTGACGCTGCCCAGCTCTCCTAAAATGTCCCTGGCGAGTTCAAGAGTCTTTGCTGAACTCTCGTCGGTAGTCGCCGAGGTCCCGGTAACGTTTCCGCCAGGGCGGGAAAGACTTGCGACCAACCCTGTCCCGACAGGATCCGCGACGCCCATCATGACTATTGGAATGCTCTTTGTTGCCAACCGCGCAGCCACAGCGGCCGGCGTCGGATATGCTACAATCACGTCGACCGGTGTTCGTGCCAATTCAGTAGCCATCGTCTCGACTTCGCGTTGATCGAGCGAAGATGACCTAAATTGCACTTCGTAGTGAGTGCTGCCGGTTCTGGACGCTTGGCTGAACGCCGACTCTAGTAACGCGCGATACGGCTCCGCATTGGCATAACTCAGGACGCCGACTTTAACGGCCCTCGCTTCGGCCGTGCACGTCGAGTAACCAAGAATGAGAAGTCCGATCATGTTGATCAATATACGACTATTAGGTGACATGCCGATTCCAGTTTAGAGGCGTGCATCAAACTCCTTGTAACTTATAACCGTCTATTTGACGCCTCAGATAAGTTCCGCTTTGGGTCTTGGCTGTGTGAAAACGCCAAGACACTTGAGCGCGATAGAAGAAGTTATTCGTCCAAGACCAATTCAGCGCGAAAGCCCGCAAGCGCCTTCAACTTAGACGACCAACTGAAGAATGCAATTCTAGTCGTGTTTCGATCCTTCGCGTTTTTACACAGCCAGGGTCATAAGCCGCCGGTGACAGCTAGGCCTGGCGACTTCCGGTTTGTGCTCGGAGTACGATGATCCGCGGTCCAGGCGCGAATGCCAATGGGCCGGGGCCATCTAAATGATCAGCTGCCGTGCCGCGGCCGTGATCATCACCAGGCCGCCGGTGATCACGGCAACGTCGAGGATCGCGGTGTGGATGTGCAGCGGCATCCGCTCGACGAAAGCCTTTGCGAGGAACGCGCCGGGAATGGCGATGGCTCCGATCAACAGCGCAAAGGCCAGCACCTGAGCTGTCACGGCGCCGGCAAGGCCGAACACCGATATCTTGATCAGGCCGGTGCCGAGCGAGATCATCGCATCGGTCGCGATCACCGCGGCGCCTTCGAGCCCCGCTGCCATCAGCAGCGAGAGCAGGATCACGCCGGAGCCGGACGTGCCGCCGACCAGCACGCCGTAGCCGACCGAACCTGCCGCCAGGCCGGTGTCCCCGATCTTGACCTGGCGGCGGCGGAGCACGCGGCGCAGCGGCACGCTCAGGATCAGCATGGTGCCGATCACGAGCGCCGCGCCGGCATTGGTGAGGCGCGTGTAGCCGTAGGCGCCGAGCGCGGTCGTCAGCGCCGCGCAGGCGAGCACGATCAGCGCCCGGCGGCGGTCGGCATAGCGCAGATAGGCAATCGCGCGGCTGAGATTGGTGAAGATCGCGGAGATCGCGATGATCGGCACCACGGGCTCGGCGCCGACGAGCGGCACCAGCACCAGGGGCATCAAGGCTCCGGTGCCGTAGCCGGCGAGACCACCGATGATCGAAGCAAACAACGCCATCAACGCGACCAGCAGGAGCTGGAAGATCGAGATGTCGGCGAAGCCTGAGACGATGGTCAATTTTTCTGATCGCGGCTGACGCGTGCCGCAGCTTGATCGGCGATGGAGGCGAGCGTGGCTTCCTCTAGTGGAAAATCCGCCGCAAGCCAAGCGTCCTCGGCGAGCGGCTCTGCTCGGGATTCCTTCAAGCAGCCTGTCGCCGGATGGAGCGCCGTTTTTCGATCGCCCTGGGCGAGTCAAAACCGGAAGTTCATCCCCATACGAACGATGTCGTAGGCGTTGCTGAACTTGACATTGACGAAGCCATTGCCGGTCGCCGGGCTTTGCACCGTCAGCTTCACGTTCTGGTCGCGAAGGTCGATGTGCAGGTATTCGGTCTTGATGGTGACGTTCGGGAGCACCGCATATTCAAGGCCGGCACCGGCTGTCCAGCCGACCGAGGTCTGTGACGAGGAGCCCGCGAGGCAGGTCGTGAAGCCGGGACAGATAATCTTTGTGACGAATCCAGCGTCGACGGTCCCGCCCAACGGACCAATGATCGAGATGGCAGCCTGTCCCTTCGTTCCACCATAGGCGAGGCCGCCTGTGCCGAAAGCGAGGAAGCGGTCGCTCAACAAGTAGCCGATCCGGCCGCGTAGGGTGCCGAACCAGTCAAGTTGATGGGAAGAGGCGGCCGAGAGAGGAGTGCCGCCGGTCGAGGGTTCCTCGAAAAGCGCGCGGCCTTTCACGTTTGCGTATTGCAGATCGGCTTCGAAACCAGTGACCCAGCTGCGCTCGATCTGCCAGTTGTAGCCGATCTGTCCGCCACCGGTGAAGCCGGACGCGCGCAGAGATTGCCGATAGGCCGGATGGTTCACGGCCGTTTCTTCGGTCGCCTGCAAAGAAGCTATCGCCAGCGCGTCGGTAAACACGGTGCCTGCACCGATCAGCGGATCTGCAGCAACATCGCCGGTGTAAGCCGCGCTCTTGTCTTGCCAACCGTAGCCGGCATTCACGCCACCGTACCATCCGGTCCAGTTGTAGACGGGGACCGGCTTTGCCTTCACCGGCAGGTCGGCAGCCAATGCTGGCGACAGCATCATGCCTGAAACGACAGCACCGGCAGCGATCAATCTTCTCATGCTTAAAACACCCAATAAGTCCGTCTTTCGGAATGACTACCGAGTCGCGCTCAGGTCGTCTTGTCCGCGAAGGTGCTGGAGTTGATCGAAACGGTACGGCAACGGGATCGCTGGCGAATGTGGTTTCGGCGCAACGCTCGGCAGCGGCAGATTTGACCTATCCGGCGCTGAACTTGACCTGGGATGCACAGCGGTCTGCTTTTGCGTCACTTCGGTGGAAAGGCGGGTGGATGCCCTTCGCGCAATGGTTGTGATACGAATGGGAACCGGCGCGCGAGGATCATGGACAGACATGCCGAAGATAGAGTTTTCATCGGACCAGCTTCCATCCCACCTGAATGATAGGGCCCGATTCCGCCTGTGGCACGACATATGGATGGAACAGCTCGGCAATGCGGACATGAAGCACGCCGAGGACAGGCCATTCTATACCGCGTCGAAGAATGTTCTGCTTGGCGAGTTGAGCGTCAGCCGGTTTGCCACGACCACGGGGCACTACGTGCGCACACGCAAGCACGTGGCCAATGATCGCGACGATATTCTCGTCGGCTTTTATCGCAGCCCCCAGCCGCAGTTATGGACGGCGGGAAACCAGGGGTTTGAGCTGAGGCAGGGAAGTGTCATCGCCTTCAACATCGCCCAACCGGTTTCGAGCTTTACGAATGGCCTCACGGCGTGGAATTTAGCATCCATACCTCGTGCGCAAGTTCTGAAGCTTGTTCCGCATGCCGACAATCGTTCGGCAATGTTGCTTGACCCGACCAATCCGGCGGTAAGGCATCTCGAGCGCACCATCAATTTTCTCCTTGAAGCTGATGAAGTCTACGAAGACCCGGAGTTGACGCGGCGCGCCAAGGCCATGCTCGGAGACTTGATCGTGTTGGCGCTCGGCGCGCGCGGCGAAGTCGCGGAGATTGCGGCGGAACGCGGCTTGCGCGCCGCGCGGCAGCGCGAGCTGATCGCGATCATTGAGAAGCGCTTCGCCGAGCCGTCTCTGTCGATCACGACCATCGCGGATGCTCTCAATCTGTCGCGTCGCTATGTGAGCGATTTGCTGCTCGAAAGCGGCGCGACATTCTCCGAGCGCGTACTTGAACTGCGCTTGCAGAAGGCGCGGGCAATGCTGTCGGACGTTCGCTACGACGACACGAAGGTGAGTGACATCGCCTTTGCCTGCGGCTTCAATGAAGTGACCTACTTCAATCGCCGCTTCCGCGTTCACCTCGGCTGCTCACCGACGCAATATCGAATGGGAACGAACCAGAGCGATGCATGATTGGATTTTCCAGCCGGGCACTGGCCCGACGTTTTCTCGCAAGTTAGCAAACAAAACCATCAACGCGACCAGCAGGAGCTGAAAAATCGAGATGTCGACGAAGCCTGAGACGATGGTCACGTTTTCTGATCGCGGCTGACGCGTGCCGCAGCTTGATCGGCGATGGAAGCGAGCGCGGCTTCCTCCAGTGGAAAATCCGCCGCGAGCCAAGCGTCCTCGGCGAGCGTCAACACATGTCCGAGCGCGGGCCCTTCCGCCATTCCGCGCGCGATGAAGTCGGCCGCCTTGAGCGGAAATTTCGGCGCGGTCCAGCGCTGCGGCAACCCGGCAAGCTGGCGCCATCGCAGAGAGCTGACGTCGCCGCCGGCCCGCGCCCAGGCCAGCAACACACGCTCGTGATAGCGCTCCACACCGAGACGGTACAGAAGCCGCCGCGCATGGGCCTCGTCCGTGTTGGCAAACCGCCACCAGCGGTGCCCCATCGAATCCAGCGCCTTGACTTCGGCATTGGAGAGCCTCAAGCGCGCGGCGACGCGCTTGGCATCTTCGGTCACGGCAACCGTCAACGCCGCCAGGCGCCGCGTGCTACTTGCCTGCAGGCCGAGCTCGCGCTCGATCGCGATCATCGTCGTGAGGGGCCCGGTATAAGCAACGCCGCCGATCAGCGCTTGCAGCAATCCGCCCTCGGTCATTGCCAGCACGGCTGCGGATGCACCGCCGGCCACCAGCAGCTTCAGCATTTCCATGCGAACCCGCTCGGCCGACAGGCTCGCAAGGCCCGCACGTCCCCGGATGCAGGCGAGATAGCCGTCACGGTCGGGCATCCCGGCGCCGAAGGCGGCGTGAATGCGGAAGAAGCGCAGGATTCGCAGATAATCCTCGGCGATGCGCTGGTCGGCGTCGCCGATGAAGCGCACGCGCCGCGCGGCGGCGTCTGCGATCCCGCCGACATGGTCGTAGACGATGCCGGCCGCATCGACCGACAAGCCGTTCATGGTGAAGTCGCGCCGCTCGGCGTCCTTCACCCAATCGCGGCCGAACGCGACCTTGGCCTTGCGGCCGAACGTCTCGGTGTCCTCGCGCAGCGTCGTGACTTCGTAGGGCTGGCCGTCGATGACCAGCGTGACGGTGCCGTGGTCGACGCCGGTCGGCACGCTCTTGATGCCGGCGCTCTTGGCGCGCCGCATCACCTCCTCCGGCAGGGCCGTGGTCGCGATGTCGATGTCTCCGGGCGCAAGATCGAGAAGCGCATTGCGCACGGCGCCGCCGACCACCCGCGCCTCCTCGCCGTCCGCGTTGAGCAATTGCAGGACGCGCGCGGTCCCGCCTGAGGTCAGCCAGGGCGCATCTGCGAGTAACGGCTGCGCGCTCATCGTCCGGCCCCTATTTTTCCACGCCCGGCACGAGCTTGCCGTTCTCGATATGGGCGGGAACGTAGGTCGAATCCGGCGCAGCTCCGGAGAAATGCGCGAACCCGATCAGGCCCGCGATCACCAGAACGAGCGCAGCCAGGACGAGGCGAGCGACGAGGTAGATCGGCCAAGAGGATCGCGCGAACAGGCCGGAACGGCTGGCGGCCAGGAACAGCGCATAGACGGCAAAGGGGATGAGGAAGATTCCGATCTCGGTCAGAACCGGCCGGATCATGATGAATAGATCCGCTCATAAAGCACACGCAGCATTCCGGCCGTCGCCCCCCAGATGTAGCGCTCCGCGAACGGCATCGCGTAATAAAACCGCTCCATGCCGCGGAATTCCTTGCTGTGCATCTGATGGTTGGCCGGGTTCATCAGGAAGGATAGCGGCACCTCGAAGGCATCATCAACCTCGGAGTGGTTGATCGTGAGTTCGAAGCCGGGCCGAACCTTGGCGAGCGTCGGCAGGATGCGAAAGCCGAAGGCGGTGCCGTAGAGATCGAGATAGCCGATCGGCTCGACGAAGTCGCGCAACAGCCCGACTTCCTCCTCGGCCTCGCGCAGCGCCGCATCGAGCGGGGAGGAGTCGGTCACCTCGATCTTGCCGCCGGGAAAGGCGATCTGGCCGGCGTGGTCGTTGAGATGCGCCGAGCGCTGCGTCAGCAGGATGGTCGGCTCGGGACGGTCGACCACCGCGATCAGGACCGCAGCCGGCCGCACCGGCTGCTCGCGCGCGACGATCTCGAGCATCTTGTCGGTGCCGGGATCGCCCGAGGCCGGTATGATGTTCGGATCAAACAGGCCGGGCGGAACGTCGAAGCCAAGCCTCGCCCTGGAGCGGGCGAAAAAATCGGCCGCGCCGACCGCGACGGGATCGCTTTTCAGGATAGGCTTGTTCAAAGCGCGGCCCTCACCTGCTCCGCATCGGCCATGGCGAAGAATTCGCCGGCCGACTCGACGCCAAACATCGGCTGGCCATCGACCATCCGCTCCTCACCCATGTCAACCAGATCGTAATAGAGCGCGCGGGTGACCTTGGCCCAGAGATCGGCCCGGACATGCAGATAAGGCGTCAGTCCGCCGTCTTTTGCCTGCTCGAACCGGAGCCGGTGCGCGGCATCGCAGGTGACCCAGTCGTCGACATTGGTGCGGAAGCGCAGCACGCGATGGTTGCCCTCCCCGTCCTTCAGCATCTCGACCGCCATAAAGGGCGCGTCGTCGACACGAATGCCGACCTTCTCCACAGGGGTGACGAGGAAGTGCTTGTCGCCCTCGCGCTTCAGGATGGTCGAGAACAGGCGGACCAAGGCGTGACGGCCGATTGGCGTGCCCATGTAGAACCAAGTACCGTCGGAGGCGATTCGGATGTCGAGATCGCCGCAAAACGGCGGATTCCACAGATGCACCGGAGGCAGCCCTTTCCTGGCGCCTTCGGCATTGGCTGCACTTTTGGCGGCGGCCGTCAGTCCCTCGAGACCTCGATCGGCGCTCTGCCCTTGGTTCGCCATGGTTTGCCCTGACTTTGTCCTTTGGCACGGTTGGTGCAGGTCTACGTTGTAGTTAGGTGTACGGTTCCACCCCGGAAAAGCCCGGTATGGAGGTCGCCACTTCGTGATGCCGTACATAACCCGAAGCCGATAAGGTGGGGATAGTTTAATTCAACGAATACATGGCCTTCGTGCAAGTCTAGCATAGGGCCCATGTCATAGGTCCATGTGTTGACTTGACGACGTGATGGCGTGACGACGCAAGCAAGCCGCGTGGCAGGCTGAAGGAGCTAACGGATGGCGGAGAGTGTCGAGAAACTCGAGGACGGGATCGTCCGTTCGGCCGAGCAGGTGTCGAACCAGGTTCGCGCGGCGAAGGACGCGATCGCGTCCGTCATCTTCGGCCAGGACCGCGTCATCGAGAACACGCTGGTCACCATCCTCTCCGGCGGCCATGCGCTCCTGATCGGCGTGCCGGGCCTCGCCAAGACCAAGCTGGTCGAGACGCTCGGCGTCACGCTGGGCCTGGATGCCAAACGCATCCAGTTCACGCCCGACCTGATGCCGTCGGACATTCTCGGCGCCGAAGTGCTCGACGAGAGCACCGCGGGCAAGCGTGCCTTCCGCTTCATTGCCGGTCCGGTGTTCGCGCAGCTGCTGATGGCCGACGAGATCAACCGCGCCAGCCCGCGCACGCAGTCGGCTCTGCTCCAGGCGATGCAGGAGCAGCACATCACCGTTGCCGGCGCACGCCACGACCTGCCGAAGCCGTTCCACGTGCTCGCGACCCAGAACCCGCTGGAGCAGGAAGGCACCTATCCGCTGCCCGAAGCGCAGCTCGACCGCTTCCTGATGGAGATCGACGTCGACTATCCCGATCGCGACGCCGAGCGCCGCATCCTGTTCGAGACCACCGGCGTCGAGGAGACGCTGGCCAAGGGATCGATGTCGGCGGACGCGCTGATCACTGCGCAGCGGCTGGTCCGCCGCCTGCCGGTCGGCGATTCCGTGGTTGAGGCAATCCTGTCGCTGGTGCGTTCGGCCCGTCCGGGTCCGGAGAGCGGCGAAGTCGGCAAGTTCATCGCCTGGGGCCCGGGCCCGCGCGCCAGCCAATCCCTGATGCTCGCGGTGCGCGCACACGCGCTGATCGACGGACGCCTGGCGCCCTCGATCGACGACGTGCTCGACCTCGCCGAGCCCATCCTGAAGCATCGCATGGCGCTGACCTTCCAGGCACGCGCCGAAGGCCGCACGATTCCGGAGGTGATCCGGCAGTTGAAGACACGGATCGGTTGATGGCCGTAGAGAACGGGCACACAGCGAAGGAGATCATTGCGATCCGACGTGCCGATGGCGAAAGCCGTACGCTCGCCGCTTCGCTGCCGCGCCTGGTGCTCGAGGCCCGCCGCATCGCCGCCAACGTCATCCACGGCCTGCACGGCCGGCGCCGCGCCGGCTCCGGCGAAAGTTTCTGGCAGTACCGCCGCTTTGTCTCGGGCGAGCCGGCGCAGAACGTCGACTGGCGCCGCTCGGCGCGCGACGACCATCTCTATGTCCGCGAGCAGGAATGGGAGGCCGCGCACACGGTCTGGATCTGGCCCGACCGCTCGCCCTCGATGGCCTTCGCTTCGAAAACCGCGCGCGAATCCAAGCTCGAGCGCACGCTGATCGTCGCCTTCGCGCTGGCCGAATTGCTGGTGTCGGGCGGCGAACGCGTCGGCGTCCCCGGGCTGATGGCGCCGACCGCGAGCCGCAGCGTGATCGACAAGATGGCGCAGGCGATGCTGCATGACGATGCCGAGCGGCTGAGCCTGCCGCCGTCCTTCGTGCCCTCGGCGCTCGCCGAGACGATCGTGCTGTCGGATTTCTGGTCACCGATCGCGGAGATCAGGGCGACGCTCGCGGGCCTGTCCGGCTCCGGCGCGCATGGCGCGATGGTGCAGATCGTCGATCCCGCCGAGGAGACGTTTCCTTATTCCGGCCGCGTCGAGTTCGTCGAGCCGGAAGGGTTCGGCGTGATCACCGCCGGCCGCGCCGAGAGCTGGGCGCAGGACTACACGGCGCGGCTCGCGCTGCACCGTGACCAGATCCGCGCCGAGACCTCCAGGCTCGACTGGCTGTTCACGACCCATGCGACCGACCGCTCCGCCGCCGAGCTGCTGCTGTTCCTGCATGCCGGCATGCAGGTGAGCAAATCGGGCGCCCGCACGACGACGATCAAGGCAGGGCCGGCCGCATGATGGGACTGCCGCTCGCCTTCACCGAACCGCTGCTGCTGATCGGCCTCGTCAGCCTCCCCGTGCTGTGGTGGCTGCTCCGCGTGATGCCGCCGCGGCCGCGCCGGATCGAATTTCCGCCGACGCGCCTGCTTTTCGACATCGCTCCAAGGGAAGAGACGCCCTCGCGGACGCCGTGGTGGCTGACCGCATTGCGCCTGCTCGCCGCGGCACTGGTGATCTTCGCCGCCGCCGGCCCGATCTGGAATCCGCAGACAGGGCTTGCCGGCAGCAAGGCGCCGCTGCTGATCATGTTCGACGACGGCTGGAGCGCCGCATCGAACTGGGACGTCAGGATCAGGGCGGCCGACGAGCTGATCGCCAATGCCGACAACGACCGCCGCGCGATCGCGCTGGTACCGCTGTCCGAGCCCAGCCGCGACATCACCCTGATGCCGGCGGGCGCCGCGCGCGTGGCGCTGCGGCAGCTTGCGCCAAAAGCCTATTCGATCGAGCGCGTCGAAACCCTCGCCGCGGTCGACCGCTTCCTCAAGGCCACCGGCGATTGCGAGATCGCCTGGCTGTCGGACGGCGTCGACACCGGCCGCGGTGAGGAATTCGTGCAAGCCCTTGGCAAGACCATCGGCGACCGGAGCCTGACGGTGTTCGAGGGCGGCACCTCCTCTCCCCTGGCACTCGTCGCGGCCGAGAACGCCGCCGCCAAGATGACGGTGAAGGTGCTGCGCACCGACAGCGGCATCGCCGTCGGCACCGTGCGCGCGCTGGACCAGAAGGCTTCGCCGATCGGAGAAGCGCGTTATTCGTTCGGCCCGCAGGATAAGGAAACCGAAGCATCGTTCGATCTGCCGGTCGAGCTGCGCAACGACATCGCGCGGCTCGAGATCAGCGGCGAGCGCTCCGCCGGCGCGGTGCAGCTGCTCGACAAGCGCTGGCGCCGCCGCGCGATCGGCATCGTCTCGGGCTCGACCAGCGAGACCGCGCAGCCGCTGCTGGCGCCGACCTTCTATCTCACCCGCGCGCTGGCGCCGTTCGCCGATGTGCGGCTCGCCGACAAGGCTTCGCCGCAGCAGGGCATCACCCAGTTCCTCGACCAGAAGCTGCCGATGATTATCCTTGCCGATGTCGGCACCATCGCGCCCGAGCTGCGCGAGCGTCTCAATGCCTGGATCGACCAGGGCGGCGTGCTGGTGCGGTTCGCCGGTCCCCGCCTGGCGCAGGCCGAAGACGATCTCGTGCCGGTCAAGCTGCGCAAGGGCGGCCGCACGCTCGGCGGCAGCCTGACCTGGGAGAAGCCGCAGCATCTCGCCGCTTTCGCCGCCGACGGTCCGTTTGCAGGCGTCGCTGTCCCCAAGGATGTCACTGTGAGCCGCCAGGTCCTGGCCGAGCCCGACGCGGTGCTCGCCACCAAGAGCTGGGCATCGCTGGAAGACGGTACGCCGCTGGTGACCGGCGAGCATCGCGGCAAGGGCCTGGTCAGCCTGTTCCACGTCAGCGCCGACATGCGCTGGTCGGATTTGCCGATGTCGGGCACCTTCGTCGAAATGCTTAGGCGCGTCGTCGACATGTCCGGCTACACCGCCAAGCCCGGCGCCGGGGTTGCCGCCGAAGCGACCGCCGAGACGGTGGCGCCGCTGCACATCCTCGACGGCTTCGGCGCCTTTGGCCCGCCGCCGGCCACCGCAAAGCCGCTGCCCGCGGATTATCGCGACCGCGCCACACCCGATCATCCGCCGGGCTTCTATGGTCCGGCAGAAGGACCGCTTGCCGTGAATACGCTCGCCGCCGCTGACCGCATCGCTGCACTGAACACCGCGAGCCTGCGCGCCCGGCATGCGACCTACACCAATGCCGAACCGCGCGATCTGCGCGGCTGGCTGCTGTCGACGGCGCTCGCGCTGTTCCTGGTCGACGCTATCATCGTCGCACTGCTCGGCGGCGGGATCGCCGCGCTGCTGCGCCGCCGCGCCGCGCCCGCAATGATCGTCCTCGCCGTCGTGCTCGCAGGCCTCGCACCGCTTTCGCCGACGCCCTCGCGCGCCGACAGCGCCGCGGACGAATTCGCGATGAAGGCGACGTCGCAGACCCGCCTCGCCTATGTCATCACCGGCAATGCCGACGTCGATTCCATCGTCAAGGCCGGCATGAGCGGACTGACGCTGTTCCTGGCGCAGCGCACCGCGCTGGAGGCCGGCGATCCCGTCGGCATCGATCCCGCGCGCGACGAGCTCGCCTTCTTCCCGCTTATCTACTGGCCGATCGTGCCCGGCGCGCCTAAGCCACCGCAGGACGCCATCAACAAGATCGACGCCTACATGAAGCAGGGCGGCACCGTGCTGTTCGACACCCGCGACGCGGTCGAAGCGCCGCCCGGCGAGAACCGCGCCTCGCAGACGCCGGGCATGCAGGCCTTGCGCGAAATCCTGTCCTCGCTCGACGTCCCCGAGCTCGAGCCGGTGCCGCGCGAACACGTGCTGACCAAGACCTTCTACCTGCTGCGCGACTTTCCCGGCCGCTTCAACACCGGCCAGACCTGGGTCGAGACCTTGCCGCGCGACGAAGACGACGACAGCGCACAGCGGCCGGCACGCGGCGGCGACGGCGTCTCGCCGATCATCATCAGCTCGAACGACCTCGCCGGCGCCTGGGCCGTGCGCGCCGACGGCCAGTACATGCTGCCGGTGACCAGCGGCGACACCCGCCAGCGCGAGTTCGCCTACCGCGCCGGCGCCAACATCGTGATGTACACGCTGACCGGCAACTACAAGGCCGACCAGGTGCACGCACCGGCCCTGATCGAACGTCTCGGGCAATAGGATCGACATGAATTACGGCATTGCGTTCACGCCGCTTGTTCCCGCGATCGTCCTGTGGCTCGCGCTCGCCGCGATCGTCGTCACCGCGATCGTGCTGCTGGTTGCGCGTTCGCGCGGTGCTGCCGTGCGCGTCGCCGCGCTGGCGCTGTTCCTGCTGGCGCTCGCCAATCCCTCCTTCACCCGCGAGGACCGCGACCCCCTCACCTCGGTCGCCGCCGTCGTCGTCGACAAGAGTCCGAGCCAGAATTTCGGCAATCGCACCCGTGAGGCCGCGCAGGCGCAGGAAGCGCTGGTCGACAACCTGAAGAAGATCAAGGGGCTCGAGGTCCGCGTCGTCGACGCCGGACAGGCCGATGGCGAAACCGACGGCACAAGACTGTTCGGCGCCCTCGCCTCGGCTTTGTCGGACGTGCCGGTCGACCGCGTCGCCGGCGCATTCCTGATCACCGACGGCCGCGTTCATGACATCCCCGCCAACGCCGCCGCGCTGGGCTTCCAGGCGCCGGTGCATGCGCTCATCACCGGGCAGAAGGGCGAGCGCGACCGCCGCATCGCGATCACGGCGGCGCCGCGCTTCGGCATCGTCGGGCAGACCCAGACCATAACCTACCGTCTCGACGACCAGGGCGTCTCCGGCGAGCGCGCCAAGGTCACGATCCGCAGGGACGGCGAAGTCATCAACGAGCGCACGCTGTCGAGCGGCCAGACCGCAAGCGTCGACGTCGACATCAAGCATGCCGGCCCGAACATCGTCGAGATCGAGGCCTCGCCGCTGGAGAAAGAGCTGACGCCGGTGAACAACCGCGCCGTCGTCGCCATCGACGGCGTGCGCGACAAGCTGCGCGTGCTCCTGGTCTCGGGCGAGCCGCATTCCGGCGAGCGCACCTGGCGCAACCTCTTGAAGTCCGACGCCAGCGTCGACCTCGTTCACTTCACCATTCTGCGTCCACCGGAGAAGCAGGACGGCACGCCGATCAACGAACTCTCGCTGATCGCGTTTCCGACCCGCGAGCTGTTCCAGCAGCACATCAACGAATTCCAGCTGATCATCTTCGACCGCTACGCCCGCCAGGGCGTGCTGCCGATCGCCTATTTCGACAACATCGCGCGCTATGTGCGCTCGGGCGGTGCGGTGCTGGTCGCGGCCGGTCCCG
Organism: Bradyrhizobium sp. AS23.2; assembly: GCF_001908185.1. Classification (GTDB taxonomy): domain Bacteria; phylum Pseudomonadota; class Alphaproteobacteria; order Rhizobiales; family Xanthobacteraceae; genus Bradyrhizobium. The sequence continues at coordinate 13,359 of NZ_LGHM01000084.1, forward strand.
ACTACGCATCCAACACCAGCATCTGGCGCACGCCGCTGGATTCGGTGCTGCCGGCAGAACCCGTCGGCGTGACCGAAAAGCCGTTCTATGCGCATCTGTCGGATATCGGCAAACGTCACCCGGTCACACGCGGGCTGGAAGGGTCCGCGAGCGAGCCGCCGCATTGGAGCCGGTTCTTCCGCACCGTCGACACCCGCAATGCCGTCAACCCGCCGGTGATGACGGGCGTGGACGGCAAGCCGCTGCTATTCCTGTCGCGCTTCGGCGAAGGCCGCGTCGCGCTGCTGCTCTCCGACCACATCTGGCTGTGGGCGCGCGGCTACGAGGGCGGCGGCCCGCATCTCGATCTGTTGCGGCGGATGTCGCACTGGCTGATGAAGCAGCCCGACCTCGACGAGGAAGCGCTGCGCCTGCAGGTGCAAGGCAAGGATCTCGTGGTGGTGCGCCAGACCATGTCGGACAGCGTCCAGCCGGTCAGCGTGACCTCGCCGTCGGGCGTGTCGCATGACCTGACGCTCAGCCCCGGCGACCCCGGCGAGTGGCGCGCGAGAGTGCCGGCGGACGAGCTCGGCCTGTGGCAGGCCACCGACGGCACGCTGAAGGCGTTGATCAATGTCGGCCCGACCAATCCGAAGGAGTTTTCGGAAGTCACCTCGACCACCGACACCCTGAAGCCGCTGACGCAGGCAACCGGCGGCGACGCCGTGCGCGTGGTCAACGGTTCCAGCGTCGAGCTGCCGCGCATCGTGCCGTCGCGCTCGACCAGCGTCTTCCATGGCGACGGCTGGATGGGCGTCAGGATGCGCGACGCCAGCGTCGTGAAGGGCGTCGGCGTGCTGCCGATCTTCGCCGGCCTGATCGGCCTGCTGCTGCTGCTCGGCGCATTCGCCGCGACCTGGGTTCGCGAAGGCCGCTAGAGCCATTTCCGTTCCGATGGAATCGGAACGGGGCTCTAGATACTAGTTTTGACGCGTTTTCTTTACGCGAACCGGTATCCACTTCGCTCGAAAACACTCTAGTTGCAGGAACGACACATCGGACCGGCTGCCCGCGCCGGCCGGTCGGCCCGCGGTTGACATCCGTTCATACTTCCTGCGATGTTACATTATAACATCGCGATGCCGGGAATTGGGGCCTCGCGATGCGGGGTGCGTCGGATGAAGTGGTTCCGCTCGAATATCAGGCACGGCGCTCGGCTCGCGCTGTTCGCGATGCTGGTGCAGTTCGCGCTGACATTCGGCCACAGCCACTGGTTCGCCCAGGCGGCCCCCCTCGCTCAATCCGCGCTCCAGCAGGCTGACACCAGCAAGAGCATTGCTGCAACCGACCGCGCAACGGTCCAGAAGCAATCGCCTGCGGGGCCGGAGCGGGAGCAGCCGGGCGAGGACAATTGCGCGATCTGCGCCGTCGTCGCGATGGCGGGGACGGTCGTGTTCGCGACGCCGCCTCTGCTGCAGCTGCCGCAGGCGATCGAGCTGCTCTACCGCACCACCGACGCCGAATTCATCCATCTGAAATCGGCCGGCACGGCGTTCCAGCCCCGCGCCCCTCCCGCGTCCTGACCTCCAACGCTTGATCACGCCCGGTTCGCCGCGCCAAAGGCGCGGACGATCGCCCGGGAGCAGTTGAAGTCGAAACCGTCGCGCCGCGACGGCAGGCCGCCTCCGATCAACAAACAACTTCCGGACGGCGCCTGACTGGAATCAGGACATGTCATTTGAATTGCGACGCGCGCAGCGTCTGGGCGGAGCCAGCCTGCTCCTGCTCGGCGCCGCCGCCACCTCGGCCTTCGCCCAAGAGTTGGCGCAGGATAAGTCATCGACCGAGATCCCGGCCGTCACCGTGACGGCCCCGAGTCCCATCGTGCGCAGAGCGGTGGTGCCCACGCGCAAACCAGTCCGTGTCGCGCGCGGCGCGCGGGCACGCAACCGCGAACGTGCGGCCGAAGCCACGCCGGCGGCCGCGGCCTCCGCCGCGCCTCAGCAGGGCGTGCTGCCGATCGTGACCAACCAGTTCGCCACCGTCACGGTGGTGCCTAACGACGAGATCCGCCGCGAGGGCGGCGGCCAACTCGGCGATCTCTTGTTCTCCAAGCCCGGCATCACCGGCTCGAGCTTCGCGCCCGGCGCCTCCAGCCGACCGGTCATCCGCGGCCTCGACGTCAACCGCGTCGGCATCGTCGAGAACGGCACCAATGGGGGCGGTGCCTCCGACCTCGGCGAGGATCACTTCGTCCCGATCGACCCGCTCGCGACCAACCAGGTCGAGGTGGTGCGCGGGCCGGCTGCGCTCCGTTACGGCTCGACCTCGATCGGCGGCGTCGTCAGTGCCACCAACAACCGGATTCCGGATGCGTTGCCTTCCTGCGCTCCATCGTTCCAGAGTTACGGCCTGCCGACCAAGGCTCCGCTCGCAACCGCCGAGACCTCGCCCTGCGTCACCGCCGAGACGCGCACTGCGTTCAGCTCGGTCGATCGCGGCGTCGAAAGTGGCGTGCTGCTCGATACCGGCGGCGGCAACTTTGCCTTCCACGTCGACGCCTATGGCCGCACGACCTCCGACTATTTGATTCCGAGCTATCCTTATCTGAACGATCCGTCGCGGCCTGTGAACGGCCGCCAGCCCAATTCGGCGACGCTTTCGGACGGCGCATCGATCGGCGGCTCCTACTTCTTCCAGGGCGGCTATATCGGCGCGGCGATCACGCAGAACGACTCGCTCTACCACATCCCCGGCATCGACGGCGCCGACCACGACACGCGGATCGACGGCCACCAGACCAAGATCAACGTCAAGGGCGAGTACCACCCCGACGCCACCGCGATCGACGCCGTCCGCTTCTGGGCCGGCGCGACCGACTACCGGCACAACGAGCTCGGCCTTGCCGATCCCGCCGACCTCAACAGCGACGGCGTGCGGCAGACCTTCACCAACAAGGAGCAGGAGATCCGCACCGAGGTGCAGTTAATGCCGTTCAACGCGCGCTTCGCCGAGGTGACGACCGCCTTTGGCGTGCAGGCCGGCCACCAGGAACTGACGGCACCGAGCCCCGACGATCCCGGTAGCCCGCTCAACGGATTGTGGGATCCGAACAAGAACAACAGGATCGCCGGTTACGTCTTCAACGAGCTGAAATTCAGCGAGACCACCAAGGCCCAGATTGCCGGACGCATCGAGCATGTCAATCTCTCCGGAACAACACCGGCATTCATACCTCCCGTGTTCGACGTTAACATCGACCCTGCCAGTATTGGTCCTACCACGTCGCGGAATCTGAACTTCACGCCGAAAAGTGCGAGCATTGGCCTGCTCCAGAATCTGCCGTGGGGTCTGGTCGCCAGCATTACCGGTCAATACGTCGAACGAGCGCCGAAACCGGCAGAGCTCTTTTCGCGCGGAGCGCATGACGCGACCGCTACCTTCGACATCGGCAATCCAGACCTCGGCATCGAAACGGCGAAATCGATCGAGGTCGGGTTGCGGCGGGCGACAGGGCCGTTCCGATTCGAACTCACCGGCTACTACACGAAGTTCAACGGCTTCATATTTCGCCGATTGACCGGCAATACGTGCGACAATGCGGCTTGTGTGGACATCGCCAATCCGGACCAGCTTGAGCTGCAGCAAGCGAGATATTCGCAGCGTGATGCCATCTTCCGCGGCGGCGAGTTCCAGTCGCAGCTCGATATCGGCGCGTTCCGCGGCGGCATCTGGGGCATCGAGAACCAGCTCGATGTGGTTCGTGCCACCTTCACCGACGGCACAAACGTGCCGCGCATTCCGCCCTTGCGGATGGGCGGCGGCGTGTTCTGGCGCGACGAAAACTGGCTGATGCGCGTCAACCTGTTGCACGCCTTCGCGCAGAACAATGTCGCCGTGATCGCGGAGACACCGACGCCCGGCTACAACCTGCTCAAGGCCGAGGTGAGCTACAAGACCAAGCTCGACCCCAACTGGTTCGGTGCGCGCGAGATGATGGCCGGCATCACCGGCAACAATCTCCTCAACCAGAGCATCCGCAACTCGGTGTCCTACACCAAGGACCAGGTCCTGATGCCCGGCATTGGCGTGCGGGCGTTCGCGAACTTCAAGTTCTAGAGCGCGATGAGCTTTGGTTGAATCGACGCGAGCCGCGAACTCGGATCACCTCTCCCGCAGGGAGAGGTCGGAGCGCATCGAAAGATGCGATCCGGGTGAGGGGTTACGACCTCACCGAATGCTGCGGCCCCTCACCCGGATTGCACTGGACGATGCTTTGCATCGCCAGGCGCAATCCGACCTCTCCCCGCTGGGGAGAGGTGACGCCCCGGACAGCCGACTGAACCCAATTTCATCGCGCTTTAGCCCGTCGCGACAAGCTCAGGCACTTTCGAACCAGGGCCGGCGGTGCGCCTGCACCTCCGGCTCGGGGCGCTTTGCAAAGCGCGTCGAATCCGCTCAGGCCGCGCGTGTCATCCCGGGCGCATCTTCGAGCCGGCGCTCCAGCATGGCGATCGAGGCGCGCAGATTGTCCAGGCGAGCCTGCAGCGTCACGGCAAGCATGGGATAGGTCGCGCTGCCCGGATCGGCATTGCCGGCCTTACGTTCCTCCTCCTTGATATCAGCCTCGAGCATCCGACCGCGCCAGCGCAGGTCGGAAATGAGAGCGTGGAGGTGCAGGGACGCAGTCGCATCGAAACGGGACGTTGGTTGCATGTGATCGCCTCAATCTGAAACAGCCGCGCTTGCGGGGCGGTGGGTTGCACACACTGCAGCAAGACAGATGCCAGGATGGAGGCGGTTCCCTTCAGCGGCTCCGCATTCAGTTGCGCAGCACGTCACAATACGTACCGACGGCCTTCAGGGTCGCGCATAGTTTTTCGGCTCCGGCCCGGGTGTCTTCGCCGACCCGGACCCGCACGGCGCCCATCTGGCCAATGATTCCGTGTGTAACGACGTGAGGCTCGCGGTCGGCAACGATCGCCGCATACTTCGGCAACCACTCACGGTACCTGGCAAGCGCCTTGGCCGGAGTCGGCCCGCCGACCACCTCCACGCCCCATGGCTTGACGGTTTCAGGAGATGCATCCGGCTTGGGCTGCATCAGAATGATGGCTGGTAGATTGCACGGAATAACTTCGACCGAGGGCATCTCAACCGGTTCGGTTTGGCTTCCGGCCCATTCTTCGACGGAGCGACCAGTCACAAGCCGCACATAGGCCCGCGTTTCCAAGGGAAGCGGCCGCCGGGCGCCAAGCCAATCGCGGACACGTCCAGATCCGGCGTTATACGCGGCTGCCGCAAGGCCGAGATTTCCAAATGCACGACGAAGGCTGTGCAACAGTTCGCCGGACTTCGCAATCGCTTCCAGCGGATTGAATGGGTCTTCAAGGCCGCTCAACCTCGCGGTCGCCGGCATGAACTGAGCTATGCCCTGCGCACCTTTCCGGCTGATCGCGTCGGGCTTGAAGTGACTTTCCTGCCAGATCAGGCGAGTCAAGAAATCGACCGGCAGATCATTTGTCGTTGCAGCCGCAGCGAGCGCCTCACAAAGGCCCGGTGCCGTGGACGGAGCATCCGACTCCGATTTGTCACTTCGTTTCGTCGGAGACGTTTCTTCTGGTTTGGGATTTTCGGCAGAAAGCTGCTGATGCACCGCAGGGGGATCATCACCAGCGTCCGATGCGAGTGCAGGGAGCTCGATCGCTGCCACAGTCGTGGACAGCAGTAGTCTCAGCAGGAAGCCGGAAGCTCGGCCGAAGCCGCCAGGCGATGGAGCTTGACCAAGGTCAGACCTCATGACGATCGCTTTCGCCCGGCCGGGCACGTGGGAAGGCAACCTCATAGATCCTGCCCCAGAACGATCAGCGTTTTCCCCGGAATCCGATGATCAAGATCGGGACTTCAGGGAAGTCGAGTTGGGGGTCTGCAACGCACAACGTCGAAACAGGGAGTGCGTTCCGACTATCGAGCATGCGAGTTTGCGCGGCGTGCGGGTGGCCCTTCGGGCATCGTCCTGTCGAGTTCCAGCCTCTAGCTTAAGGGAGGATGAAGTACACATTACCCATGGCCGGCTCTTCGCGTTGCCGCGGAGCGCGGAATCTCCGTTGCCAACAATAGATCGTGCTGCGTCGGCTCAGGCCGCAAACACAAGAACCATGACAGAGCCCCAGGTTGTGAGCAGGATGTTCGCGACTGGATACGCCGGCGTATAGCCGAGCACGGGCACCGGGCTTCCCGATCGCTCCTGGAGAGCGGCCATGGCCGCCGTTACCGTTTGCGCACCGGTCAACCCGCCGAGCAGAAGGATTGGGTTCATGCGCAAGACGAAATGACCGAAGCAAAATCCGACAATCTGGGGGAGCAGGGTCACGACCATGCCGCCGAGCAGCAGGCCGATGCCCGATTCCCGCAAGGAGGAGAGAAAGATCGGCCCGGCGTGGATCCCGGTGAGCCCGACGAATGCGGCGAGTCCGAGTGACGTCATCAGGCTGATGGCGCCGTCCGGAATCCGGCCGAAGCGCGGATTGAGCGTGCGGAGGTAGCCAACCAGAAGCCCGGCAAGCAGCGTGCCGACGCTCGTGCTCAGCGCGATCTTGATGCTGCCGACAGGAAAACTCACGAGAACGCCAACGATGCCGCCGAAGAAGATGGCAAGCCCCAGCACCACGAAGTCGATGTTGGTGCTGGGAGCAACGATGACACCGATATTCTTCGCCGCGTTCTCCACGACCGGTTCGGGGCCGACGATGCGCAGCAGGTCACCACGCTGCAGAACCACGCCGGGAGCAATCGGAAGCTCCTGGCCGCCCCTGCTCCACGAACGCAAATAGAGGCCGCGTGTCCAGTCCTGCTGAGAGGCGTCCTGCAGGTTCATGCCCGCGAGCTTGGCGTTGATGAGGAAAACGTCAGCGGCGATCAAGGGAATGTCGAGCAGCTCCATGTCCTCGACCTCCTCGGCGCGGGAGCCGATCAGTTCCACGATGATCTGGCGCGGCGCCGATATCGTGATGACATCCCCTGGCGCAAGGACGGCGTCGGGCTCCGCCTGGAGCATGCGTTCTCCACGACGAATCCGGTGGATGAACAGGCGGTGCTCCGGCAGGCGGGCTTCGGCGGCCGCGACTGTCGACCCGGCAAGGGGGGAATGCTCGTCCAGCCGATAGGCACGCAGCTCGAATTTTCGCCACGCGGACGCCAGACCCGGCTTGGTGCGGGTCATTCCCAGCGACTGCTCGAGCTCGAGCGCCTCATTCCGCAGGTCGATCTTCAGGAGTGCCGGTGCGATCACCGTGCACCACATGATCACGCCCGCATAGCCGAAGATGTAGCAGACCGCATCAGCGACCGCGATATGCGAGACATACAGGGCACGCTGTGCCTCGGGCACCGAGAGGCCGTTGATCGCGTCGGTCGCCGTTCCCATCGCCGCGCTTTGAGTGAGCGCCCCCGACATCAGCCCCGCCGCAAGGCCGGGATCGAGCCCCAGTATCCTCCCCACGACGATTGCGGCCGCAAGGCCGGTGAGGCAGACGACGACGGCGAGCAGCATCGGTTTCAGCCCGTCGCGCTTCATCGCCTGCACGAACTGCGGGCCGACGGAATAGCCGACTCCGAACAGAAACAGCAGAAACAGGAAGGATTTGGTCATGCTGGAAACGGGCACATGCGCGAAATCGCCGACCACCAGGCCGGCGAACAACGAGCCCGTGACCGGGCCAAGACTGAAGGCGCCAATCTTGAAGCTTCCGATCCAGTAGCCCGCGGCGATCACCAGGAATAGCGCGAGCTCGGGATAACGGACGAGAAACTGCTCCAGCCAGGTCAGCATCTCAAGCAGCCGGTCTCTACGTCATCAGCATGACGAGCACCATGCCCCAGATCGTCAGCAGTGTGTTTCCGACCGCGTAGGTGACAGTATAGCCAAGCCCCGGAATCTGGCTCCTAGCTCGATCGTTGATCATGCCGAGCGAGGCCGTGGTGGTCCGTGCGCCCGAACAGCATCCGAGCACGATGGCGTCATGGAAGCGGAACACGTATTTGCCGACATACATCGCGAGAATGAGCGGCACGGTCGTCGCCACGACGCCCCACAGGAACAGCCCGATGCCCAGCGCCTTCAGGCCGGCAACGAAGCCCGGCCCCGACGAGATACCAACTATGGCAATGAAAACGTTCAGGCCGACGGAATTCATGAACCAGACGGTTGGTGAGGGAATCCGGCCAAAGGTCGGCCGCACCGACCGCAGCCAACCGAAGAACAGGCCCGAGATCAGCGCTCCGCCGGAGGTGGACAGCGTGAGAGGCACGCTGCCGATCTTGTAGACGATCGCCCCGACCAGCGCGCCGATAGCGATGGCGGCACCGATGAAGGCAACGTCGGCGACGTCGGTTGCCCGATCCGGCCGGCCAAGCATCTTCGTCGCGGCCGCGACATCGGGCGTGCGTCCAACGATGGTGACGATGTCGCCCCGATTCAGCTTGGTGTTGGGAAGGATGGGGATCTCGACCGCGATCGCGCCCCTTGTGATCTTCCGCAGGAACACGCCGCGCGATGCAGGGCTCTTCGCCACCTCCTCCAGGGTCTTGCCGTCGACGTCCTTGCTGGTCACGTAGACATCGACGCCTTCGATCGGCATGGCAAGCAGTTCGCGATCGTCGACTTCCTCCGCCTGTTCGCCAATCAGCTGGACGAGTACGTCGCGCCGGCCTGCCACGGCCACGACATCACCCGCATGAATCACGGCATCGGCCATGGCATCGATGATCCTCCCGTCCTGCCGTAACCGCAGAATGAACACCCGCTGATCGGGAACCAGCGTCTCGGCCTCCTGCACCGTTTTCCCGACCGCCGGGCCGCGCTCGCGAACGCGGAATGCACGGACGTCGAACTGGTGCCACGCGGTGCCGGGACCGCCCAACTGCTTCTTGCCGCCGTGCTCCTCCTCATATCTCTTGCACGCGGCTTCGAGATCGATGCCGAGCAGGGCCGGGCCAAAGAGAGCAAGGACGATCGCGGATCCGACGGTGCCAAAAATATAGGTGACCGCGTAGGCGACGGGCATGCCGTCGAGGATCTTCTTGGTTTCTTCCGGCGAGAGCCCGAGGCGATTGATGGCATCGGTCGCCAGACCCATGGACGCCGAAATCGTCTGCGAACCGGCATAAAGTCCGGCGGACGAACCGACATCGTAACCGGCAATCTTCGCCGCGACATACGGGGCGAGGAGGCAGAACACGCACACAACGGCAGCGAAAATCGCCTGGGGAATACCGTCGTGCGCGATGCCGCGCACGAATTGCGGCCCGACGCCGTAGCCGATGGCAAACAGGAACATCAGGAAGAAGAACGGCTTGAGCGGACCTGTAACCGTGATTCCGATCTGGCCGATGATAACAGCGGCGATCAACGTCGCGGTGACGGCCCCGAGCCCCAGGCCTTTGTAGGTGAAGGAGCCGAAGTAGTAGCCCAGGGCCAAGGATAGGAAGATCGCAATTTCCGGATAGCTCTTGAGCGTCTGAAAGAACCAGTCGATCATGATGTCACCCCGTTCATGCCGTCGGCGCGCGCCCGCTCGCTCCGGCGCGACGTCGCGGATCGAAGATCCGACGACAGCGCTAAAGCCCTATCGATCAACATGAGGCGGCGGGTCGGACGGGACATATTGATTTATGTCAAGCCCGACGGCTGAGCTTCGCGGCATCCGAGGTCCCACCGACGACATCGTCTCGCTGCGTTGCGGCATGGCGGCGGTTCGGAGCGTCATTGCCGCTTAAGCCTTGAGGTAGATCAAGAGATGCCGCCGGCCGCCGATCATCCTGAGCGCGATTGCGTAGCCGCGGGAGCCTGGTCCACCTCGTCCCAACAGATCGCACAGTTCGGAGTGTGATATGGCCGATATCTTGACCCTGAAAAAATTCGAGGCGCTGAGCCCGTTCGAGATCAAGGACGAGCTGATCAATCTCGCCAAGGCGACGTCGAAACGGTCGCAATCCGCGTTCCTGAACGCCGGCCGCGGCAATCCGAACTGGGTGGCCACCACGCCGCGCGAAGGCTTCTTCCTGCTGGGACAGTTCGCCATCACCGAAAGCAAGCGGGTCATGGAGCACCCGGCCGGGATTGGCGGCATGCCTGAGGCGAAGGGCATTGCCGCTCGGTTTGAGGCGTGGCTCGCCAAGCACTCTGACATGCCTGGCGCGGGCTTCCTTTCGGAGATGCTGCCTTTTGCGGTCAAGAAATTCGGCTTCGACCCGGACGCCTTCGTCCACGAGCTCGTCGATTCCATCATCGGCGACAACTATCCGGTGCCGGATCGCATGCTGGTGCACAACGAAAAGATCGTGCACGAATATCTGATGTGGGCCGTTTGCGGTGAGCCGCGGCCGGCCGGCAAGTTCGACATCTATGCGGTCGAGGGCGGCACGGCGGCGATGTGCTACCTCTTCAAGTCACTGAAGGCCAACCGCCTATTGCTTCCCGGCGACACCATCGCGCTGGGAACGCCGATCTTCACGCCCTACATCGAGATGACGCATCTGGAGGATTACGACCTCGAGGTCGTCCAGATCAGGGCGCCGCAGGAAAACAAATTCCAGTTCACCGACGAGGAAATCAAGAAGCTGGAGGATCCGAAGATCAAGGCGTTCTTCATCGTCAATCCCGCCAATCCCTCCGGGATGGGGGTGAGCCCGGAGACAATCGCCAAGCTGGGTCACCTGGTCAGGACCAAGCGCCCCGACCTCATGCTGCTCACCGACGACGTCTACGGTACCTTCGTTCACGGTTTCCGCTCACTGCTGGGCGAGCTCCCGCACAACACCATTGGCGTCTATTCCTATTCGAAATATTTCGGCTGCACGGGATGGCGGCTCGGCGCAATCGCCATTCATGAAGACAACATCTTCGACAAGATGATCGCGAAGCTGCCGGACGACGCCGTGAAGGCGCTCGACAAGCGTTACGGGCCGCTGACGCTGGAGCCGCGCAAGCTCAAATTCATCGATCGAATCGTTGCCGACAGTCGCGACGTCGCGCTCAATCACACTGCGGGCCTGTCGCTGCCGCAGCAGGTGATGATGAGCCTTTTCTCGCTCTCGGAGATGATGGACGCGAAGAAGGCCTATCAGGCCGCCTGCATGGAAATCGTCAACAAGCGGCTGTGGGCGCTGCTCGATGGCCTGGGACTCGCCGACAAGCTGGCGCCCAATCCAAACTACGACGCCTATTACGGCCTGATCGATTTCGAGTTCTGGGCCCGGAAGAACATCGGAGACGAAGCCGTCGATTATCTGAAGAGCCACGTCCATCCGCTCGATCTTGCGTTTCGCTTGGCGGAAGCCCACGGGATCGTGCTGCTGAACGGTGGCGGCTTCGATGCCCCCGAATGGTCGCTCCGTATTTCCCTGGCGAACCTGCCGGACGACGTCTACGACGATATCGGACGGGGCGTTCGATCGATTGCCAGAGGATACCGGGACACATACGAGGCGGCGAAGGGAGGCTAGAGGAAACGTGGCTACGGCAACGCCCTGATAAGGCGTTGCCCGTGCGATACTCTTGGATCGAGGATATTCGGCCAATAGCAATCATAGGAGGGCGATCATGCCAATCCAGCTCGTGATGGACCGCAATGGCGATAGCCGCTATTTCTTCAACTCCGACGACGCAGAGGAACTGGCCCAGGCGGAACGGCGCTTTTACGAATTGACCGGTCTTGGCTTCACCGCGGCGGTCCGGACCGGTCCAGATCAGGTGTCGAAAGTCCGGTCGTTCGCCCCCTCGGCGGAAGAAACACTCTTTTTTCCCAGACTAGTCGGCGGGTAGTCGCCCCGTCATGTTCGGGTTTCGATCTACTCCATCGAGTAGCCGCTCCCGCATGAGGGCGACGAGAGCTCTTTTCATAAGGCACGGCGCCGAGGCCACGCCCGAGGGACGGTCGCTGCGGATGCTGCGAGAATGGCTGTCGCAGGCGCAGCGAGAGCAGTTCGCAAGCAAGGGTTACTTCGACGTCGTCGGAGGAAACACCGGAAACCAGTACAGGATCTATACTGGCACCTCGGCCAATGTATGCGAGATCGACAAAAGCGGTCGCCTCCGGGAGGGGCTATGTTTCACGACGATTGTTGATTTGCCAATCGGCGACGTGATGCTGGCTCAGAAGATCGCCCTGGAAACATGCGAAGACGAGGTGCGCGCCCTGGCCAGGTGGTTCACCCCCCGAAGTCATCATTTTCGACAAACCGAGCGTCGCCGATGACGGCGCGGATCGTCGTTGTCTCCGGCCGGTGCCGAGGTCCATTGATGACGATAAGAACGGGTTTGTCGTTTCCGAGAACCTGAATCGGCAGAAGGCACACGTTCTTACTCAATTGCGGATCGCGAACGGCGTGCCATCAAGGGCCTTGCGGATCACACCCCATGTCATTGGGACTTCGAAAAAAATGCCAGATGTCAAACGCCGTAGGCGGACTTGACTGGTCTTAGACGTCGGCCGGTAGACAAAATAGCATGAGCGCAGCAGCGAATGCGAACACGACCAATGAGGTGACGCGCTGGCACGCACTACCTCAACATGAGGTGGTGGAGCGACTTGCTACCAGCTACGAGAAGGGGCTTGCTCCGGCTGAGGCCGCTGTCCGACTTCAGAAATACGGCCAGAACCGCCTCCCCGAAGGCAGGAAACGCGGCTGGTTTGCGAGGCTTCTCGCACAGTTCAACAACATCCTGGTCTACGTGCTGCTCGCTGCCGGGTTCACCAAGCTGATGTTGAACCTGTGGGTCGACGCGGCAATCATCTTTGGCGTGGTCGTTCTCAACGCGCTCCTCGGGTTCATTCAGGAGGGCAAGGCCGAGAAGGCGCTGGATTCCATCCGCAATATGCTGACCGCCGAAGCCCGGACGGTACGCGGCGGGGAGACCCGCATGATTCCCGCGGAGGATATTGTTCCGGGGGACGTCGTGCTCCTGGAGTCGGGGGACAAGATTCCTGCGGATCTGCGACTCTTCGAGACAAAGAACCTGCGGACCGAAGAGGCGGCCCTCACAGGTGAATCGGTGCCGGCAGAAAAAAACGTCGAGGCGGTGCCTGCGAACGCGACGGTTGGCGACCGCGCAAACATGGCATTTTCCGGCACCATGGTCGTATCGGGTCGCGCGACCGGATTGGTCGTCGCAACCGGTACTGAGACGGAACTTGGCCGTATCAACCAGTTGCTCGCCGACGTGAGCCCGCTCGAGACTCCGCTGCTGCGCCAGATCAAGAAGTTCGGCTACGCCATCAGTGCGGCAATCGGGGTGATCAGCGTCCTGATCTTCGCCTACGGCAAGTGGGTGAAGGGGATCGACTTTGTGGAGCTCTTCCAGGCAGTCGTCGGCATCGCCGTATCGCTCATCCCGGAAGGACTACCCGCGCTTATCACGATCACCCTGGCCATCGGCGTCCAGCGCATGGCCCAGCGCAACGCGATTATCCGGCGGTTGCCGGCAGTCGAAACGCTCGGCTCGGTGTCGCGGATCTGCTCGGACAAGACGGGCACGCTGACGCTCATGGAGATGATGGTGGTGTCCGCCGTCACGGCCGAAGCGGCGTATCAGATCACCGGCGACGGCTATTCTCCCGAGGGAGAAATCAAAAAGGACGGACAGCCCGCGGGCAAGGACCCGGTACTCGCGCTGATGGGGCGAGTGTCCCTGCTCTGCAACGACGCCGAGTTGTTCCAGCAGGAAGGCACCTGGAAGGTGGAGGGTGATCCGACCGAGGGCGCGCTCTATCCATTCGCGGCCAAGCTCGGTATGGATCGGCAGCTCGAGCAGACAGCATCTCCGCGTGTCGACGCCATTCCGTTCGAATCCGAGCACAAGTTCATGGCGACGCTCCAAAGAGATGCGAACGGGGAGCAAGTCCTGCTCGTCAAAGGCGCCCCGGAAGTCATTCTTGAGCACTGCGATCGCCAGCAGACCGCCGACGGCCAATCGAGCCCGCTCGACCGCGAGCACTTCCTGAAACAATCGGACAGGCTTGCGGCCCAAGGCGAACGTGTGCTGGCGTTCGCGTGGCTCCAGAACCCGAAGGTGAAGGCTGGCGGTCTCACCGCCGCCGACCTGCCAAGGACGCTTGTCTTGCTCGGCCTCATCGGCCTGCTGGATCCGCCGCGCAAAGAGGCCATCGAAGCCGTGAAGGAGTGCCACGGTGGCGGAATTCGGGTCACCATGATCACCGGCGATCACAAGATCACTGCCGCGGCCATCGCCAAGTTGCTTGGGCTTGGTGACGGAAAGACCGCGATCACGGGCGCCGAAATCGAGGACATGGACACCGCGACGCTGCAGGAACGCGTTCGCGCCGTTGACGTTTTCGCGCGCGCCAGCCCCGAACACAAGCTGCGGCTGGTGAAAGCGATCCAGGCCAACAATCAAATCGTGGCGATGACAGGCGATGGGGTAAACGACGCGCCCGCTCTCAAGAAAGCCGACATCGGGGTCGCGATGGGTATCAAAGGCACCGAGGTCACGAAGGAGGCTGCCGAAATGATCCTGGCCGACGATAACTTCGCCTCGATCTCGGTGGCGGTGAAGGAAGGTCGCACCGTCTACAACAACATCGAGAAGGCCATGCTATTCATGCTGCCGACCAATGTCGCGCAGGCGCTGGTCATTGCGGTGGCAATCTTTGCCGGGTTCACGATGCCGATCACGGCCCCGCAAGTGCTCTGGGTCAACATGGTCACGTCGGTCGCGCTCGGCCTGGTCATCTCCTTCGAGCCGCACGAGATCGATGTGATGGATCGGCCCCCGCGCGCAGTAGACCGCCCCATCGTGACCGGCTTCGGGATCTGGCGGATCATCTTTGTGGGCTTGGCGCTGCTTGCTTACACCTTGTTGGCGTTCTTCTGGATGAAGGCGCAAGGCGCCTCGGATGGGCTTGCCCGAACGGTAGCCGTCAATGCCATCACGATCGGCCAGGTGTTCTATTTGCTGAATAGCCGCTACCTGCTCGATTCGTCGCTCTCCCTGAAGGCGCACACCGGCAACGCGTACTTGCCGCTCGGCATAATTGCCGTCGTGATCTTGCAACTGATTTTCACCTACGCACCACCGGTCCAGGCGATGTTCGGCAACGAATCTATCCCGCTTCAGGTGTGGCCCTGGCTTCTTGCGGGCGGCTTGCTGTTCTTCCTCGTGGTCGAGGCGGAAAAGCTTGTCATTCGCTCGTCGAGCTCGTTGCGAAAGGTTGTTGTCGCCACGGAAGCAGGCGCGTGAGCGGCTCCTTTTCGCAGGCTTGCGCGTGCTTCGATCTCTTGCCGCGGCTTGGCGCCGCGACCGACAGAAATGCGCCGCGGAGCGTCACCCGCGGCGTGATTTTTGTTGCTGCACCGATTGCGCCGACCCTCGAGCGTTCGGGCCACGGGACCTAAGCTTCACGCGCAAGTTCCGCACGAGCCGCTGCCAGCTCCTTCTTCTGCTCCGGGCTCACCTTCGGATATGCAAGGTCGAGCTTCTCTACTGCTTCCACGATTGCCGCTGCGACGACAAGACGGGTGAACCATCTGTTGTCGGCCGGCACCACGTACCACGGCGCTTGCTCCGATGCAGTGGCCGCGATCGCCGCTTCATATGCGCCCATAAAATCGAGCCAGTACTTGCGTTCGCGCACGTCCGATGCAGAGAACTTCCAGTTCTTTCCGGGGTTGTCGAGGCGCTTCATGAACCGCTTCTTCTGCTCTTCGCGCGAGACATGCAGGAAGAACTTGAGGATGACTGTGCCCTGCCGGGTGAGGTAATCCTCGAAGTGCGCGATGTCTGCCAGTCGTTCGTCCCAGATCCGGGTGCCCACGAACGACGGCGGGAGCCTCTGCTGCTTCAAGATATCCTCGTGAACGCGCACAACGAGGACCTCCTCGTAATAGGAACGATTGAAGATTCCGATCCGTCCACGCTCCGGCAGACGCGAGATGTAGCGCCACATGAAGTCATGTGCGAGATCTTCCTGTGAGGGCGGCTTGAACGAAAAGACCTGGCAGCCTTGCGGATTCACCCCCGTCATGACGTGTTTAATGGTGCTGTCCTTGCCAGCCGCATCCATGGCCTGGAACACGAGCAGCAGCGACCAACGGTCCTGGGCATAAAGCATGTCCTGTTCTTCTGCGAGCCACCGGGTGCCCCGCTGAAGAAGGTCGGCAGCTTCGCCCTTTTCCATGTTCAGACCGCGCGTGTCGCCGGGGTCGAAGTCCTTCAGCCGAAAGCCTTTGCCGCTGGAAATACGGAACGGGTGGATATACTTCTGGATCTGGTCGAGAATCTCTTTTCTCGGCATGGAGTGTCCTCCCTTCCTAGGACAGAGGAATTCAAGACAAAGACAGTCTCGCGCTGTCTGCTCAACGGCCCGGGCTTGACCTGCTCTCCAACAGCCTTGATGGGCCGTGCGTTATCCTATCATGGCGACAGGGTTTCGTGCGTCGCGGCCGGTGCCGCGCGGCCTAGTCGTTCGCAGCGCATAGAGCTCGGCTTCGCAGTGCTTGCGACAAGATCAGAATGGTACAAACACGCCCGCTCTTTTCCATGGCGCGCAGTGAAAATGTGCCAAGAGGCAGAGGTCCGCATATGATTCAAAAGGCGGCATCGGCCGGCGCTGCGGCGATGTCAGCTCAGGGACCAAACTCGGACGAAGCGGTTTGGGGAATGCGCGCGAATTTGGCTCTGCTACTTCTACTGCACAGCCACGACCGTGCCGCGTAATTTTAGAACTGGGCCGGTTGAGCGGGTGGACTGGGCCAATCCGATCGCAGGTTGTTCGGATTATTCCTTTCGAACAAGTCCCGCGTTATCACGCCGCTCGGGCGGGAATCAGTCAACGGAGGCAGTCCGCGAGCATCACGGGTTGGCGCGACGATGACGCCGGGCCGAACGACACAATTGGCGGGATAGCCAACGTATTGGCAGTAAGTTGCGGCACTCACGCCTCCATTGCTTCCTACCGAGAAGCCAATAATTAGCGACGCTGACAAGGCGATTGATCGCTTCATTTTTGCCTCCTGTAGCTCAAAGCGCGACCTCTGCCAGTTATAGCCGACCAGAATTGGAAGTCACTGCTCGGGCAGTCCCGCCTTGTGCAACGCGTCCTCCACGTACACGCGCTGCTCCACATAGGTGGGATCGTCCGATAGATCGGTGGCCCGAAATTTCGCGAGTGTCGTGTAATTTGGATTCAGGCGACCCGCCGACGCAAGTGCCGCGCGAGCAGCGGAAAGGTCACCTCTAGTAGCCATGATCGCGGCGTAATAAAGCTGGCCATACGCCAGTCTCGAATTGGTCGCCACCGACTTGCTCAGCCAGGCCAGCGCATCGTCATCGCGCCTGAGCAGGATCATCGCGCGGCCCATTTCAAACTGCCACGTTCCAAGGCCGGGGTCGCGGGGACTGAGTTCGATGGCGCGTTCGAACAGCGGAATTGCATCCACGGATTTCCCGGTGAACACCAATGTTTCGCCAAGAAAAAGCGTCGGCGCCGGTAGATTGCCGTTAAGTTGCAGCGAGATCCTGTACTCTTCGGCGGCCTCCTGCTGCCGCCCGTGTGCCTGCAGAACTCGGGCACGTTGCGCATGGGCAACTGAACTGTTCGGATCGAGCGTGATTGCTTGCTGCGAGAGCACGTCGGCACGCCGCAAATCCTCGGCCGCGTTGGTCGATTGTCCATTGATGACCAGATTGGAGAGCGTCAGGGAAAGCCCTGTCAATGCCCGTAATGTGTGGGGATCAAGCTCGAGCGCATGCTCAAATAGACGCCGCGCTTCCTCTCGCGTCTCGGGCGTCGTCGGCTTGAACACCGCGGCCCATCCCTGCAAGGCAAGGTCCGACGCGGTCGGATTGGTCTGGTGCTCCAGTTCGATGCTCCTGGCCGCGAGGACGACCAGTTCCAATCCCAGCATGCGTGCGATCCGGCCGGTTATATCATCCTGCAATTCCAGATAGTTGCTGCGCGGACGATCGAAGCGGTCGGACCAGACATAGCCCCCGGTTTCGGTATCGATGAGCTGCGCGTTGACCCGAACCTGATCGCCGGCGCGCTGCACGCTGCCTTCGAGTGCGTAGCGAACACCGAGTTCACGTCCGATCTGGCGGACTTCTATCGCCCGGCCCTTGTAGGTGAACGCCGTATTGCGCGCGATAACGAAGCTGCCCTGAATCCGTGAGAGATCTGTGGTCAGGCTGTCGGTGACCGCATCGGCAAAGTAATCCTGCCGAGGATCTCCGCTCATGTTGGTGAAGGGAAGCACGACAATCGATAAGCGCGGTGCTGTCCTGAGCGGCGCGACTGTATTCGGGGCCTGGATTGCCCGCGATGTGACGCCCGTGCCACCTAACAGGTACCACGCCCCGCCGCCTCCAATGGTTACGAGAGCGAGAATTGCGGATGCGGCCACTGTGATTGATCGGATGCCGGGTTTCGCCCGCGACGGCAGCCGCGCGCCGACCGGATCGAGCATGAACACCTGGACCGGCTCCGCGATGTTTTTCAGGCGCTGTTGACCCCAATCGTGCACCGCGATGGCAACCTTGCCCTTGACCTGATCGTAGGCCGCGCGGGACAGACAGATATTGCCCGGAGGGGCCAAGTTCTCCACGCGGGCAGCCAAGCCTGCGTTCGACGTGCTGCTCGACCAAAGTCCGTCCCCCTTGGATTGACTGCAAAACTGTAGCACAACGGCGAGCTGGCAGAAGCTGACGCTACGATGTCGCCCCCCCGGGCTTCTTGCGGTAGGGCGAAAGAGTCTCGCGGGGACAGTGATATGCCCGCTTCGGGTCTTGGCTGTGTGAAAACGCCGAGGCGCTTGATGACGATAGAAGAAGCTATTCGTCCACGACCTTCTTAACCCCCAAACTCGCAAGCGCGACCAACTTAAAGCACGAAATAAAGAATGTAATTCTCGCTGCGTTT
>NZ_LGHM01000085.1 GCF_001908185.1 Bradyrhizobium sp. AS23.2
CAACTTGGCGCAAGGTCGGTGAACTCCTCGACGTCTTCTCCAAGGAAGAGTGCGCCAACTATCTCAAAAACTCAGGCTATGTTTCCGTATAAACACAGCACGCTCTAAAGGGGGCGCGGCTCGCCCGTGATGCAGCCCGGCTGCGGGTGAAAGGCGATCGCAGCACCGCTGGCGTGGACATCGTCGAGGAGAGGCGAAAGGGACGCGAAGAGGCGAAAGCCGTCGAGGCCAAGGTGGTGTTGTCGACGTTCGAGGAATGCGCGGAATCCTACATCCGGACGAACTGGTCGACCTGGAGCGAGAAGCATCGCGATCAGTGGCCATCCTCCCTGAAGCGCTACGCCTATCCCACCATCGGCAAGCTGACGATCCCCGAGATCAAGCCAAGCCACATCCACGATCTACTGAAGCCGATCTGGGTGGAAAAGCGGGAGACCGCGAACCGGGTCCGTGGCCGGATCGAAACGATCATCGCGAAGAACGTCGATATCGACGATCCAGACTTTCGTAACCCGGCCGAATTGACGAGGCAATTGCGTGAGAAGCTGCCAAAGCGCCCGAAGCGGGTGGTCCGCCATCATCCGGCCTTGCCATACAGCGAGGCTCCGGCGTTCATGAAGGTCCTTGCGAGCGCGTCCGGTAGCGCCGCCGCCATGTTGCGCTTCCTGATCTTTACAGCTTGCCGCACGAACGAGGCCGTCGAAGGGCATTGGTGTGAAATCGATAGTCCGGCCGCCACCTGGAAAATCCCTGGCGAGCGGATGAAGATGGATCAAGACCATCACGTTCCGTTGACGGATCCCGCGCTGGCGGTGCTCGACGAGATGCGCAATGGCAGCCAAGGTGAGCTGATCTTTATTAATCCCGATGGCGGAGCATTCTCCGAAAATGCGATGCTGGCGGTACTTGATCGTCTCGGCTTCGGACACGTTACGGTGCATGGTTTCCGGTCTACCTTTGCTACCTGGGCCGAGGAATGCACCGACTATCCTGATGGAGTCCGCGAGGCTGCGCTCGCCCATAAGTACAAGAACGAGACGACTGCGGCCTATCAACGCGGCCAGAAGCTGGAAAAGCGACGAGCACTGATGAACGATTGGGCCGCATTTCTGACTGGGACCAAGGTAGTTTCATTGGACGATCGGAGGACAGGATAGAGCCTTCGAGTTGAGCCAGTCGCGGCGTAGCGGCTACAGACTCGATGAAGCGATCCAATGTCCGCTAGTCACCTTTACATCTTACCGCGAATTGTTCGAGGCGGCATCCTCGCCGGGGTGCGTGAGCGCTGCTGCCCGGGCGCCCTGGACCATTCGTCATCATCGAGAGAAGCTGTTGCTGTCGCCGATCAATACAAACGGCGCCCACCTGGCCGGATGGGCGAACGGCGGATCGGCTATCATGCTGACGAGGGACTCGCGTAACGCTTGCGCCGGCTTGATGCTCCGGTCGAGCGCCATCGCGCGGAACGCGCGACTGATCAAAATCACGGTGGCGCTCGAATCGACGCTCCAATGCGACACCAGTAGCAATCGCGCGCCGGCGAAAAAGAAAGCCCGCGCCAATCCGGACAGCGCATCGGTTTCGAGCGATCTCGAGGCGGCCGTGTTGCAGGCTGACAGGATGGCCCAATCCGCATTCAGCTTGAGCTGCGCGATCTCGGAGGCCGTCAATAGTCCGTCGTCGAGCGGTGTTGCGGTCTTGGGCGGTGTCAGAACCAAGGCAGGCTCGCCGACGGAATCGCCGAATGTCCGCGTCTGGTCGGCCAACAGCCCGTGGGTGGCAAAGTGAATGATGCGGTAGCGGTCAAGCGGGAGCCGCTTGATCTCAGTCTCCGTCAGCTGTTCGCCCAGAACCAGCCGATCATTGGCGCCGCCGACGCTTTTCGAGACGCAGCGCAGTTCGGTTGCTGTTTCCGGCAGCGGACAAATTTGCCGCAGCGATTGCACATCGGCCAGATCGCCCCGGAAATAGCTACCGGTCGGGCGGATCGCGGCCCGGCGAAGAATTGCGCCCGATTGCGCTGACGCGCTTCGAACAAGCTGCGCGCATTGCCGCGGCACCTTGATTTTCGGGCAATCCCCGTCCCCGGTCAGCGAAGGATCGCCCAAGCCAATATAGGCCAGGCGTCGATCCACACCAATCGTCGCGCGCGCGTCCTGATGCAACCGCAGCGTCGTCAGGCTTGCGACCGACGGTAGGATCGAAATGGCATGCCCGTTGATTAGCCAATCCACGTTGGCAAAGTCAGCCGGGCTGGTGGCTATGTCGCGAGAAGGACGGCGCGTGACCAGGATTTCGAGCGGAAGTCCGCTTAACGGGCCTGACAAGGCGAAGATCAGGTCCTTGCCGGCGATCACGTCCTCGACCGGTTCCAGAAGGTCTTGATACAGATCGTGCGCCGCCGTCAGGCTGAACGGCAGAGCGCTGCCTGCGGCCGTCGCATTGGTGGCCTTCATGCAGCGCAAGCGGCTTTCACCGATCCATTGCTGGGCATCGACGCCGCACCGCAATGTCGCGACCTTCTGCTTCAGGTCATGCATGTTCAATGACGATCGAAACCACTTCAGCCGATCCCGCGTCGCGACGAACACGAAACTCGCGTCGATGCCGTTGGCGATGGTAACGAGCGCCTCGTTGGGCTGAAGCAGTCGCTTGATCTGCTGATACGAAGCGACCTCGTCTTGGGTTTTGTCCAGCTTCCCCTTGTTCTGCGACGTCAATACCTCCAGCTCGGCTTCGGTCTTGCGGATCGTGTCCTTGATCCGCGCGATCCGTTCCTCGTTGAGCCGTTCGCTCGCCGAGACCGCTCCGATCAGGCTCGCATCCAGTCGCGACAGCTCGTCGCCGAGGTCCTGGATCCTGCGGAGCTGGTCGCGCTTGGAGGACTCGCGTTCCTGGAGCCGTACGCCGAACTCTCGCAGCGCGATGGCCGCCGATGAATTTTGCAGGCGCTGGACCACCTCGAACGCCTCATCCTGATGCGCGAGCTGGCTGCCGGGGTCGTTGCCTCCGTACAGCGCTCCGAGCAGCGAAAACGCCGCAGGACCAAGCGCCTCCATGCCACCGCGGGGATTGCGACTAGCTCCGGCGCGAAGCGCCAGAAATTTGGTGAGGGAATCGAAAGCGGTTCGCGCCGTGTCGATGGCTTTTTCGCGATCGCCCACGGCCAATTCCTCATCCGCATATTTGGCGAGAGCGATCGCGGTGGAGGGATTTCCCTCGCCATAGACGTTGGTGCGCGTCTCGGTGACTTGCCGCAGCAGCGGCAAGGCCTCCTCGTGACGCCCCATCCAGGAATAGACCGTGCCGAGATAGCCGAGGACACTGGCGATGTTGTCGGATCTTTCGACCTTGCCGAAGGTTCTTTCGAACACCGTGAGGTCGAGTGGAAAATGCAACGGCTCCGGCACGTCGCGCACGATGTCTCGCTTGGCCTGGACGTGAGCGAAGTCGAGGATGTCGTTCGCTTCCTCGTTGCGATCGAGGCGATGTAGCAGGTCGATGATCCGCACCAGCGTGGTGGGAGCAAACTCCCTGTTGTAATCGTCGCTCCGTTCCGGAAGGTCCGCTTGCAGCAACAACTGGGCCTGAAGCGTGTACATCAGGGCTCGATCGAAATCGCCGAGCCGCTCAGCGATGGTCGACAGGAAGTGGTAATTGACCAGGCTCTGTGGTGGCCCACGGTTGGCTTCGTTGCTTTTGCGCTGCGACAGGTTGCTTCTCACGAAAAATCGCTCCGCCTCGAGGTAGCGGCCCGAACTCAGCAATACGCTTCCATAGGTCCGGAACAACGACGCCTCGAAGTCCGGCGGGATCGTGCCGAGCGATCCCAGCCGGTTGAGAGCATCGTCAAGACGCGAACGCGCGGGCTGGATGAGGCCAAGCGCGATTTCGCTGTCGGCAAGGTTCATCTCACTCTGAATGGTCTCGAAGCTGTTGGGGCCATACTGTCTGAGGTCCTGCGCCAGGAAAATCCGGTCGGCGCGGTAACGCTCATCGGCACGGCCGCCCAATGTCATCTGTAGCCGGGAAATTCCCTTGTTTAGCCGCAGGAACCCCGCGATGACTCCGTTGACGTGCTCGTCCGGTAGTCGTTCTGCCGTGGAAACGACCTGGTTCGCCTCGTCCGTGAGGTAAGGGACCGGGCTATTTTCCGCGAGCGCCTGGCAATCCAGTCGCGCGGCATTGACCTTGTGGATCTGCCGCAGCCTGTCGAGGTCGAGCCGCACCGTAACCCAGCAGTTCGGAGGCGCGGTGATCTCCGGCAGGGCGATCGTGCTGCCATCGACAATCACCGAGACGGTCGATGGCCGCGTTTCCGACTTGTAGGACTCGAACGGTCGTACGACGAGCGTCAGTCCGGGAATGTCGGGCAGCCTGACGTCCCGGCCCGCGTTCATCGAATTGAATTCGATCCCGAAGAGATTCTGATCGTCATGGACGAAGATGTTGCTGTCGGTATTCGCGTGAATCTTGATACGGCTCTTGAGGAGCGTTTCGTCCGGAAGATGCTCCCAATGGTCGTTGTCTTCGTCCCTGTTCATGATGAACGGGTCGCGATTTGCCGCGAGCAGCTTCCGGTCCAGTCTGATACCCGCTGCTGCGCTGTCGCTGGAATGGATGATCTTGCCGCCAAATCTGACCTGCACATCGTTCATGTATCCGGGCCACAAAATGAGGTCATCGCGGCCGGATGCGACCCGATAGGGCCGGTTGGAATTCACGAATCCGGAAAAAACTCGGTGACCAAGGGCATCGGTGATGTTGATGGTGCTCATGTCATGAACAGGCTCGACCAGGATATCGTTTGCTGAGGCCGGTCCCGGAGTGGAATCGCGCAGCAGTTGGTCGTTGGTCGCCCATTCGGCCGAGGCTTCGCGTTCCCAAACATCCTGCAGCGACAGGCGCAGCAAGCCGATTTGAGCCGGACCGTTGTCCTTCCAGGCCATCGCCTCCCGATACAGCTTCTCCGCCATTGCGAGGTTCTTGCCGACGCCATGACCGAGTTCGTGCAATACACCCAGGTTGACCCGCGCGGCATTGGAGCCTTTGGCCACGGCCATGGCGTAGAGTTCCGCGGCCCTGGCGGCTGAACCGACAAATTTGATGCCTTGGTCGTCGCTGCTGAAGGAGCTTTGGCGATATTGGGACGCCGCTGCAACGGGATCCTCGCGAAGATTCAGTTCCGCCAGCAGCAGCATCGCTTGCACCGATCCGCCTGCGATGGCGCGTTGCAGGGCATCGGTAGCTTCGGTGAGGGCGGGGCCCTTGGCCAACCGGACGGCATGCAAGGCAAGCTCGGCGTGCTGCGCCAGAAATTCGTCGGTCATGACGATTGACAGCGTCGCGTAATCCTTGGCCTGGCGATCCAGGCTCGCATGCTTGTCGCTGGAGCCGTCGGGGTCTCGCGGCACCACCTGTTTCTTTGCCGCGACCAGTGCATGGCGGAGCGAGCCGTTCGGCTCATTGATATAGAGAGCGAAGTTTTTCCTTCCTTCCGCGTAAAAGAAGTTTCGTGCTTGGCTGCTCGCCGTCCACAGCTTGGAATCAGCCGTATTCCCGGCGTTCGCGAGCAGATCGCCCAGCCAGTAATGGGCATCGTTGTTTCCGGCTTGGATCGCCAGCCGATACCAGACATAGGCCTTGATGTCGTCGCGAGGTTGTTCGGAGCCGTACCGGCTGAGCCAGCCGAGCTCCATCATGGCAAATCCATTGTTGGCCTTCGCCGCCTTCAGGAACCATGCCGTCGCCTGCGCCATGTCGCGCTCGACGCCGCGGCCGTTGACGTACATGAAAGCGATATCCAGCTCGGCCTGCACGAAGCCGTGGTCGGCGGCTCTTCTGTAGAGTTCGACGGCCCTGGCTTCATCCTTGGCGACGCCGGTCCCGTCGCGGAACATGGTTCCGAGGTTGTCGCTGGCGGTGTCATGTCCTTGCGCGCTCGCAGCCGCGTACCAACGCGCCGCATCGGCCGCATGGCGCTCGACACCGACGCCATTGGCCAGCATCCAGCCCAGATTGAATTGCGCCACGGCCAATCCCTGCGCCGCCGCCTTGCGATACATCTCGACCGCCTTGCGATCGTCCCGCTCCACGCCCCGGGCATTGCGGTAGCAGTTGCCCAATTCGTTCTGCGCCCAGGCGTCGCCCTGTTCGGCCGCCTTGGCGTACCAGTTCGCCGCTTCCGTCGGGTCGCGCGGCACGCCGATGCCGTTGGCATAGGAGATGCCGAGATTTCGACTGGCCAGCGACATCCCGCGTTGAGCCGCGTTCCTGAACATGTCCGCGGCCTTCGCGACGTCACGATCGACACCGCGGCCGCTCTGATAAACTACGGCGAGATCATTGATGGCAGCGGGGACGCCGGCATCGGCGGCCAGCGTCAGCCACTTAACCATTTCAGCCAGCGATTGCGAGTCTGCAGACCGCGGCTCGTAGAGCTTGGCAAGATTGAACTCGGCCGCGTGATTGCCTTGCGCGGCAGATGCGCGAAGCAATTGCTCGGCCCTGGGGAGGTCGACCGGCACACCGACGCCATGCAGCAACATCCAGCCGAGTTCATTTTGTGCAGTGGGCTCGTCATGATGAATCGCTTTCTCGTACCAATCGATCGCGATCGCGATATTCTTGTCGACGTGGCGGCCGTTGGCGTAGAGCGTGCCCAATTGGTATTCCGCCAATGGGTAGTCCTTGTCGGCGGCA
This sequence comes from Bradyrhizobium sp. AS23.2, assembly GCF_001908185.1. Taxonomy (GTDB): domain Bacteria; phylum Pseudomonadota; class Alphaproteobacteria; order Rhizobiales; family Xanthobacteraceae; genus Bradyrhizobium. Next base: position 6,703 of record NZ_LGHM01000085.1, read on the forward strand.
CGTTTGAGCAACTGAAGGGCTTTGCTCTCGTCCTTTTCGACGCCAAGTCCGTCAAAATACAGAATCGCCAAATTGTACAGCGCGAGCGGATGGTCCTGATCGGCCAGCGTCTGATAGATCTGGGAGGCTTCGATCAACTGGCCGGCTTTGCCGAGCGCGCGGGCGAGTTGAAATTTGAATCTGGCTGTGTCCGGAGATAGCCGCACCGCCTCCTGGCAAGCGGGGACCGCTGCGGTCGCGTCGAGCTCGGAATAGCTGATTCCCGCGGTCGTCTTTTCCGGGTCGGTTGGGGCGGCAGCGAGTTCGTCGCACCGGGTTACTGGTGTTACCTCCGCAGAAACGGCGCAAGCGAAGCAGGCAATGAGAACGACGGCAGCGAGCGACGTCCTGAGAACGCCGGGCCGGGGCATGAATGGGAAACGTTTGAGTTGAAGGCCTCGAAGGTGCACCGCAATCCCAAATTTCTCAAAGATTTACAAAAACATGCGGGAGGTTAGAGCGACTTTGCGCTGCCATCAAGAATGAAATGGGCAAGGAAGTCTCGGAGATCGAAGCTCTTGATGGGGGCTCGCGAATGCTGCAGGGTGAGATTTTCAGATCAGGGAACAGCCTTGCGATTGCCCGGACAGATTCGCGCGTTTCGAGAGCGTAACCCAAAGCTCTTTGAAATCGCGGTTTCGATACTGGCTTGCACCTTGATCCAGATTGCGCTCCTGGCGTCACAGCCTTCGTCGTCGCGATTTGTACGGCGCGCGGCCGACAATGCGGCGGATCAAATGATCCGGTTGTCGGAGCGGACCAACGGCAGTCTCAAGGGCTCGCCGAAGTTTACGTTTTTCTCCATCGACGATGCGACCTACGTTGCCTGGGGCGCTCATCAGATAGCACCGAGGGGCCGTATCAAGACGATCCTCGAGCGCGTGGCACGATCCAATCCGACGGCTATCCTTCTCGATGTCGACCTGTCCTACACCGATTCAGGCGATGCCTCCGGCGAGGCATCGTTACGGGATTTTCTCGGCCAGTATCCGGCCGCGGCTCCGCCGCTATTGCTGGTCCGTTCGCTTTATCACGATGCCGCGCCGCCGGCGCTGCCTCGGATACGGGCGACAAGCTATGACGATCAGACCGCCGCCAAGCCCAATATCATCTGGGGATCTCCGCTGTTCGAACGCGACGCGGATGGCCAAGTGCGGCGGTGGCGACTGTTCGTGCAGGTCTGCGCCGCGGAACACCCTGCGGTCCTGCCGGCGCTTCATCTCGTCGGTGCGATCATCGCGCGAGCGCAGATTGAAGGGGAGGACAGGGAGCAGGCGGCGGCGTCCATCCCCCGGCAACTGGCGTCGTTCGGCGCCGACAGCTGTGCGCGCCCGACGGAAAGGTCGGGCGAGATCGCGCCAAAGCGGGGAGAGCTCCCGGCAATTTCCGTCGATCACCTCGATGTCAGTAGCCGGGTTCTTTACAGGGCTGACTGGAACGCCAGCCGGATTGCGCTCGGCGGCGATATCGTCTCCACCGACGGGCAGACGCCCCTGGTCGCCGTTCGGCCCGCCGGCCTTGTGAGCAGCGGAGACTCGACGTCACCCGTTCCCGGTCTCGACGGCCGTATCGCCGTGATCGGCGGCAGCTTTGCCGACAGCGGGGATTGGTACAGCACGCCGCTCGGCAGGATGCCCGGCGCGATGCTGCTGATCAACGCGATCGAAGCTCTGACGATCAACGGCACGCCCCGTGAACCGAACGTGGTCGAAGCCATCGCCATCAGTTTCGTCATCATCGTGATGACCTCCGTTCTGGCGGCATTCTTCAGGCCAATCGTCGCTGCTCCGCTTGCCGCCGGCGGCATCTTTCTCATCATGCTGATTTCGCTGCCGCTGTTCCGGTCGGGCGTCGTCGTGAATTTGGCAGTTCCGGCGGTGGGCGCCGCGTTCTATGATCTCGGCGCCACGCTGGTCGAGAAGTATCACCAGCTGCGGTCCTTGGGATGGAAGTTCGTGCTGAAACCACCGGCCAGCATCGACATGGAGCCGACGACGCTCGAGGCCTCGGGCGAGGGCGCGGGAGAGCCGACATGAGGTGGTTGGCCCCGGTGTTGATCGCGGTGGTGGCCGCGACGTGTCGCGTGAGCGCCCAGGAAACGGGGCGCGAGATCGGTTATGTTGAAAGTTTCGACAAGAAGGCCAACGTCTTTGTCCTTCATCGCGGAGGCCAGACGCTTCCGATCGACGCCTTGACGCCCGTTCGTACGGGTGACCGGATCGAGGTGCTGGATGCGACAGCCAAGATCGTGCTCCGTCTCGTCAATCGCGCAACGCCGGTGACCGTTTCGCGCGGAAATCTCGATACGCCGCTGACCGACCCGCCTCCCGCGCATCCGTTCTGGACGCCGACGATCGCGTGGGCGGCTTCGCAGATCGGTAAGCTCGACCGTGACGATCGCGAGCAAGTCGCCGCGAGTATCCGGGGTTCGGCCAGCGGCGGGGCAGTGCCGCTGCTGGCGTTGGCCCAGACGCTGCCCGCCGGCCGCCAGTCGCTGTCGATCGGCTGGATCGGCACAGCTCCCGCCGAGATCCGGCTGCAAGGACCGGACGGCAAGGATGTCACCTCGGGCCAGGGCACCGCAGGATATTGGTTCAGCCCGATGCTCGACCTTGCGCCGGGAGATTTTGTGATTGAGGTGAAGATCGGTGCGACGCGCGTGAGGCAACTCGTGACGGTCGTGCCAGCCACTTCCATGCCGGATATTTCGCCGGATCTGAAGCAAGACGGCTTGCCGGAGCCGCTGCGCGAACTGGCGACTGCCGCATGGCTGGCCGCGCGCGATCAGCGGTTCATCCTGGCTGCATTTCAACACGTGGCGCCGTTTGCTCGTGATTCCTCGCCCGCGAAATTGCTTGCACGCTCGCTAGTCCGGGGGGAACGGCCACTTCCACCCGGGTGATCCAAACAACGCCGGTAGATCTTATTAGGCTCGGCGCTACCGCCTCGATCCCCGTTACGCATAGCGACAAGCGGGCATCCTGGCGTTCTCAGACCTTGGTCGGCTTCTGGTTGGAAGGCTGACATTCCTGCGTTCGCTGAGTGCGGAAGGGCGCTCGCCGCCCGAGATCGTAGAGCGCAACCGTAGTTATGAAGCTGAGCCGCAAAAGAGCGAACGCGATCAAAGCGATTTGGAGGAGGGAGTAGCTTGTAGCACGGCAAAGGAATGGCGCGTACTGATGACTTCGATAGGTGACCAAAGCCACAAAGCATAGGTCCCCCTAGCGTGCGGGTTGCGTCTCTATCGAATGTGGCGATCAAGCCAGCGGGCAGGTCGCGGGAGCGGCGATCCTTCTTCAACCTGTCGTGTCGAGCGCCCGAGCGATACGACAGCAAGAAAATTGCGAACCGATGCGGATGGCACCTGACTGCTCTAACACGCGTTGAATAGAAAAAACCTTGGCGCCCCTTCGTGTGCATGGCGTGTGCACAATGGACTTTTGCTTGCTCTAGTTGTCTGGCTTTTTGCAGGTAAGGCTTTGATTTTGTTGGTGAGCGCGCTGGGCTCGAACCCAGGACCCCGTCATTAAAAGTCATGGCCTCGGCACCTCTCTGCGCATTTCAGCTTCGCCCGATTAACAAAATAGATCCGCCCGGAGGGCGTTTGAAGGAAGGCAGCAGGTCGCATGCCTCGCTCAGGGGCGGAAAACTACGGTTGGGATAGTGCTGAGACGACCGTTGCAAACACCGTAGCTATTCTTGCGATGCGCAAGAAAAATCGAGTTAAATCAACGCGGTTGACAAGACACCCCTTCCGCCATTTCGGAACAAAACTGGGCACGCCCAGGGTATCCGATTTTGCGCCAGAGCTAGAGATCCCCACCAAGGTTCGGAGCAGGTTGCTCTTGGACCCCATGATGCGAACTTCCTTGTCCGCGACCTAGACCCGCTGGGCCAGCAGCCGGAGGTGGTCGCGGCGGTAGCCGCCCCCATCGGCCCGCATCCGCTTCCGTGCCGTGTTGGCGAACTGGCGGAGCATCTGCGGCGTGACGGCCTGACGGGTTACGTCCTCAAGCATGGCCTGCGCCCGTGGGGCATCAGCCTGGGCCTGATCCCGAGTCGCGCAGGTATTGCAGGACAACCTTGGAGGAAGGGCTCGCCGTAGACGGCATTCAAGTTTCGCCTAAGCGCAGGTTGCACGCTCTACGCCTAGCCGAGGCACCTTCGTACCGCGGCGGTCAACTCGATGTGGCGCGTGTCGATCAAGGTGGCCGACCAGAGATTCGTAACGTAGCCGAAGGCGACACGAGCTTCGGGGTCGGCAGCCCCCAGCGACCCTCCACTGCCCGGATGGCCGAAGGACGCTGGGCCGAGCAAAGGCATGGCGGGTGGTGTGGCACGCCAAAAGCCGAGCGACATGTTGAACAAGTTCTTCGCGGCCGGCGCCAACTCCGGTGGGACACTGTGCATGCGCGTGCTTTCGGTGTGAGGCGCCGACATCGCGGCCACCGTCCCGGGCTGGAAGAGACGGATGCCGTCGACGTCGCTCACCATTGCGGCGTACATGCGAGCGATAGCGCGGGCGTTGGCGAACATGTTCGCGCCCGGAAACTCCGCCGCCCGCCAGGCCCGCGAAGTCACATTCTCCCCGACGATGACGCCGTTCATTGTCCCGGCCCTCGTGAGGATCGAGTCCGGTCCCCAAAGGGTCTGCACCAAACGCCCGGCTACGGCGGGGTCCAATCCCAAGATCACTGCGAAGTCACCCATCAGTTTCTCGGGAGAATCATAAGGATACGGAGCCTGTTCGACCCGGGCGACCCGCGGCTCGATCGCTTCGGGCAGACCGATCCAAGCGGATAGCTCGAGAGGACGGGCGATTTCCTCGGCAAAAAATGTGCCCAAGGACTTGCCCGTGATGCGTCTGACGACCTCGCCGACGAGAAAGCCGTACGTCATTGCGTGGTAGAGGTGCTCGGTCCCGGGCTTCCAGAGCGGCTCCTGGACTTCCAACGCATGAACAACCGGATCCCAAGCACACAACTCCTCGAACGTCAGTTGTATGTCGATAACCGGCAAACCGGCCTGATGGGAGAGTAGCCATCGGACGGGGATTTTTCCTTTGCCCGCCGCCCCGAACTCCGGCCAGTACCGGGCGACGGGCGCGTCGAGATCAAGCTCGCCACGCTCGACAAGGAGGTGCGCACACATTGCGGTCGCACCTTTCGTGGTCGACGCGACGGCCACGATCGTGTCCCGACCCCACGGGTGATTTTTCTCGCGGTCGGCTAGACCGCCCCATAGATCGACCACCGCGCGCCCGTCGACGTAGACGCAGCATGCAGCGCCCAGGTCCTTTTCTTCCTTGAAGTTGGCGCGGAAGGTGTCCGCAACCTGCTCCCAGCCGTTCTCGACTACGCCATTGACGTCACTCATTGCCTTGCGCCCTTTCATGATGATGACTTTCGCGGCAGGCGTAGGGCCTGCGGCGACCGCTCATGGCGCCCTGGCGCGTGAGCTTCTTGTACGATTGCTCCAAGCCCTGCACATGGATCGCCGGGGCTTGCGTAGTCGCCATCAGTCCGCACCCCCGTCAGAGATCTCTCCTGCGGCCGCACGATCGATGGCTTCGATCAGCCGGTCGCGCTCCTCGTTGATCCACTGGCCATCCGAGTAGTTCGCGACGAACGTCTCCACGAACTCAACTGGGTCGTCTCCGACGATGTCGCGGATCGGAGTGCCATTTGCCGCGCTCTCTTCGAAGAGGTCCACGAGGTCGCCGTGCATCCGCACCGCAACGTCGCCCTTGACGATCCCTCCGGCGTACATCAGATACCGCTCCAACGCCTCAGCCACGGCGCGATAGTTCGCGGGAAGCTGCTTGATCCTCGCCTTGCACTGCCGGTACTGCCTTTTCTGTTCGAGCGATCCGGTGACCAGCTCAATCCATCCTGCGGCCATGTCTATCTGTCTCCTTTATGGAGCTGTTCCAGTCGTTCTGTGAGGAAGCTCCAAGTCCTCCAGAACTCTTCGAGAAATTTCCGTCCCTGAGCATTGAGGGAGTACACCTTACGCGGCGGCCCCTTCTCGGACGGGATCTTCTTCACCTCGACGAGGCCGCGCTGCTCAATCCTGACAAGCAGGGCGTAGACGGTGCCCTCTGCGATATCGGAGAAGCCCTGATCCCGCAGCCATGCCGTGATCTCGTAGCCGTACGCGGGCCGCTTGGACAGGATCGCGAGGACGATGCCCTCCAGCGTGCCCTTGAGCATCTCCGTCATCTGCTTGCCCATGGGTATCTCCTCAGATAACTACTATGCGACACTAACTACTGGTATATAGTGACGCTGAATAGCGACTGTCAAGTCTCACTTGGCGGCGAGAGGTGTCGGCTCTTGCCAACAGGAGTTTTGACGGGTGAGAACCGCTAGGCGATCAGCGACGGTATAATGGGGAGATGGTCAGGCGCTCCGCCGCATCGAGGCATGTCGTGGACGCCTACGACAAAAAAGCTGAGGCGGCATCAACTCGGCCCTGCCTAGTCTGCTTGCGACGGAACGGCATGCGTTGCGGCAACGCCCGGCGCGAAGCCAAAGCCATCGAGTCAAAGGTAGTATTGTCGACGTTCGAGGAGTGCGCGGAAGCCTACATCCGGGCGAACTGGTCGACCTGGAGCGAGAAGCATCGCCATCAGTGGCCATCCTCCCTCAAGCGCTACGCCTATCCCACGATCGGCAAGCTAACGATTCCGGAGATCAAGCCGAGCCACATCCACGATCTGCTGAAGCTGGTCTGGGTGGAGAAGCGGGAGACTGCGAACCGCGTCCCCGGCCGGATCGAAACGATCATTGCGAAGAACGTCGATATCGACGATCCGGATTTCCGAAATCCGGCTGAGCTTACAAGGCAGCTCCGCGAGAAGCTACCAAAACGCCCCAAGCGGGTCGTTCGCCATCATCCGGCCATGCCCTATGCCGAGGCGCCGGCATTCATGAAGGTGCTTGCCGGTGCGCCCGGGACAGCTGCTGCCATGCTGCGCTTTCTAATCTTTACGGCTTGTCGCACTGGCGAGGCGGTGCACCTCAGCGGCTACCCGATCGCCGGCGGGTATCTTCCAAAATACCGCGCATCGCATCCATCGCTTTGCCGAAGCCTGCCCAATCACCGGATTTCAACCGCTCCATGGCCTGGTTGTAGTGCGCAAGCGCCTCCTGCGCGCGTGCTGCCGCGGAGCCTTCGGTCGGTGTTTGCGCGGTCACACCCGACGCTGCCGGGGAGGGGCCGCTGTCCACAAAGAGTGCCGACAGGGCCTCGCCAAGCGTTTCCTTCATGACGACATGTTCACCATAGGCGGCAATCACGCGCTTGAGCTCCGGCAAATGTCCTTGCTCGGCTCGCAAATACAGTGGCGACACGTAAAGGATCGAATTCTCGATTGGGATCACGAGCAAGTTTCCCCGGATCACCCGCGACCCCATCTGGTTCCACAGTGATATCTGCTGGGAGATCTCCGTGTTCTGATGAATTCGCGCCTCGATCTGGAACGGCCCGTAGACCAGCTTCTCCTTTGGAAATTCGTACACGATCAGCTTGCCATAGCCAGGCTCATCGCAGCGCGCGGCAAGCCAGGCGATCATGTTGTCGCGACGGCTCGGCACCATCGGGATCATGAGAAAGAACTCGGCTTGCGCTTCTCCAGGCAGTCGCATGATGATGTAGTAGGGAGCCATCACGGTCGTGCCGTCCATTGAAGAGACGCCGTCGCCGGCCGGCTGACGCGGGAATTGCCAGAGGTCCTCGCGGTTATAGAAAACATCGGCTGCCTCCATGTGGTAGGTCTGGAACAGCCGCGCCTGGATGAGGAACAGGTCTTCGGGATAGCGAATGTGCTTTTGAAGATCTGCCGGCATGGCCGCGAACGGCTTGAACAGGCCCGGGAAGATCCGGCGATAGGTCGCGGCGATGGGATCGAATGGGTCCATCAGGTAGAAGTCGACAGTGCCGTTGTAGGCGTCGATCACGGCCTTCACCGAATTTCTTATGTAGTTAAGGTTGGGGCCGGGTACGGGCTGCGCGTAGGGAAAATATTCGCTGGTCGTGTAGGCGTCCTGGATCCAGAACATGCGGCCCTCGCTGATCACCAGATAGGGATCGCGATCCAGCGTGAGAAATGAGGCGATCGTGTCGACCCGCTTCCGGATGTTGCGACGGATCATGATCCGGCTGCCATCGCCGATGTAGTCTGAAAGAAGCAGGTTTACGTCGTTGAAGTGGTGGGCGAAGATCAGGCGCCGCACCATGCTCGACAACGGGACGCCGCCGGCGCCGTCATAGGACGCATAGACGTTGTCCTTTCCTTTGGGATAATCGAACTCCGGCACGGTTGCCTTGACGATGACGTAGTCCTCGGTCTGCAGCCCGTAGTAGATGCGCGGCTCGCGAATGTCGGGACCTCCCTGTGCAACCGGAGGAACATCGTGCAGGTAGAGGAGCGGAAGCCCTTCGCTGCTCTTCTGGGTGACCGGACTCAGCACCGCACCATTGCCGTGGGTGAACAGGATGTGGCGGTTGACCCAGGTCTGCGCGTTGGGCGGCAGAAGCTCGGAATTCAGCTCGCGCGCCGAGAGCATCACGCTCTGGTAGGTGCCGCCGAGCCAGTAGCGGTCGACATCGAGGTTGCGCAGCTTGTAGTAGGTGCGGATCTCCTGCAATTGCGCGTAAGTGTCGGCCAATGGTTGCCAATCCCACAGCCTTATGTTCTCGATCGTGGCCTTGTTGGCCTCGAGCGTGCCGAAGGTCAGGGTCTGCTCCGCAGGGAACGGCTTCGGTGAGATTCGATTGAGATTGTAGGCCTCCCGGGTCAGCGCGATGTTGCGTTCGATGTAGGGACGCTCCCAGTCCAGCTCGTTTGGCCTGACGTAGAAGCGCTGAAAAACTGTGGGGATGATGCCCGATAGCAGGAAAGCGGCGCCGAACAGCAGCGCGATGGCGGCGGTGGGGAGGCGGTAGGTGCGGACCCACAGGTTCGCCCATGCGGTCAAGGCGGCGACGATCGACAACGCGATCAGGATCCACAGGACCGGCAATTCGACGTGGACGTCGGTATAGCCTGCGCCGACCACCACGCCGTTGTCGCCGAATAGCAGGTGGTAACGGTCGAGGCCGTAGGACCACGCCTTCACGCCGAAGAAAAAGCCAAGCAGCGCCGAACCGTGGCAGATCGCCGCCGGCGAAATTCGCTGCGCCCGGTCCTCGATGTCGCCATGCACCCAGTAGACAAATCCAGCGAACAGTGCGCTCATGAAGAGCGTCAGCATTGCCCAGTTCTTGACGGCGACAAACGCGGGCAGGGAGAAGAGGTAGAAGCCGATATCCTTGTCGTACAGGGGATCGCTGCTGCCGTAGGGCACCTGATAGATGAATCGGAGCAGCGTGCCCCAGTTGCCGACCTCGCCCCAGGCGACAAACAAGGCGAAGAGGCCGCTGCTGGCGGCGATCACGCCGCGCCACGGCAGTCGCTCGCGCAGGAATTCAAGCGGATCAGGCTGAGCCGCGGCGGCCGCAAGTGTTGGGACAAAGGCCGCAGGCAATCGGGGCTGCCGCCCGGCAAGACCAAGCGCAAGCCGCGCGTTCGCCCACAAGATGGCGGCGGTCGCCGCGAAAACAACGAGGAAGACGGTGGCTTTCGCGCCGATTGTGGTCCAGAAAACCTGCTTGTAGCCGATCGACGAGAACCACATCCAATCGACCAGCAAGTCGCCGACGAGAGCGAGTAGGATCAGGCCGATTGCGACGATGATGGCCGCGATGATGAATCCCACCACAGCGCTTCGCCCTGGTGCCTTCCGTTCGGGTCCGGAAATCCCGATCGTCATAGTGACATTATAGCAGAACGACGGACGTGGCGCGCCTGTCGCGGTGGCGACGCACCCGCTTTTTTCTCCGCCCTCCCACAGTAGGCGGATGCCCGCAACAGGCTGCGCGTCAAACTCGGGAGGATGCGCGAGTTTTTGGAGGGCTGAGTGTGTCCGCTTTGTCCGCTGGAGCAAACAAATAGCAGATGTCTTGCGAGGTCAGCGAAGGGTTAGCCGAGCGACAACCGCTTTGCTCTCGAAGCTAAATTTCATGGTTACTCACTCGGGGGGGGGGCCGTCAGCCTCCAAAGCATTGATGCGAATTGCCGCAATGCACCTGCGGTCGCGGCAGTCTTGAACAAAGCGGGCCAGTAGATCGCGTGCGTCGCCACGTCGTTCCGGCGGCGTGAAGTCTTCCAGGTCGACGATCAGTGCGTCAGTGCCGCTATCCAGCATGCTCTCATGGGCGGCGCGATCGGCGCCTGGGCCGAAAAGCCATGTGCGACGAAGGTCTGGATCAAGCATAGGAGCGGCATCCATTAGATCATTCGCATGCTAGGACTAGCGACCGATTGCGATCCGTCAAGCGGGGCGCCATGACCTTATGTGCAGCCGCCAGTTGCGCAGACCCCCGGATGTACCGGACACGATCATGGCTTCGGGCGCGAGCCCCGCAGTGCTACGCAGCGAGCGGAATCTCGATGGCTATCTGAGTTCCTGGGCCAGGCTTGCTTTCCAGTCGAAGACGCCCTCTTAGCGACGAGACGACCAGGTTGAACGCAATGTGCAGCCCGAGACCGGTATTGCCACTCTCGCGACCTGTGGTGACGAAAGGATCGAAGATGTGTGTCTGCAAGTCGGCGGGAATGCCGACGCCTTCGTCGGAGCAGACAAGCCGAACCGTTTCCGGCTCCGGCTGATCGACCGCTATCGCAAACCTGCCGCCTCTCTTGTTGGGGTAAGCGTGTCCTGCAGTATTGAGAGCCAGGTTGCTGATCACCTGAGCAAGCGCTCCGGGGTAGCTGTTCAACTTGATTCCCGACGGGCATTGTACCTCGACCACCAAACCATGGTGCGACAGGAGCGGTCCAAGCTTGACCATCAATTCAGACAGCCAGTCCTTGAGTTCAAAAGTCCGGCGATCCTCATCGGCTTGATTGACCGCAACCTGCTTGAAGCTATGCACCATTTCGGATGCCCGGTGCAGACTATCGAAGGTCAAGTGAAGCCCTTGCTTCAACCTGCTAATTCCCTTCATTAGATCGGATCGCCGGACCGAGACTCCGCTCAATACATCAGACATTGTCTGCAGGTCAGTCTGCATGGCTGTGGAGGTCGTCAAGGCTAGGCCTAGCGGGGTGCTGACTTCGTGCGCAACGCCGGCCACGAGCTGGCCAAGCGAAGCGAGTTTTTCGGCTTGCACGAGATGGGCCTGGGTTGCGCGCAGATCGCGAAGTGATGTTTCCGAACGCTCCTTTTCGCGCTGCAACGCCTCGGACGTTCGGAATTGCTTTCTTGCCCGGTACTCGCGCGCAGCCACCGCGTAGAGCGACAAAGCGTAAGCATTCACGACAAGAGAATGATTGATGAATCTCAGGCCCGGCGGCAGCGTTGGCGCGAATGTCTCGGCGACGATCAGTGCCCCCCACGACAGCAAGCAGAAAATCGCCAGCGAGCCAATCCGCAATGGCAGCATGGTCGAGACGAACAGGATGATCATCATCATGCCAGGAGCGGCAAACGTGAAGCCCGACGGCAGGACAAGATAAATGCTTGGCAGGATGCAGCCTGGAATGACACAATAGACGAGGAAAATCGTCTCCGCCCATGGCTTCATCGATCGCCTGGAAAGCAGAGCGGTCAGCGGGAGCAGCACGAGCACGGCAGTGCCACCACGGATTGCAAGCGTGGTCGAAACGATTTCGGGGTAGAGCACCCAATCCCAGATGGTGTAGCCGGCATAAGTGGCAGCGCCGAGCAGCATCGCGATCTGCGTCCACCCGAGGCTGCTTCGAACGTATCGGTCAACAAACCGCCGCTCCTCAATACCGTCTTCGAAGCGCAGTCCCAAACGTATCAATAAGGCAAGCATTCCAACATCAATCGCTAAGGGATGTATTTGATGTCTCTACGACAGGTTTAGGGCCGCGTCGCCGACAAAGATGTCGCGTTCGCCGAGAGCCGCTCCAGCCTGGTAATACCTGCTGGCCAAGGGGGCCCAGGTTCATCTATTCCGAGCCCCTGTGACGGCGCAATGTACCGAAACGGAGAGGTTGATCGCGGACAGTCGCTACGGGCAGTTCGACGACTACATACAGGGTGTCGCCAAGACGTTTTCCGTTCCGTTCGTCGAGTTCAGGACATTGCCGTATGAATTCGACGACAGCCGATTTTATATTCAGGATCACATGACCGGTGATGACGCGGCCGAAGTGTGCCCTTGGTCGCTAAACGCTGTTTTAGCAAGCGGTAAGCGGTCTTCTCAGGCGACCATTTCCAACCAGAGCCGCAGTTAGCCAGTGGGAGAGTTTCAGATTGTTTTGCAACAGAAAGGGGCCGCCTCGAAGGCGAGGGGCGCACTTGCCTTTCCTGTTGAGTGCATGCAGCTCCGCCCACAAACATTGAGCGCGCTGGAGCGGGGAAATTGCGGGCGATGAAGATCGGAATCCCCGTCTACGACGGCGTCGGCATGCCCGACATCGCCGGCGCACTGTACATGTGCGCGGTCTGCGAGGGAGCGATGTTGCTCGTGGCCTCGGGTCTTCGACGACCAGTGGGCGACGACGCATTGGGCCTTCCTGGAATGCTTCCCCGCGCTGTTTCACCCGCGTTTCGTGCGGGATCGCCATCGCCTGACCGGAGGCGGAATTTCGGCCGGTCTCGATGAGGCCCTGATGTTGATCACGCCGCTCGGAGGCACGGAGCTGGCGCGCCAGGCGCAGCAAAACACCCAGTACTATCCGGACCCGCCTGTTCGCAGTGCGATCGCATCAACGCCGCAATGTCTTCAGGCGTAAAGCCCGCCGCGTCGAATCAATAGGTCCGTCGGGCTGTCCGGCGTGTCTTTAACCATCTGATATCTTGAGGCTTTCATCGGCTGCGCTGGTCCGCCTGGATCAATTCGCGGAACCCTTTCGTCGCGTCTGCGTTATCTCGTCATGACTGAAGACCTGTCCTTCCGACGCAAACCTTTGACCCCCGAACAGCGCCAGGCGCGCGATGCGGCACGCCGCATCGAGGCCGAAAAGGCCATGCGCGATCATGAAGCGGCGCAGAAGGCGTTTCACGCCAACCGGGAACGGCTGAAAGCCGAACGTCTCGCGCGTGAAGCGGCGGCGGCAAAGGGCTGACCCGGTCGGGCCGTCGCGCCGAAAAACTCCCGAATCGATCGCCTGAAGCAGGTGCCCCAGCCTATACCGGCGACTAGTGTCGGTTTGACACCCGGGTTGGGCTCAGAGCCAGCTTGAGCGCCTGAACAGCGCCTGCGAATGCACCGCGGGGCGATTGTGCCTCGATCGCTTCGGCTGCGATGCGACAATCGTCGGCGACCTTGAGCAGCCCGCTTCGCGCGAGATCCATGGTGGAGAGGGCGGCCTGCTCCAGGCAGAGCCGTTCCAGCCGTCGAAACTCCCGCAGTTCTTTGTTCATGCGTCAGCTCTCGATGTCCCCGGGCCATGCGGCGCCGAGTCTGCCTAACGAATGGTAAACGACCCCATCTAGCCGACGTAACTGGCGCAAGGCTGGTGGCGCTGCGAACACACCAGCCCGCGGCGCGCCTGCAGGCTTGACGGCGTTTGCCTTCCGCCGGAAGATTCAAATGATCATCAACCGACCTGAACCACGGAGACGTTCGCTCCCAGCCAGTCCGATCCCCAGCAGCGAAACGCAATGGAGCTGACCATGACCACGTTCGACAAGCGCGAGCAGGGCTTTGAGGCCAAATTCGTCCATGACGAGGAGCTCATGTTCAAGGCCGCGGCCCGATCCAACAAGCTGCTCGGGCTCTGGGCCGCAGCCCAGCTCGGGCTCAGTGGCGACGCCGCAGCGAGCTATGCGACGGTGCTGGTAACGGACCATCTGCATAGTCGGACGATCGACGATGTCGTCGACAAGGTATCAGGCGATCTCGCCGGCACGGGGATAGCGCGCCAGCAGGTCGCGCAGAAGCTTCAGGAGTGCCTGCACCAGGCCATGCAGCAGCTCGAAACAGACAGATGAAAGAGGCGGGCCGCTGCGCCTCACTCGGCGTGCTTACGCACGCCTTAATCGCTGAGCTTGTCGACGAATGCGATCCCGATCGCAAGGCGACGAAGGTAAGGTGGATTATGCCGATGATGGCCATGGCGAGCTCGATCTTCAGGACGCTCGCATTGACGTGGCCGAGCCATTCCGGCTCGTCGGAATGGCCCCGCAGGTCGAGCCGCGAGACGAACGTTTCGTAGCCGCTGACGATGACCATCACGAGCAGGTTCGAGATCATTACGACGTCGATCAGCGCGAGCACGCTCGTCAGGCGCAAGGCCGCGCGCCGTCACCTGCAGATCACGCAGCCACGTGCTATCGTCCGGGATGGCCGCTGCGCGACGGCTTCGATCGGGAGGGGAGAGTGAGAAGCGTCTTTGGCAAAGGGTCCGGGAGGGTCACGCTGGTTGCGGCGGTGATGCTTGGCGTCGGTGCCGTCGAGGCGTCGGCAACGCCGCTAACGCCGTTTCGCTACGAAGCCCAGGCACAACGCCATTGTCCGCACGATCAGGTGGTCTGGCTGGATTTCAGGAAGGGCGTTTACTACGGCAGGGGCCAGAAGCATTATGGCCAAGGGTTTGATGGCAGCTTCGTCTGCCGGAGCGAGGCCCGCGACGGCTTCTACCGTCGCTCGCTGTTGGGCCTGCGCTGAGGGGCGCGTCATTCGGAATTCGCGGACGGGGCCGACTATTTCTGGCCCTGCAGCTTCGCCGGCACGTGCGGGGAGGTGCTGATGACACGGGGACTTCCGTCAGGATAGGTGCGGTCGCCGCGGATCAGGGATTCCAGGACCAGAAAAAACTTCTCAGCAAGCATTTGCGTCACCCTCGTTGGTGATGGCCTCTTGAAATAAGTCGAGGCGCCGAACGCAGAAATTCAATCAACTAAACGGGAGCAGGGGCAACGCAGACAAGGTCTGCATGCTGCGTCGCGGTGTCGTTGTGGTTAGAAAAAGGGAAATTAGTGGTGGTGGTGCTCAGCCGAAGGCCAATGCCACGAGGCTCGAGCAGAGAAGAACCAACCCGCCGGCGGTCAATGCCAGGAAGCCATCGGATACGAGGTCATGGTTACGCATGGGACACCTGCCGCTCTCGTTTTCAATGCTCGGTCGGATCAATTAAGATTATCCGAACGCGCCGTCTTGAAAGAGGTGATGCTTGCCGCCCGCACGAATGGCCTCAGGCCCGCGTGCGGTAACCTTCAAACGCATGGGCCAGGAAGATCCCCGCGCTTACCAGACCCATCAGTGCCGAAACCGTCTCGATCATCGTCCAATTCCATTCCGCCCCTGCCAGCCGAGAAAACGCGTGCGGCCTTGCACAGTCAAAAGAATTCCGGTGAGCGCCGAGACAATGGGGGTGGAGTGAGGATTCGGCGCAACAGCCTGTCCGGGAGTGGCACAGAACAGGGGGCCCGCGCTCCGTAGATCAACGGGGAGAAGCGAACATCCTGTTTACCATGCCGGCGCGATCGCTGTGCGCTCCCCATTTCCGCCGTGTTCAGGTTGCGATATCGTCACGACTTCCGACGCGGTGGTGGGCCGCCTCGGAGCAAGAGACCGGACGGCGCTCTCCGTAGCCAAAGCGGGTTGGGTGCGCGCCTCCGGCGAAATGGTATTTGGGGCGAATGGGGATCCGACGGTCAGATTCGGTTTTGCGGGCCGCGCGCGGTGTTGCGGCGGCTGCGACCTGCCTCGCGCTCGCCAATTGCGCGTCCTCCAATAAGTTCGCCAGCCGCGTCGATCCGAAATACGGCGTGTCCTCGAGCCCCCGGGTGGTGGCTTGGGGTGATCCAGTCCCGAAGGGCGGCGGCACCTATCGCGTCGGCAAGCCCTATGTCGTGGCGGGCCGGACCTA
The DNA here is from genome assembly GCF_001908185.1 of Bradyrhizobium sp. AS23.2. Classification (GTDB taxonomy): domain Bacteria; phylum Pseudomonadota; class Alphaproteobacteria; order Rhizobiales; family Xanthobacteraceae; genus Bradyrhizobium. The sequence goes on from NZ_LGHM01000085.1 coordinate 22,634, forward strand.
CGTGCCGGAGGAGGACGTCAACTATCGCGCCGAGGGCATGGCGTCCTGGTATGGCGACGATTTCCACGGCCGCCTGACCGCCAATGGCGAAGTGTTCGACATGAGCTCGCTGACGGCGGCGCATCCTACCTTGCCGATGCCGTCCTATGCGCGTGTGACCAACATGTCGAACGGCAAATCGCTGATCGTCCGCGTCAACGACCGCGGGCCATATCACGGCAACCGGCTCATCGATGTCTCGAACAAAGCCGCCGAACTCCTTGAATTCAAAGGCAATGGTGTCGCCAAGGTCCGTGTCGAATATGTCGGCCGGGCACCGCTCGAAGGCTCCGACGACCGCCAGCTGATCGCGACCCTGCGCACCGGGATTCCGGCGCCGTCGCCCTCGATGGTCCGGGTCGCTTCGGCCAGGCCGTTCGTGCCCGAGCTGCCGTCGTCAAGCCGTGGTGCCGTTCGCGGCGAGGTTCCGATGCCGGAGGGGCGGCCCTATAATCTCGGCAATACCTCCGCCGACATGGCTTCGCTCAATGCGACCTCGGAGATGTCAGCGTCGAGCCGCAGCCGGGGCCGGGCGCTCCAAAACGCGCGGGCCGTGTCCTATGACGAGGACGGCCGCTACGCGACCGAGAGCGCGCCGTCAGCCGCCTATGGCTCGGACGGCGCTGCGGAGGCCCGCAGTATCCTGAGCGGCCGCGGCCTCTACTAAGGCACGTAAACCCGGGCTGGCGGCGCAGCGTTGCCGCCTTGAGGATAGACCTGGGGATCAGGCTTGGGGATCAGAACGGAATGCGCGCGCGCCCCGTGAACGTCCAGATCTGCGTATTGCTGCCGATGCCGCCAAGTTCGGCGCCGAAGCCGACCGTGGCGCCGCCCGCCAGCCTTGCACCGACGCCGCCAGTGACCCGCGCAGACCACCCCTGGAGCAGCGGTGTCGAGGCCAGCGGGATGCCGCCCGCAGCGATGATCGCGGCTGCGTCGTCCTGGGTGAAGTAGTAGTCGGCATAAACGCCGACATAGGGCGCCAGCAGTACGCTATCGAGCCACGGCACCGGATAGGAAACCCTGTTGCCAGCCGAGGCACGGCCGCTCGAGAAGGTGCGGGCGGCCTGCTGGGTGCCGAGCGAGTCGACATAGGCGTTCTCTCGCTCCCACAGCGCATAGACCTTGGCGGATGGCTCGATATTGAAATTGGCCCAGCTGTAGCTTCCGGTGAAGCCGGTCGCGAACATCCAGCGGTTGCCGTTGAAATTGCCCTGGGCCGTACCCGAGGTGCCGTCATAGCCGATGCCGGAATAGGCCACCGTCGCGTCGTAGCGCAGCGTCGGGATGATCTTCCAGCCGACATAGGCGCCGACGGTCCAGCCGTCGCCCTTGAGCTTTCCGTTGATGTCGGTCTCGGTGTAGCTGAAATTCTCGTAGCCGCCGACCACGCCGACCAGCAGATTGGGCGCGGCCCGGTAGGTCAGGCCCGAGAGCAGGTTGATCTGCTGGCCGTAGAGCGTGGCCTGGGTTGCCCCCTGACCGATGTTGCCGGACGTGCCCCACTGGTCGATACCGGAGCCGCGCACGTCGATCCAGAGCAGCCAGTCCTTCTGCGGCTTGAAGCGCGCCATCGGCGGGGCCTTGGTCGGTGAAGCCCGATCGATCGCAGCGAAGGCATCGTCGATCCGCGAGGAGCCGCGCGCGGCGCGTCCGGTCCGGCCGGAGCTTGCGTCACCGGCATAGGCATTGGGACCTTGCGAAGCCGACCGAGGCTTCTCGTCTTCGTCACCGTCGGGCGCGGCAGCAAAGTTGACGCGCAGCCCGCCCGCGCCTGGCGTGATGTATTGTCCACCCTCGCTGAAGCCTTCGGAGATCGCTGTGTCGATCGCGCCGGAGATCGCCTGGCCGGAGCTCTGCGCCACGACTTTGGTCCCGTTGATCTGGAGCGCGCGCAGCTTGGCGCTGTCGGCGGGAATGTTGACCGACTGGGTCAGGGCGGTCGAGGTCGAGGCGTTGAAGGCGGGGCTGCCGTTATAGGTTGCCGTGATCGCGTGATTGCCGACCGTGAGCGTCGTCGTCGCGAAGGTGGCAACGCCGGCCGACAGGTTGGACGTGCCGATCGGCGTGCCGCCGTCATTGAAGGTCACCGTTCCCGTCGGCGTTCCGCCAGTGCCGCTCACCGTCGCAGTGAATGTGACGGACTGGCCGTAGCTGCTCGGATTCTGCGACGAGGCGACCGACGTTGTGGTCGTTGAGGAGAGGTAGCTGAACTTGTCGGCGCCTGAGGCGGGCGACGTGCCCCCGGCCGTCGTCACGGTGACGTCGACTGTGCCGGCGCCGGCTGGGGCGGTCGCGGTGATCGACGTTGCCGAGTTCACCGTGAAGCTCGTCGCGTTGTTGGCGCCGAACTTCACCGCGGTGGCGCCTGTGAAGCCGGTGCCCGTGATTGCCACCGACGTTCCGCCAAGCGCGGGGCCCGAGTTTGGCGAGATCGAGGTGACGGACGGCGCGGGCGTGAAGTTGAACTGATCCGATGCCGATGTGGCGGAGGTTCCGCCCGGTGTCGTTACGGTCACATCGACCGTGCCGACGCCGGCGGGCGAGACTGCGGTGATCGAGGTTGCGGAATTGACCGTGAAGCTGGTGGCATTGGCTGCACCGAACTTCACCGCGGTCGCGCCCGAGAACGCCGAGCCGGTGATCGTGACCGATGTGCCGCCCGTCGCCGGGCCGGCGTTCGGCGCGACCGCCGTCACCGCAGGCGTTGCGGTGTAGCTGAATTGATCCGCAGCCGATGTGGCCGTCGTTCCGCCAGGCGTCGTGACCGTGACATCAACCGTGCCGGTCCCTGCAGGTGAGGTCGCGGTGATCGAGGTTGACGAGGTGACCGTGAAGCTCGTCGCGTTGGTTGCGCCGAATTTCACCGCCGTCGCGCCGGTGAAATTGGTGCCGGTCACCGTCACCGACGTTCCGCCAGCGAGCGGGCCGGCCGTCGGCGAGATCGATGTCACCATCGGCGTGGCGAAATAGGTGAACTGGTCCGCCGCGGCTGGTGCCGATGTGCCGCCCGTGGTCGTCACCCTGACGTCGACGGTCCCGGTGCCGGCCGGAGAGGTCGCCGTTATCTGGGTCGCGGAGTTGACGGTGAAGGCCGTCGCGGCCGTCGCGCCGAAGGTCACGGTAGTCGCGCCCGTGAAATTGGTGCCCGTGATCGTCACCGTGGTGCCGCCGGTTGCCGGCCCCGATGTCGGCGAGATCGCGCTGACCGTTGGCGTGAGGATGTAGGTGAATTGATCGGCGGCGGATGTCGCCGACGTGCCGCCCGGGTTCGTCACGCGGACGTCCACGGTAGCAGCCGCCCCGGCCGGCGACGTCGCCGTGATCGTGGTCGCGGAAACAACCGTGAAGCCCGATGCAGCGGTTGCGCCGAAGGTCACCGCTGTCGCGCCGGTAAACCCGGTGCCGGTGATCGTGACCGTGGTGCCTCCCGTGGTCGGGCCCGATGTCGGCGAGATCGAGGTGACGGTCGGTGCGGCGATGTAGGCGAATTGATCGGCGGCGGATGTTGCCGAGGTGCCGCCCGTGGTCGTCACCCTGACATCGACGGTCCCGGTGCCGGCCGGAGAGGTTGCCGTGATCTGGGTTGCCGAATTGACAGTGAAGCCAGTTGCGGCCGTTCCGCCGAAGGTAACGGCCGTCGCACCTGACAAATTAGTACCGGTGATGATGACCGTGGTGCCACCGGCCAGCGGACCCGATGTCGGCGAGAGGGATGTGACTGTGGGGGCGCCGATATAGGTGAACTGATCCGCCGCCGACGTCGCAGAGGTCCCGCCCGGGGTTGTGACCCTGATGTCGACTGCACCGGTGCCGGCCGGCGAGGTCGCGGTGATCGACGTCGCGGAATTGAACGTGAAGCTGGCCGCAGCGGTTGCGCCGAACGTCACCGCCGTGACACCGGTGAAGTTGGTGCCGGTGATGGTCACCGTGGTGCCGCCGGCCTGCGGACCAGCCGTGGGCGAGATCGACGTGACGGTGGGCACGGGGATGTAGGTGTACTGGTCAGCCGCCGATGTCGCCGACGTGCCGCCAGTGGTCGTCACCCTGATGTCCACAGTGCCGGTACCGGCAGGCGAGGTCGCAGTGATCGTCGTCGCCGACACGACGGTGAAGCCCGCCGCGGCTGTCGCGCCGAACGTCACTGCCGTCGCGCCCGAGAGGTTGGTGCCGGTGATGGTCACCGTGGTGCCGCCACCGCCCGGACCTGAGGTCGGCGAGATCGAGGTGACGGTCGGCGCAGGAACATAGGTGAACTGATCGGCTGCCGAAGTTGCCGATGTCCCACCAGCAGATGTGACTCTGACATCGACGGTGCCGGTCGCCGCGGGCGAGGTCGCCGTGATCTGGGTCGCCGAATTGACGGTGAAGCCAGTCGCCGCCGTTCCGCCGAACATCACACCGGTCGCACCTGACAAATTGGTGCCGGTGATAATCACCGTCGTCCCGCCGGTCTGCGGGCCAGCCGTTGGCGAGATCGAGGTCACCGTTGGTGGCGCGAGATAGGTGAACTGGTCAGCCGCAGACGTTGCCGATGTCCCGCCGGGGGTGGTGACCCGGACATCGACAGTGCCGCTGCCTGCGGGCGAGGTTGCGGTGATCGAGGTCGCCGAGACGAACGTGAAGCCCGTCGCCAGCGTTCCGCCGAACGTCACGGCAGTCGCACCCGTGAAATTGGTGCCGGTGATTGTCACCGTGGTGCCGCCGGCCGTGGGACCGGCGGTCGGTGAGATCGAGGTGACGGTGGGAGCGGGGATATACGTGAACTGGTCAGCCGCCGAAATTGCCGATGTGCCGCCAGTTGACGTGACCCTGACGTCGACGACACCAGTGCCGGCGGGTGAGGTCGCGGTGATCGTTGTCCCTGACACGACGGTGAAGCCCGCCGCAGCGGTCGCACCGAACGTGACCGCGGTTGCGCCCGCGAAGTTGGTGCCGGTGATCGTGACGGTGGTGCCGCCGCCGCCTGGTCCTGAGGTTGGCGAAATGCTGGTGACGGTCGGCGCAGAGACGAAGGTGAAATTATCGGCGGCCGAAATCGCAGACGTGCCGCCCGACGTCGTGACGGTGACATCGATGGTCCCGGCCACGTGCGCCGGTGACGTCGCGGTGATTTGCGTTGCCGAGTTGATGATAAAGGTTGCGGCCGGGCCCCCGAATGACACGGCGGTCGCGCCGGAAAGGTTCGTACCGGTGATTGTGACCGAGGTGCCGCCACCCACCGGACCGGCTGTCGGCGATATCGAAGTGACTGTTGGTGGGTTGACGTAAGTGTACTGATCCGCAGCCGATGTTGCCGAAGTCGATCCATTCGTGACGGTCACATCGACGGTGCCGGCGGATCCTGCCGGCGCGACGGCAGTGATCTGTGTGGCGGAATTGACGGTATAACTCGTCGCGTTGGTCGCGCCGAATTTCACGCCGCCGGCGCCGGTTGTTCCGGTGAAATTGGCTCCTGTGATGACGACGCTGTTGCCGCCCGCCGTTGGACCCGATGACGGAGAAATCGATGACACCGAGGGTGGGGGCAGGTTGACCGTGATCGTAAAGGACGTATCGGTGAGCGTAGGTGTGAAATTACACGTGTTGCCTGGATTGCAGCCGCTCGCGTACCAAAGCGTGATCGTGTCGGTGCCGCTTCCTGAGAGGGAGTTTATCCTGATATCGTATTCATCAGTGTGGGTTTGGTTGGCTCCGTTGTTGACAGGAACCAGCGTATAAGTGGCTTTGGCTGACGTGTAGCTCAGGTTTGTTAAAGTCACACCTCCGGCAGTCATCGGATAGTTGTTGAAGGCGTCGATGTTCGGATTGGCGCCGTTCGAGGAGCCGTAAAGACCAAACGAAACCGTGGCATTGGTCACGCAAAGACCGACCGCGTTGCCTGCGCCGGTGCCGTTGATTGTGATGGTTGCACCAGCTGTCGAGCCGGTCGTGAAATTGCACGCCGCGTTCGCCGTCACCATGGCGGTGAGCATCAGGATGGCCGTGATGCAGATGCGTTGGGCCGTACGCCAAAAGGTCCGCGATGTCCGCCGAGGTTCAGCTCGGCTTCTGCGCGCCGCGTCCGCCAATTCCCCGGCTACTGCTGGCACGGCCGCAGCAATCGCGTGACTCACCGACCCCCCTCGCGGCAGCTCTCAACAGCAGAGCTTCCGTCCTGAAATTCCTGATTGTGAAATTATTAACGTATATCTTCGCGTGCATTTAGGAGCGGACGCCGCACACAAATGCAAGCGGGCGCAGGCCCAAACGTCTCGAAAACCCATCTTGTGAAACTAGTTTCCGGCGAACCGTTGCACTGTGGCAACAAAAGGATGCTTGAGTAGCAATTGCCAAAATGACGCCAAGACCATTTGTGGTTGTTACCCGCTTGACTGTCAATGCGAGCTGTTTAACAATCTCAGCGAGCGGACCATATAGAGTTCATTTTTTGATTTAAGCATCGCTGTCGTTCTCACATCACCGCGCGACAGGTCGTCTGATTTTTGGGGGAAGGGGTTATGCCATACCAGCCGATTCTCGGCCAAATCATGCCTTTTGCGGGCGCCGTGATTCCCAGGGGCTGGGCGCCTTGCAACGGCGCGTTGTTGGCGATCCAGACCAATCAGGCGCTGTTCTCGTTGATCGGTACCTATTACGGCGGTGACGGTGTCCGAACCTTTGGGCTCCCGGATCTTCGCGGCCGTGCCATCCTCGGCTCGACTGGCAACGGCGGCCAGTATCCGGTGGGCATGACCAGCGGATCGATGTCGGTCACTCTCACCGTGCCTCAGCTACCGAGCCACAATCATCTGATCCAGGCGGTTGCGACGAGCGGAAGCGGACGTGGTGCTCCGCCTGCCAACAATATTTTTGGCACGAACACGCTGCCGACCGATAACCCGACGAAGATATTTGGGACAGCCGGAAGCGCCGACACGCCATTGGCGTCCGGGACCAATCTGGTGAACGAAGGCAGCGGGCAGGCACACAACAACATGCAGCCCTACCTCGCGATCAGCTATCTGATCGCGACGCAGGGGGTTTATCCGTCAAGAAACTGATCGGCCGCGTAGCGGCATGTTCGCAAACGAAATCCGTCCACATCAATTTCGAATATTTGCGCATTCACCGATCGGATCGGAACGGGGCGCATAAGCAAGGGATCATTTCCGATGGCAGATCCATTTGTCGGCGAGATTCGGTTGTTTGGCTTTCCGCGCGTGCCGGATGGTTGGTTCGCGTGCAACGGACAGTCGCTGGCGATTGCGCAATATCAAACGCTTTTTGCCTTGATCGGCACCACCTATGGTGGGGATGGCGTCAACACCTTCAACCTTCCTGATCTTCGCGGCCGCGTTGCGGTGGGACAGGGACAGGGGGCAGGCTTTCCGAACTATTTGCTGGGTCAGAATGGGGGAGAGGAAACCCATACGTTGATCGAAGCCGAAATGCCGGCCCATAGTCATGCGCTGATGTCCTCGACGGCAACGGGAACGACGCCCACGCCCGCACAGACCGTCCATCTTGCCACCGCCTCGGCGGGCAATCTCTATGCGCCGGCCGCTAACGCCGGGACCTATGCGACGATGGCCGCCTGCGTCACCACAGCGGGCACCAGCGTCGGGCACAACAACATGATGCCCACGCTCGTTGCCAATTACTGCATCTGCAACGACGGCATCTTTCCCACAGCCGGCTAATCTGCTCGCCCGCGCGTCTGCCATTCAGTCTCAAGGAGCGCCACCATGTCGGATCCGTACGTCGGAGAAATTCAGGCTTTTCCGTTTCCCTTCGCGACGGGCGGCTTCAACAGTGCCTGGCTGCCCTGCTTGGGCCAGCTCCTGCCGATTCAGCGTTACTCTCCGTTATTTTCGCTGATCGGCACCTATTACGGCGGCAATGGCACGACCAATTTCGCGTTGCCGAACCTGAACGGTTCGGTCGCGATCAGCCAGGGCCAGGGTCCGGGATTACAGAACCGCGTCATCGGCGATGTCGTCGGCAGTCCGACGGTCAACCTGACTTCGGACCAGATGGCCAGGCACACGCACGCCCTGCAACTCGGCGCTGGCAACGCCGAGAACGCCTCGCCGGGTCCCGGGACGGCCTCGAACATGGTGGCGATCAATCCCCAATTCAACGGCTTCATCGCTCCGCCCGGCAATCTCACCTTGGCGGCCAACGCCGTCACGTTCACCGGGCAGGGCCAGCCCCACGATAACATGCAGCCCACCCAGGCTATCGTGTGGTGTATCGCCTATGCGGGAATCTTTCCGTCCTTCAGCAGCTCCTGAACGATCTGGCGCCGCGCGCGCGACAGCATGTTTGACGCCCTATCGCTCGACATCGTGCCGGACGATCCGGCTCCGCGGCTTAGGCCTGCAGGGCCGATCGACGAGCCGTTCATTCGGCGCCTCTTCGAGGAGGTGCGAACAGTGCAATTCACTGCTACGGGCTTGTCGGGATCGGTCGTCAGCCAGATCGTCGCGCAGCAGTTCCAGAGCCAAGCGGCCGGCTATGCCGCGCAATTTCCGCGTGCGATCTCGCTCATCGTGACACAAGGCGAGACCGCGATCGGTCGGCTCCTGCTCCATTGCACAAGCGAGCATTGGCACATCATCGACATCGCGCTGCTACCGGCCGCTTGCGGTCGCGGTGCCGGGACCAAGATCATGGAAGCTCTCCAAGCGAGCGCGCGGCGGCAGGGTGTTGGGGCGCTGACGCTGTCGGTGCTCGCCAGCAATCTCGGCGCGCGCCGGTTCTACCTGCGGCGAGGATTTGCCGAGATCGGACAAGCGGGCGACGCGCACGTTGCGATGAGAAAGGCTTTCGCCTAGCGCGACGCTGCCTCGCGCAAGAAGCCTACGAGCGCAGCGTTGACCTCGTCGGGCCGCTCTTGCTGCACCCAATGGCCGGCGCCCTCGATCATGAGCTTGCGCTTGAGATTGGGCAGCACGCGCTCGAGCTCGTTGATGCGCTTGGCCCCGATCAGGCCGGTGATGACGGCGTCTCTCGATCCGGCAATGAACAGCGAGGGCTGGTGGATCTGCGCATCCTGCCAGGGCGCCGTCAGCTCCCAATTGCGGTCGAGGTTGCGATACCAGTTCAGCCCGCCGCGGAAGCCAGACTTCCGGAAGCTCTCGGTGAAATAGGCAAGGTCAGCCTCACTCAGCCAGGCCGGCAGCGGTTCTTCGGTGGTCGCGTGGCCGAGGAATCCCTTGCCGTCCTGCACGAACATGGCGGCGCTGGGGTCGGCGAGGCCGCGGCCGCCGAGCACGATCCGCATGGTGCGGGCGACGTCATGCTCGAGCTCGGCCTCGGCGACGCCTGATGTCTGGAAATATTGCCAGTAGAAATTGGTAACGCCGTTCTGGCGCAACAGGTCGAGCGGCTTGCCGCGGCCGCGGAACGGCGGTGGAACGCTCAGGCCCGCGACCGCCGTGAAGATGTCAGGCCGGAACAGCGCAGCGTGCCAGGCGACCGGCGCGCCCCAGTCGTGGCCGACCACCATCGCTTTGGTCTCGCCGAGCGCCTGCACCAGGCCGACGACGTCGCCGACCGTGTCGAAGATCGAATAGGCGGCGACGTCCGCTGGCGCCGCGCTCTGCCCATAACCGCGCATGTCGGGGGCGACGACGCGGAAGCCTGCGTCCGCCAGCGCCGGGATCTGGTGGCGCCACGAATAGGAAAGTTCCGGCCAGCCGTGGCAGAGCACCACCAGCGGACCCCGACCGGCTTCGCGGATGAACAGATCGATGCCGTTGGCCTTGATCACGCGGGTGGACGACATCGCTTTTCCGCCTTGTTTCAGGGGTTTGGTCGACAGATATGAGATGCCACGATAGGGGCGCAACGAGAATCGTGCAATCTCGGGTTCCGGCGGCCAGCCTCGTGTTGTTTGCGCCGGTTCCTACTGTTAGAACGCCGTTCTCAGGGCTTGGCCATGGCATTTCGTCCTTCTTTGCTTCGTTGCAGCCGGCTCACCGCCGGAGCGCTGGCGCGCGGGCTGATCGCTGCGGTCCTGGTGGCGGGGATCGGCTGGGGCGGGTCGCTCTATGCCGCCAACCAGAGCGTCCAAGGCGCCAAGAAGACGGAGGATGCCGGCTTCGACGGCGACGCCCCGACCGCGATCCTGATCGAGGCCTCCAGCGGCAGCGTGCTGTTCGAGAAGAACGCCGATGAGATGCGCGCGCCCTCCAGCATGATGAAGCTGATGACGGCGGAAGTGGTCTTCAATGCGGTCAAGAAGGGCGACATCAAGCTCACCGACGAGTACCGGATCAGCGAGAACGCCTGGCGCAGAGGCGGGGCGCCCTCAGGCGGCTCGACCATGTTCGCCGCCATCAACAGCAAGGTCTCGGTTGACGATCTCCTGCACGGCGCGATCATCCAGAGCGGTAATGACGCCTGCATTGCACTGGCCGAAGGCATCGCCGGCAACGAGAAGATCTTTGCCGCTGACTTCATGACCAAGCGCGCCCGCGAACTCGGCATGATGAAGTCGACCTTCGGCAACTCCAACGGTTTGCCCGACCCCGGCAACAAGATGACGGTGCGCGAGCTCGGCATCCTCGCCCGGCACATCATCCTGGACTTCCCCGAATTCTACAAACTGTTCGGCGAGAAGGAGTTCACCTGGAACAAGATCCGCCAGCCCAACCGCAATCCGCTGCTCAACTCGATGGAAGGCGCCGATGGCCTGAAGACCGGCTACACCAAGGAGGGCGGGTACGGCATGGTCGGTTCGGCCGTGCAGAACGACACGCGGCTGATCGTCGTCGTCAACGGGCTGGAAGACCCTGAGGATCGCGCCACGGAAGCCAAGAAGATGCTGGAATGGGGCTTTCGCAATTTCGAGACCCGCACGCTGATCGCGGCTGACCAGCCGGTTGGCTACGCCAAGGTGTTCGGCGGCGAGAGCCGCTCGGTGAAGCTCGTTGCCAAAGAGCCTGTGAAGGTGATGGTGCACAAGAGTGGCGGCGACAAGTTGATCGCGCGCGTGGTCTATACCGGTCCGGTGCGCGCGCCGATCCAGGAGGGTCAGCAGGTCGGCGTGGTCAGGGTCTGGCGCGGCGGCAACATCGCGGTGGAGACGCCGGTCTATGCCGGCGAGGCGATCGGCACCGGCTCGACCGTGCGGCGTGCGATCGACGGGGCCAGCGAGCTCGTGATCGGCATGTTCCGCGCAGGCGCCGAGAAGCTCTGATCATGAGTGAAAGCGCGACACAGCGGCCGTCCGGGCGCGGACGCTTCATCACCTTTGAAGGCGGCGAGGGGACGGGCAAGTCGACCCAGATCAAGAAGCTCGCCGACCGACTCAATGCGGCCAGGCTCCGTACTCTCGTCACGCGCGAGCCGGGCGGCTCGCCGGGCGCCGAGATCATGCGGCATCTGGTGCTGTCCGGGATGGGCAAGCTGCTCGGCCCCGAAGCCGAGACGCTGCTGTTTGCCGCCGCCCGCGATGACCATGTCCGCACCGTGATCGAGCCCGCGCTTACCCAGGGCACCTGGGTCCTGTGCGACCGTTTCGCCGACTCGACACGGGCCTATCAGGGCAGCCTCGGCAGGGTTTCGGCCGGGCTCATCAACGCGATGCAGCGGGTCACGATCGGCGATCTCAAGCCGGACCTCACCGTCATTCTCGACCTGCCGGTTGAGATCGGCCTGCAGCGCGCCGCGGCGCGCCGTGGCAGCGGCACGCCTGACAGGTTCGAGAGCGAGAAGCTCAGCTTCCATCAGGCCCTGCGCGAAGCCTATCGCAAGATCGCCGCGGAAGATCCCGCGCGCTGCGTGCTGATCGACGCCGATTCGGACCCCGACACGGTCGCCGGGCGGGTCTGGACTGCGCTGCGCGAGCGCCTCCTTCCGACGCCTGCCTCGGTGGTTTCAGCATGAGCCCGCGTCAGGCCGAGCGCGAAACCGCCATTTCGCATCCGCGCGAGACAAGCCTTCTGTTCGGCCACCGCGAGGCCGAGACGGCGCTGCTGACGGCCTATCGCAGCGGACGCATTCCGCATGCCTGGCTGATCGGCGGGCCGCAGGGGATCGGCAAGGCGACGCTGGCCTATCGCATGGCGCGCTTCGTGCTCGCCCACGGCCAGCCGCTGGCGCCATCCGTGCAACGCGCCGAAAGCCTCGCGATCGATCCGGACGACTCCGTGGCGCGGCAGGTTGCGGCGAGCTCGCACGGCGGCTTGTTGACACTCGAGCGCACGGCCAATGACCGCGGCGTGATGCGCACCGTCATCACCGTGGACGAGACGCGTGAGACGATCGGCTTCTTCGGCTCGACGGCGACGGCGGAAGGCTGGCGCGTCTGCATCGTCGACACCGTCGACGAACTCAATCCGAATGCGGCCAACGCGCTGCTGAAAATTCTCGAAGAGCCGCCGCAGCAATCGCTGTTCCTGCTGGTGAGCCACGCACCGGCACGCGTGCTCGCCACGATCCAGTCGCGCTGCCGCAAGCTGCGCCTGCGTCCGCTCGCAACCGACGATGTAATTGGCGCCGCGGCGAGCGCCGCCGATCTCGATCCGAACGATCCGGCGCTGCGCGAGGTGGCCGAGGCCTCGGAGGGCAGTGTCGCGCGGGCGCTGACGCTGCTCGGCGGTGACGCGCTGAAACTCCAGCAGCGCACGGCCGCGCTCCTGGCACGTTTGCCGCAGGTCGATCCGCGCGAATTGCACACGCTCGGCGATTCGCTCGGCACCAGCGACCGCGTCGCGCTTGCAGCCTTCATCGACGGCATCGACCGCTGGATTGCGGAGCGCCTGCATTCCGACGAAGCCAATGCCAACCAGAACCTGCCGCGCCTTGCGCGCCTTGCGGAGGTATGGGAAAAGATCGTCCGCGCCGCGCGCGACACCGAAACCTACAATCTGGAGCGAAAGCCCTTGGTTTTCTCGGTGTTCGGCTGGCTGGCGGACGCAACGCGCTAGGCGCAGGTTCGTTTCCAAATTTCGAGAAGCCGGTAAAGGAATTCGTGGTGGCAACGCGAGCTAAGAAGACCGTTAAGGGCAAGAGCAGCAAGAACAAGGTTGCGAAAAAAGCCACCAAGAAGGCGACGAAGGCGCGCGCGCGCAAGGTTGCCAAGAAGGTCGAGAAGCGCAAGAAGGCTGCCGCCAAGACGCGCGTGAAGAAGAGCGCAGCGAAGACGGCAAAGAAGGCCGGCAAGAAGACCGCGAAGAAGCAGGCCGTTGCCAAGACAGTCTCGAAGAAAAAAGCCACCGCGAAGCCAGCCAAGACTTCGGCGAGCAAGGCTCCAGCGAAGAAGGTGGCCAAGAAGGCGAGGGTGACTGCTCCTCCCGTCGCCGTCGTACCGGCCGCTGCCGCCGCTCCGAAGGCTCCCAAGCCGAAGGCGCCGCGCGCCCCGAAGGCTGTCGCTCCGCCGCAGGCTGCAGCGGCCGTTGCAGCACCCGCACGCGACAACGTTTTCTACATCACGACCGCGATCGCCTATCCCAATGGCAGCCCGCATATCGGCCACGCCTATGAGGCGATCGCGACCGACGTGCTGGCGCGCTTTGCGCGGCTCGACGGCAAGGACGTGTTCTTCCTGACCGGCACCGACGAGCACGGTCTGAAGATGATCCAGACCGCGCAGAACGAGGGCCTTACCCCGTCCGCGCTCGCGACCCGTAACGCCGGCCGCTTCAAGGAGATGGATGAGCGTCTGAATGTCTCGTTCGACCGCTTCATCCGCACCACTGAAGAACAGCACCATCGTTCCAGCCAGGAGATCTGGCGGCGCATGGAAGCGAACGGCGATATCTATGCCGACACCTATTCCGGCTGGTACTCCGTTCGCGACGAAGCCTATTACGCCGAGGACGAGACGCGCCTGAACGATGACGGCGTGCGCCTTGGTCCGCAGGGCACGCCGGTCGAATGGGTCGAGGAGAAGAGCTATTTCTTCCGCCTGTCGGCTTATCAGGACAAGTTGCTCAAGCTCTACACGGACAATCCCGATTTCATCGGTCCGGACTCCCGCAAGAACGAGGTGGTGAGCTTCGTCAAGAGCGGCCTGCGCGATCTCTCGATCTCGCGCACCACCTTCGACTGGGGCGTCAAGGTCCCCGGCGACGAAGAGCACGTGATGTATGTGTGGGTCGATGCGCTCACCAACTACATCACCGGCGTCGGCTTCCCCGATGAAAGCGACGAGAAGTGGCGCTACTGGCCGGCTGATGTGCACATCATCGGCAAGGACATCATCCGCTTCCACGCGGTCTATTGGCCCGCGTTCCTGATGTCGGCTGGAATCCCTGTGCAGAAGCGGGTCTATGCCCACGGCTTCCTGTTCAACAGGGGCGAGAAGATGTCGAAGTCGGTCGGCAACGTCGTCGACCCCTTCAATCTCGCCGATCAGTACGGCGTCGACCAGATGCGCTATTTCTTCCTGCGCGAGGTGCCGTTCGGACAGGACGGCAACTACAATCATGAAGCCATCGTCGCGCGCATCAATGCCGATCTCGCCAATGATCTCGGCAACCTCGCGCAGCGCTCGCTGTCGATGATCGCAAAACAGCTCGGCGGCGTGCTGCCGGAGCCAGGCGAGTTCAGCGACAACGACAAGGCGATCTTGGCGATGGCCGACGGTATGGTCGCGGCCAGCCGCGAAGCGATGGCGACGCAGCAGATCCATCACTGGCTCAATGCCGTGTGGGCTGTGGTCGCGGAAGCCAACCGCTATTTCGCGGGCGAGGCGCCGTGGGCGCTCGCCAAGACCGACCCTGCACGGCAGAGGACGGTGCTCTATGTCACCGCTGAAGTCGTGCGCCAGATCGCGATCCTGGCCCAGCCGGCGATGCCGACCGCCTCGGGATTGCTGCTCGACAGCCTCGGCGTTCCCGATGATGAACGCGACTTCGCCATGCTCGGCGGAGCCAGGCGGATCGCGCCCGGCTCGACGCTGCCGGCGCCGACGCCGGCGTTCCCGCGCTACATCGAGCCGGCGGCCTGAGGCGTTCGCACGATGCTGGTCGACAGTCACTGCCACCTGGATTTTCCTGACTTTGCAGAAGATCTCGACGGGATCGTCTCGCGTGCACGTGCGGCCGGCATCGGCCGCATGGTCACGATCTCGACGCGGGTGCGGCGTCTGAAAGACCTGCTCGCGATTGCCGAGCGCTACGACGACGTCTATTGCTCGGTAGGCACTCATCCGCACAACGCGGATGAGGAGGACGGCATTTCGCCGGACGAGCTGATAGCACTGACGGAGCATCCGAAGGTCGTCGCACTCGGCGAGACCGGGCTCGATTATTTCTATGACAACGGCTCGCCGGAAGCGCAGGCGAGGGGCTTTCGCGCCCACATCGCGGCCGCGCGGGCGACCGGATTGCCGTTGGTGATCCACACCCGTGAGGCGGATGAGGATTGCGCCCGCATCCTGGAAGAGGAGGCGGCAAAGGGATCGTTTCGCGCCGTGCTGCATTGTTACACCGGCGGGCGCGAGCTGGCGCTGAAGGCGGTATCGCTTGGGCTCTATATCGGCTTCACGGGCATCCTGACCTTCAAGAAGTCGGATGCCTTGCGTGCGCTGGCGGCCGAATTGCCGTCTGACCGTATTCTGGTTGAAACAGACTCACCCTATCTTGCGCCGGGCAAGTTCCGGGGCAAACGCAACGAGCCGGCCTATGTGGTCGAGGTCGCAAAAGTGCTCGCCGAAACGCGCGGCGCGTCGCTCGATGATATCTCCCGCCAGACCACCGAAAATTTCTTCCGCCTGTTCTCCAAGGTGAAAGCTTAGGACTGAGAGCTGCATGACGCTGACGCTGACGATCCTGGGCTGCGGCTCCTCCGCCGGCGTGCCGCGCCCGGCACTCGGCTGGGGCGCCTGCGATCCCAGCAATCCAAAGAACCGTCGCCGCCGTTGCTCGCTCTTGGTCGAGCACACCGCCGAGCACGGCACGACGCGCATAGTCATCGACACCTCGCCCGATCTGCGCGAACAACTCATCGACGCCAATGTCGATCACATTGACGCGGTGTTTCTCACCCACGAGCATGCCGACCAGACACACGGCATGGACGATCTGCGCTCGGTCGTGCTGCACATGCGCCGACGGATTCCGACCTATTTCAACCAGTCGACCGCCAAAGACATCATGGCGCGGTTCTCCTATTGCTTCATTTCGCCCGAGGGCAGCGACTATCCGCCGATCCTGACCCGGCATGGAATCGAGGCGGGCGAGAGCCAGACGATTTTGGGGAAGGGGGGCGCGGTGACGCTGCGGGCCTTCCTGGTGCAGCACGGCCAGATCCCCGCGCTCGGCTATCGCATCGGCAATGCCGCCTACACACCCGACCTCAACGACATCCCGCGCGAGAGCTGGGGTGCATTGGAAAATCTCGATCTCTGGATCGTCGATGGATTGCGCTACGCCAGCCACTCCAGCCATTTCAGCATCAACGACGCGCTGTCCTGGATCGAGCGCTTCAAGCCGAAGCGTGCCGTCATCACCAACATGACGGCCGATGTCGATTACGAGGTGATCCGGCAATCGCTGCCATCTGGCGTGATCCCGGCCTATGACGGGCTGCGGCTGGAGACGCACTGAGTACGCCTGCCAAGCGCAGCGCAGTACGGCCTTGCCGGTATAGGAGCGCGCACCAGGCTCGACAATTCGCTAGTGTGTCTGAGGCCGGAACGGGCTCAGGCCGAGATCGCCTTCGAGGATCCCACCTCGTTGCGCAGCAGGAATTTCTGGATCTTGCCGGTCGAGGTCTTCGGGATCGGTCCGAACACGACGGCCTTCGGCGTCTTGAAGCCGCTCATATGCGACCGGCAGAACGCGATGATGTCGGCCTCGGTTGCACTCGCGCCGTCCTTCAGTTCGACGAAGGCGCAGGGCACCTCGCCCCATTTCGGATCGGGCTTTGCGACCACGGCCGCGAACAGCACGGCCGGGTGCTTGTAGAGGATGTCCTCGACCTCGACGGAGGAGATGTTCTCGCCGCCGGAGATGATGATGTCCTTGGAGCGGTCCTTGATGATGACGTAGCCATGCGCGTCGAGCACGCCGAGATCGCCGGTGTGAAACCAGCCGCCTTCGAAGGCTTCCTTCGTGGCCTTCTCGTTCTTGAGATAGCCCTTCATCACGATGTTGCCGCGGAACATGACCTCGCCGATGGTCTCGCCGTCGCGCGGCACTTCCTGCATGGTCTGCGGATTGATCACGGTGACGCCTTCCTCGAGCGGGTAGGGCACGCCCTGCCGGCGCTTCATGCGCGCGCGATCGGCGGCGGGAAGCTCGTCCCAGCCGGGCTGCTCGGCGCAGACGGAGGCAGGGCCGTAGACCTCGGTCAAACCGTAGACATGCGTCAGCTTGATGCCGATGCTTTCAGCGCCTTCCAGCACCGCGACCGGTGGCGCAGCACCTGCGATCAACCCGACGACGCGGTGCGCCGCATTGCCTTTCGGCGCATCGGGCGCGTTGATCAGCACGTTGTAGACGATCGGCGCGCCGCACATGTGGGTGACGCCGTGCGTCTTGATCAGCTCGAAGATTTTCGTCGGCTCGACCTTGCGCAGGCAGACATTGATGCCGGCGGCGGCCGCAATGGTCCAGGGAAAGCACCAGCCGTTGCAGTGAAACATCGGCAGGGTCCAGAGATAAACCGGATGCTGGCCGAGATTGCCGGCGAGGATGTTGCTGACCGCGTTGAGATAGGCGCCGCGGTGATGCGTGACGACGCCCTTGGGATTGCCTGTCGTGCCCGAGGTGTAGCTCAGCGCAATCGCGTCCCATTCGTCTTTCGGCGGGATCGCCACGAAATTCGGGTCACCCTGCGCAACGGCCGCCTCGTACTCGATCTCGCCGATGCGCTTGCCGCCCTTGAAGGAGGCGTCATCGACGTCGACCACGAACGGCTTCGGCCCATTCATTTGTGCGAGCGCGTCGCTGATGACGGCCGAAAATTCCGGATCGACCAGGAGGATCTTGGCCCCGCCATGCTCGAGCTGGAACGCAATCGACGGCGCGTCAAGGCGTATGTTGAGCGCGTTGAGCACGGCACCCGTCATCGGCACTGCGAAATGCGCTTCGTTCATCGCCGGAATGTTCGGCAGCATCGCCGCGACGGTGTCGCCGGTGCCGATGCCCTTGCCGGCAAGCCAGGACGCAAAGCGCCTGCAGCGCTCATGCGTCTGACGCCAGGTGAAACGGCGCCCCTCATAGACCGCACTGACGTGATCGGGATAGACCGCAGCGCTGCGCGCCAGGAAGCTCAGCGGGCTCAGCGGCACGTAGTTGGCGGGCGTCTTGTCGAGACCGATATTGTACTGGTTCTGCAGCTCACTCATGGACACCCTCCTTCACGCGCAGGCTTACAGGAATCCGATCGAAATCCACGGGAAGCCCGCGACGATGATTAATCCCACAAGCAGCGCCAGCAGATAGCCCCAGATCGGTCTGATGCCTTCGGCCGGATCGACGCGTCCGATGGCGCAGGCGGCATAATAGCCGACGCCGAACGGCGGGGCGAATAGCCCGATACCCATCGCCAGAATGATGATCATGGCGTAGTGCACCTCGTGCACCCCGACAAGGCGCGCGATCGGAAACAGCAGCGGCCCGAACAGCACGATTGCCGGAATGCCCTCCAGCACGCTGCCGAGGATCACGAAGGCCAGGATCGAGACGGCGATGAAGGTCGCCGAGCCGCCGGGCAGGCCGGTCATGGAGGCCGCGAGCGCACGAGAGAAGCCGGATTGGGTCAGGCCCCACGCCATGCCGGTCGCCGTGCCGATGATGAGCAGGATGGCGCCGGACAGGCAGGCGGTTTCGATCAGCATCGGCAGCAGCCGCCGCCAGTCGAACTGCCGGTAGATCAGGAGCCCGATCAGGAGCGCATAGACGATGCCGATGGTCGACACTTCCGTCGCCGTGGCGATGCCTTCGACGACGGCGTAGCGAATCACGAACGGCAGGGCCAGGGCAGGGACTGCGACCAGGAATGTCCGCGCAATCTCGCGCGAGGTCGCGCGCTGGACGTGGCTGAGGTCCTCGCCGCGGTAGCGCCACCACACCAGCCCCGACAGAGTCAGCGCCAGCACGAAGCCGGGCAGCAGACCGCCGGTGAACAATGCCGAAATCGAAACGCCGGTCACCGAGCCGATGGTGATCAGCACGAGGCTTGGCGGTATGGTCTCGGTCTGGGCGCCGGTGGCCGCCAGGAGCGCAACGAGATCGCCGGGACGGGCGCCGCGCTGCTTCATCTCCGGAAACAGCACCGGCGCGACCGCCGCCATGTCGGCCGCCTTGGCGCCGGAAATACCGGAGACCAGGTACATGGCGCCGACCAGCACGTAATGCAGGCCGCCCCGGACATGGCCGAGCAGGCTCGCCAGGAACGCCACCATGGCCTTCGCCATGCCGGTCATCTCGATCAGCAGCCCGAGGAACACGAACAGCGGCACCGAGAGCAGGATCAGATGGCTCATGCCCTCGTCCATGCGCCCGACCAGCACCATCAGCGGCGTCCGGGTGGTCAGCGCGAGATAGCCGAAGATCGCAAGTCCAAACGCGAACGCGATCGGCACGCCCGCGAACACGCAGAAGCCGACCACGCCGACGAAGAAGATGATCAGGTTGATGTTGCCGAGCGGCTTGAGCAGCGGCTGCGCGAACCAGAACAGGGCGATCAGGACGACGACGGTCGCCGCAGCCGCCAGCAAGGTCTTGAGGTCCCCGACGCGGAGCAGCCGCAGCAGCGCGAACAGCACCATCAGACAGATGCCCACAGGCAGCGCCGCGGCGCGCCAGGTGTTGGAGATCTGCAGCGCCGGCGTGGTGATGAAGCTTTCCTCGTAGGCGTATTCATAGGCCGGGCGCACGATCAGCAACAGGAAGGCCAGCGCGGCACAGGTCGCGACCACGTCGAGATAGGCCCAGAGTCGCGGGCCGGCACTGGCGACCAGCGCCGTCATCCGCATGTGCTCGTTGCGGCGAAACGCGACCGCCGAGCCCAGCATCGCCAGCCACAGGAACAGCATCGAGGCCAGCTCGTCCGACCACACCAGCGGGGCATGCAGCACATAGCGCGACACCACGCCGGCAAACAGGATCACGACCTCGGCGACGACCAGGATCGCCGCCGGGATCTCGACTAGCCATTTGAGAGCAAGCTCGATGGAACCAAGCACAGGCCGGCGGCGAGGGGGCTCGGCCACCTCGCCGGCCACGGCTGGCGTCATGTCGACATGAGCCATGGCAAGGCCCCTATTGCTTACGCGTTACGACAGCTTGCCGACGGACTTTTCGAGCAGATCCCAGGCCTTCTCGCCGTACTTGCCCTTCCACTCGGCGTAGAATCCGGCCGCACGCAGCTTGTCGCGGAACGGCCCGACCTCGGGCTGATTGAACACCAGGCCCTTGCCGGTCAGCTCCTGTTTGACGGTCGCATTGAGCTTCTCGGTGTCCTCGCGCTCCTTGACGGCGGCCGCGTTGACGTTCTTGGCGACGATCGTCTTGATATCGTCCGGCAGCGCCTGCCAGGCGCGGCGGTTCATCAGGAACCAGAAGCCGTCCCACATATGGTTGGTCAGCGAGCAGTACTTCTGGACCTCGTAGAGCTTCGCCGCCGAGATCAGCGCCAGCGGGTTCTCCTGGCCCTCGACGATCTTGGTCTGGAGCGCCGAATAGACCTCGCTGAAATTGATCGAGGCGGGCGAGGCATCGAACGCCTTGAACATCGAGGTCCACAGCGGCGACACCGGCACGCGGATCTTGAAGCCCTTGAAGTCGTCCGGGCCGTTGATCGGCTTGGTCGACGACGTGGTCTGGCGGAAGCCGTTGTCCCAGATCTTCTCCATGACCTCCAGGCCGGCCTTGTTGATCTCGCCGCGGACATAGGCGCCGAGCTCGCCGTCCATGGCCTTCCAGACCGTGGGATAGTCCGGGAACGCAAAGCCGATGCCGTTGATCGAGGCTGCCGGTACCAGGGTGGCCAGGATCAGGCCGGACAGCGTGAAGAACTCGACGCCGCCGGAGCGCACCTGGCTCAGCATGTCGGTGTCGGAGCCGAGCTGGCTGTTCGGGAAGACTTGCAAGTCGAACCGGCCGTTGGTCTCGGTCTTGATCGCAGCCGCCATCTCACGGGCCCGGGCCACGAACGGATGCGACTCCGGCAGGTTGTTGGCGAACTTGTAGGAGAACTCGGCGGCCTGGGCACGCGCCACATAAGGCGCGCTGACGCCGCCAAAGATAGCGGTCGCGGCAGAGGCCTTGAGAAGCGTGCGTCGGGAAAAGCTCATGGGTCTGCTTCCTCAGAAGGATTGTTCTTGTTGTGAGATGCAAACCTATACGGACGTCGGGTCAGAAGGCGATCTCGCGAGCTTCGCTTATTGCAGCCGGACAACGTCACGGCAATATCGGCTTTCGGCACATGGACCGGTTTCAAAAACTGAAAAACAACCCCATGCACAGTAGCCGTCAAGAGCTGAGGCGATGGTCAAGCGCCAAGCCGAGAACGGACCCTGAGCGAAGGCGCCGTGGGAGAAGTTCGGCCTAAATATCTGATCTAATTTCAGATAAATATATTCCATAATATACCTTATGCGAATTACAGATATGAGTGTGCAGGTCAGGTGTCGTTTCTCGTTCGACCTGAGTCTCTCCTGTTCCATCGGAGTCTAGACCGACCTGTTCACGCTGGCTTCCTCAGAGATTGCCTTATGATCATCAATCGGATCTCTCGGGCGGGCCAATGGACAGGAACCGACGATTGGGCGAGCTCTGGATTACCTGGCCCACCTAAGCTCGGATCGTCGGCCGGCGAGCCGTCATCCGTGGTTTGCACCGCTTCCTGGTCCTTGAGGGCATCAGAAAGGACGATCCGACAGACCGGATGGCTACGATGCGCCGGCGGGTCAAGCTGCCTACCATCTTCTCGGTCGACGATGTCAGCCAGCTGCTGGAGACTGCCCACAGGGCTGCAGACGACAACTCGGTAAGCTTGTTCAAGCGCGCGAGCCTCGCCAGGCGGTCGGCCCTGCTGGAGACGCTCTAGCTGGTTTCCCTCAATCCTGCAGGTTCTCACAATCATCCGGCCCGAGACGCTGCTGGTGCGGTGGCACAGGGCGGGCTTTCACCGCTATTGGCGTTGGAAGTCGCGCCGCATGGGAGGGCGGCCACAAATCGAAGCGGAGCTGCGCGTGTTGATCCGGCGGATGAGCCTCGAAAATCCGCTATGGGGCGCGCCGCGCATTCAAGGCGAGCTACTCAAGCTCGGGTTTGAGGTCGCGCAATCAAGTGTCGCCAAATACATGGTCAAGCGGCGCGGGCCGCCCAGCCAGGGATGGCGCGCCTTCTTGCGTAACCATGTGCCAGATGTTGCCGCCATGGACCTGTTCGTGGTCCCGACCCTTGGCTTCGACCTGCTGTACGCCTTTTTAGCGGTCGTTGGGCCTTGCTAGGGCATGTGGCCATTTGCACGCGGCCTCTATCTTCGCCCGTACTTTCTCCAGCCCGGTCAGGGAGAACGTTGCCTCTCTGGCCGCTCCCAGCCGGGGCTGGAGGCGGATGTCGAGTTCTCCCTCACCCGGAAGCGATCGCAACAACCCGACCACATCACCGGCGAACGCGACGCCGTCACCGAATGCCGCCGCATTGCCTGCGAGTTGCACCGGATGGCCGCCGTTCACGCGGTAAGAAACGACATAGCCGTCGCCGCGGCCAGGCAGGGCATGTCCCGCGACCGCCAGTTCGGTCCGTCCGCCGCGGCATCGGATCGAGAGCTGCATAGCCGAGCCGGCTGCAGCTTCGCGCGATGAAATCGTGGCGGTCGCAATCGGCGTGTAGTCCACGGGAGACGTCGTCTGGCTGACAATCCAGCCGCCCTCCGCCGGCGCAGAATTCGCCGGAGGCGCGACGGCATGGGACAGCCGATCGAGACATTCCAGGCGGTCCGCGCGCTCCAGAGCGGAGCAGGCACGAAGCTGCTCCATCAGATCGTTCGTTCCCTGTGCCAGCACTATCCCACTTGCGACCGTGAGTGCGATTGGGATCGGAATGACAATCACGATCATTCCTCTGTTATTGCGCTGCCTGGGCGCGGGCGTGGCCATCGAGCCATGCCTGCGCGGCAGGGAAGCGCGTAAGCCCGGGAACGGTCGCGGCGAGGTTGATCGATTTCCATTTCGGATCGAAACCGGGCGCCTGCAGCCGGTCGATCCGTGAGAACAGATGATCGACAAAGCGCGCGACCCGATCAAACCGGTTCGAACGGGCCCGCCAATTGAAGGCCACTAGCGCTGTCGGCAAGGCGATCGTCGCCACGCGTTCACCCTGCTTGATCAGGTTTGGATAATCGTTCGCATCCAGAGCCGCTGGAAGATAGTAGTCTTCCAGCTTGCTTTCATAAGGGACCGGCAGAAACTTGAAACCAGCATCCCAGCGACCCCGCAAGAAGGCATCGACCGGCTTCGAGGTCACGAACACGACCGCCGCGATGTCGCCTTTGCGCATCTGCTCCAGCGCGAGCTGATGCGGGATGAACGTCTTTTCGACGTCGAGACCGAGACGACTGAAGATGAGCGGCCCCGAATAGGCTGCGGTGGTGCCCAGGGTATTGAAGTTCACCTTCTTGCCGACGAGGTCTTTCAGGCTGGCAATCTCCGGCCGAACGAACACATGCAATTCGGAGGGGAACAGGTTGAGCACGTAGGCAAGCCTGCGCTGGATATCGGGGACCTGGCTCTTGTACTCGTCGAGCGCGTCGGCATTGATAATCGCCACGTCGATGCCGTGCAGATAGAGCAGCGCGTTGAGGTTCTCCGTGGGGCCACGCGTCACGACCGGCAGAACATGCAAGTTGTCACCGTCATCAACCACGCGGGCCATCTCTGCGGCAAGACGTATGGGCGCGCCCTCGATGAGACCTCCGGCCAGACCGACCGTCCAGGCGTTGATCGCCGCTCTCGGGTTCGGCGGCTCCTGCCGCACCGCCCGCGTGGCATGTATCGGGACGTTCTTCGTTTGCGCATCCACCGAGGACGGCTGAATGAAATGGAGCGAAGCCAATGCCGCAAGCAAGAGCAGCGGATGCATTCCAGGACACCTGTTCATCGATCAGCTCCTTTGCCTATTGGCGCAGCGCGTCGAATCGCTGTTTCGCCTCCTTGACTCCACCGGCCTCGGCCTTCGCGTAGAGCGCGCGCGCCTTCGTTGCATCGCCGCGCGTCCCATAAGTCCCCCATTGGGGCAGAATCAGCGGATCGTAGGTTTCGGCGAGCATGAAACTCGCCTGGGCATTGCCAGTCTCAGCGGCGCGCTCGAGCACGATCCGCGCCGAGCCGATATCACCCTGCCCAAGCAATATCCTCGCGCGCGCCACCAACCTTGCCAGGTCCTGGGCGTCGTCTGGATTTGCCGGAAATTCTCTGCGCGCGTTGGCGACTGCCACCGTTTCTGCCGCGACCGGCTTTGCCGCCTCTGCCTCGACCCGCCTGGCCTGTGCAACCTGACCGGCGACAGGCGTGTCCTTCGTGCTCCGCGCGAGGGCGAGTTCCTGCTCCAGCCGCCCGGCCCTCTCGCTCTCCTTCTGCAGGGATTTTTGCAGTTCCGCCGTGCCGCGCTCTCCCGCCTGCTTTACTTCGGCTGCTTCGGCGCGCACCTTCACGACCAACGCGGTCTGCGTCTCAACCTCCCGCCGCGCCGTCGCAAGATCCTGCTCCAGCCGGCCGGCCTTTTCGCGCTCCTCCTGCACCGATTTTTGCAATTCCGCGGTGCCGCTCTCTCCTTCCTGCTTTACTGCGGTGGCTTGGGCGTACGCCTTCGCCGCCAACGCGGCCTTCGTCTCGACCTCCCGCCGCGCCGCCGCGAGATCCTGCTCCAGCCGGCCGGCCTTTTCGCGCTCCTCCTGCAGGGACTTTTGCAGCTCGGCCGTGCCGCTCTGTTCCTGCTTTGCTTCGGCTGCTTCGGCGCGCACCTTCACGACCAACACGGTCTGCGTCTCAACCTCCCGCCGCGCCGCCGCGAGATCCTGCTCCAGCCGGCCGGCCTTTTCGCGCTCCTCTTGCAGGGACTTTTGCAGCTCGGCCGTGCCGCTCTCTCCTTCCTGCTTCACTGCGGT
>NZ_LGHM01000086.1 GCF_001908185.1 Bradyrhizobium sp. AS23.2
GGCCGAAAAACTACATTGATTATCAGTACGATAGATTGATCCGCCTGCCTGGGATCTGACAAAGGGACGTACAATGAAACGAGCTGTGGCGATCTGGTCAAGTTACTTTGGCATGGTGTGCTGCAGAGCATAAAGGAGGTGAATAACCGAATTTGATGCGTACAGCTTTATGAGAGATGGAGGTTGGCCCTCCTGCATCGGCGTTCCAGCCGCAGATGCAAAACCACGACACTGTGGCTTCGCTTAAAAGGCGCGGTCATCAGCAAGTGTTGCAAAAGTCCCGGGTTTACGGGGCAGGTGAGTATCCAGAAGGCGAGCGAAAGCGAATCTTCCGATGACGCGTCGAAAATTATTTAGACGTCGCCAAAATCAGGGGCGCGTGCCATCCCTGAGATCAATCCGTGAGGCGCCTAGATTACTGCGCGGATGGCGACCGGCGTTTAGGGGACGCGATCTGGAGACAGGCTCTTGTAGAGAACTGCAGGAACCAGTCGTTGTGATGCCAAGGGAGAAGTTCAAGCGGCGCACACCGCGAGACGAGAGTACCGAAGCACGACACTGGGGCGGATTGGCTCGTAGTAGTGATGAAGGTGCTGTAATGGGACTGGAACGAAGGGGCCGAGGCAAGTGGTTCCGCCCGCATGCAACTGTGATGAGCAGGAGGACATGATGGGTGTAACCGAACGTAAGCAGTACAATATCGACAAGCAAACAGTGATGAAGGCCTACCGATTGGTCAAAGCCAATGCGGGCTCAGCCGGCGTGGATAAGGTATCGTTGGAAGCTTTCGAGAAGAACTTGAAGGGCAACCTTTACAAGGTCTGGAATCGAATGTCTTCTAGCAGCTACTTTCCACCTGCCGTTCGGGCTGTCCCCATTCCCAAGAAGAACGGCGGACAACGCATTCTAGGCGTGCCGACAGTAGCAGATCGCGTGGCGCAGACGGTCGTCAAGCTGCAGATTGAACAAGCACTCGAGGAAATCTTCCTTCCCGATTCCTACGGCTACCGGCCCGGAAAATCCGCGCTGGACGCCGTCGGCGTCACCCGGCAACGGTGTTGGAAGATGGACTGGGTGCTGGAGTTCGACATCAAAGGCCTGTTCGACAATATCAGCCACAAGTTGCTTATGAAGGCCATCAGGAAGCATGTGCAAGACGAATGGGCTCTGCTCTACATCGAACGCTGGCTAATAGCGTCGATGCAAGGCAAAGACGGAGCGATCACCGCTCGCGACCGGGGCACACCCCAAGGCGGCGTGATCAGTCCCGTCCTTGCCAATTTGTTCTTGCATTATGCGTTCGATACATGGATGGCGCGGAACTTCCCGCGGTCACCATGGTGTCGATACGCAGACGACGGGCTCGTTCATTGCCGAACCAAAGCTGAAGCGGAGGCCATCAAGGCGGCGCTGCAAGCAAGGTTTGAGGAATGCGAACTCGAAATGCATCCCGACAAGACCAAGATCGTCTACTGCAAAGACAGCAACCGCCCGGGTAGCCATACCAGTCAGTCGTTTGACTTTCTGGGATTTACCTTTCGACCGCGCAGGGCAAGAAATCATCAGAAGAAAGAAAACTTCTGTACGTTCTCGCCAGCGGCCAGCAGGGCGGCGATGAAGTCTATGCGTATGACGATCCGGCGGCTCCGGCTCAGGCTTCGCTCGCAGACGGAAGTCGACGCAATCGCCTTGGAACTGAATCCCGTCCTTCGTGGATGGATGCAGTACTACGGCAGATATGGGCGGTCAGAAATGCACAACCTGTATCGATACGTCGACGAATCTCTTAACCGCTGGGCGCGACGCAAATAAAAAGGGCTGAAGAATGAAAAAGTCAGAGCCTCCACCTGGCTCAGATTGATCCGCCGCCGCAGGCCAAAGCTGTTTGCTCATTGGGCGAGGTTGAGTTCTGCTTCGGTACTTGTTGAGAGCCGTATGACGTGAGAGCGTCACGTACGGTTCGGAGAGCGGCTCCGGGTGCAACTCCCGGGGCCGACTCACCATGGGTTGGGCATGTCGCTCTATGCTAAGCGCCTGGACCGAGGCAAGTTCATCTGGCCTTCGGCGTCGAACGGCGCGGTATCGATCTCAGCGGCGCAGATGGCCTATATGCTGGAGGGGATCGACTGGCGTAATCCGCAACTGAGCTGGCGACCGCAGAGCGCGGGCTGAGCACAAAATCCCGCAGATCTTGTATTTTTGGGAGTCCCCGCGCGTCCAATTTGTGATTCATTGCGTCGCATGGATGCCGATCGCGACGCTGTTCCGGATGACGTTGCCGCCCTGAGGGAGGCGTTGGCGATCGAGCGCGCGAGGGGGTTGGAGATCGCTGCCGAACTCGCGGTCGCCCGCGCGAAAGCATCGGAAGACGAAGCGCTGATTGCCCAACAGAAGCTGCAGATCGCCAAGCTGAAGCATCAGATCTACGGCCAGCGGTCGGAGCGTTCGTCGCGCCTGATCGAGCAGTTGGCCTTGACGTTCGAAGAGTTGGAAAGTGACGCCACTGAAGACGAGCTGGCGGCAGAGCGCGCTGTGGCCAAGGCGACGACGGTGCGCGGATTTACGCGCAAGCGCGGCGAACGCCAGACGTTCCCTGAGCATTTACCGCGCGAACGAGTGGTGATCGACCCGCCGACAGCTTGCGAGTGCTGTGGCAGCAACCGTCTGCGCAAGCGTGGCGAGGACGTGACCCGGACACTGGAAGTGGTGCCGCGCCAGTGGAAGGTGATCGAGACGGTCCGAGGGAAGTTTTCCTGCCGCGACTGCGAGAAGATCAGCCAGGCCCCGGCGCCGTTCCATGCTGTCGCACGGGGATGGGCCGGCCCGAGCCTGCTGGCCATGATCATGTTCGAGAAGTTCGGCCAACATCAGCCCTTAAACCGCCAGGCTGAGCGCTACGCCCTGGAAGGCGTGCCGATCGCGCTGTCGACCATGGCGGACGCCGTGGGATCGGTCAGTGCGTCGCTGGATCCCCTGCTGCGCCTGGTCGAAGCCCATGTCATGGCGGCCGAGCGCCTGCATGCCGATGATACGACGGTGCCGGTGCTGGCCAAGGGCAAGACCGATACGGCACGCTGCTGGATCTACGTCCGGGACGACCGGCCGTTTGGTGGCGCCGGCCCGCCGGCGGCGATGTTCTACTACTCCCGTGACCGCAGGGGCGAGCATCCTCAGGCGCATCTAGCCCGGTATGCCGGCATCCTGCAGGCCGACGCCTATGACGGGTACAACCAGCTCTATCTGGCGGGACGCCACCCTGGACCGATCCGGGAAGCGGCGTGTTGGGTCCATGCGCGGCGCCCGTTCTTCGCCATGGCCGATATCGAAGAGAATGCGCGTCGCAAGGCCAGCGGCAAGAAGGAGATCCCGCTCTCGCCCATCGCGGTCGAGGTTGTGCGGCGGATCGATGCGCTGTTTGAGATCGAACGCTCCATCAATGGCAGGAGTGCCGAGGAACGCGTTCAGGTTCGGCAGACGCTGAGCCGGCCTCTGGTCGAGGACCTTCAGGTCTATATGCAGGAGCAGCTCGTCAAGTTCTCCCGTGGGCACGACCTGGCCAAGGCGTTCAACTACATCCTGAAGCGATGGGCGAGCTTCACGCGGTTCCTGGAGGACGGACGCGTCTGTCTCTCCAACAACGCCGCCGAGCGAGGATTAAGAGGTATAGCTCTCGGGCGAAAATCCTGGTTGTTCTGCGGCTCTGATCGCGGCGGACGGGCTTCTGACCAGTTGAACGCAATTGTCCCCGCAGCCCGCAGCGATCTCGTTCTCTCACTTGGAGTCATCGATGGGCGCAATGTCTGGCGCTTTAATCTGCCGGCGTTGTTCAACCGCTTGGCGCCCATTGTTGCAAAGCTGGGTCATGACCCTGTTGAGATTGCAGCCTCGTGTTCGTTGCTTCATGTCCCAATCGACCTGGAGCTCGAAAGTGATCTCGATTTCGATGTGAAGAGCCGGCTGGCGTTCTCGGTTCAGAAGATCAAGGAACTCGCAACCTTGGGAAGGGCCCTCGCGTGCAGTCAGACCGATGCATCGCGTCTCCTGGCGGCGTCGGAAGAGACGCGTCGCGAGACCTCGCCCAAAATTCACAATGCGAATGTCGCCTAAGGTGTGGCTTCGATCGACGAGACTATGCGTCGCCGTCGCAGTCCATACGCAACGCGTGCCGCGATCCAGCGCGCGCGTGTCACCTTGCCAGTATTTCAAACGACGACGATCGGATCGTTCGCCCAGACCGCAGAGATCCGAAATGCCCGTGCCTCCCATGCGCGGGGAACGTTGAGTGACGCGCATTATGAAAAGTTTATTAAAGCCAAAACGGCGCAGATGGCAGGAGACATCGGGCTCGACGTGCTCGTGCATGGCGAGTTCGAGCGCAACGACGACATGGTGCAATATTTCGGCGAGCAGCTGTCCGGCTTCGCCTTTACCAAGCACGGCAGGGTTCAGTCCTATAGCTCGCGATACGTCCGTCCGCCGATTCTGTTTGGCGACGTCTCCCGATCGAAGCCGATGACGGTCGACTGATGGCGCTATGCGCAGTCGCTGACGAAGAAGCCGATAAGGCGATGTTGACTGGGCCGGTGACCATTCTGAACTGGTCGTTTGTCCGTGATGACATTTTGCGCAGCGAGGCCTGCCGGCAGATCGCGCTCGCGATCCGAGATGAGGTCGTCGACCTTGAGAACGCCGGAGCGACAATGATCCAGATAGATGAGGCTGCGTTGCGCGAGGGATTGCCGCTACGCAAATCACAGGGGAAGAGCTATCTCGATTGGGCCGTAGATAGCTTTCGCATTTGCTCATCGGGCGTCGCCGACGAAACCCAGATACTCATATGTGCTATTCTGAGTTCAATGACATCATCGATGCTATTGCGGCGATGGATGCCGAGGTCATTTCGATTGAGTCGTCTAGGTCAAAGATGGAGCTGCTAGACGCGTTCAAAAGTGACAAATATCCAAATGAGATTGGGCCCGGCGTCTATGACATCCATTCGCCGCGCGTTCCGGATGCGGCCGAGATGAAGAATCTCGTGATGTTGGTCCGCCAGCAGCTCTCTGACAAGCAGCTTTGGATCAGTCCCGATTGCGGCCTGAAAACCCGAAAGTGGGAGGAGGTGCGTCCTGCGTTGATCAATATGGTCGCAGCTGCCCGTGAGCTTCGAGCGGCGTCCTGGTCGCGCGGAGATCGTCACCGTTAATCTCCCATTCATGAGAACGCCGCGCGTTTTGCAGTCATTGCACCGCATTCCGCAATCATGCCGTTTCGTTCGGCTGCATGCTAACGCCAGATGGGGCATCACGGCTTGGACCAAGGCCGAATACGACTATGCCGGCGCTGGACCACAAGGCGGCTCCGGAAGAGGCGCTGGCCGAAGTAGGGCAGGCCGGAGAACTTCAATACCGACCTAGCAACCCGTCCATGCGCTCCCGATTGACCTGAAGCATCTCATTCTTCAGTGTCGCTCATTCGCCGCGAGCCCAGGAACGAACTGTCGGTGAACAGATTGTCGATGCGCCGACTCAAGGCAAGATTATGGTCGACCGGCCGTTGCGTGAAACGCCCGTGCGTTTGTGCCAGCGCAGTTGCTTCTTCCAGACATAGACCTGGTCGGGTGAACCTCATAGCGCTGGGCCAGATCGGCTACCGTGGTTTGCTCCGCCAGTGCGACGTTGCTTTCGGCGCCAGAGTCGATCATTCATCTCGTCTTCATCGTCATAGTGCTCTCCGTCCATGAAGCGGAGCGGCCCTTTTTCCGACTTGGTCTCCGGCTCCAAAATCGAAGCAATTTGAACGGCGCCATTATGCGATGCGCGGAGCGCTATCGCCGGATACGGGGCAGGATGCGCGTGAAGTTAAACGCCGTCGTCGGCCAACCTAACCTACGAGGCGGATTACGTCTGATTTGTGATCGCTCGACGCGCTGCCTGAGACCGGCTTGGGGGCATCCCGGCTAAGGCGCTTGCTCCGCCCACAAGGCGCATTCGCTGCGAGCCCAGTTCGATCAGAATAGCGGCGTAATAGTGGTGCCTCGACTTCGCGCGCGCGGATTCTGACGGGATATCCGTCGCCTCGCGGCCAGGATGATCTCTGCACCGGAGCCCGCTACGTACGTTGGACGACGTGTTGCGTTCAGTCGAAGAAAACTCGACGTCGGAGTTGTAATGAGATATGCGGATTGTCGGAAAGCACACGCGCAATGTTCGGAAGCTGCCAAGCAGTCGGAAAATGCGGAGGTTGGGCCGCTAAGCCGTCGAGCTGTTTTGCTCCATCGTCGTGGCCCAAATCCTGCATCGCGTTCGCGGTCGAGGCGGTGGGATCGGAGGAGCGCTTGAGTCTTGATCTAGCAAATGGCGATCCGGCATCGGCGAGGAACGTGAACTGCCCGTTTCACGCCGATAAAGCCGGCCGGCAGCCGGGGGGAGCGGAAGATCCTGTTGCTGACGGGGGCATCGCGTGGCATCGGTCACGCCA
The DNA here is from genome assembly GCF_001908185.1 of Bradyrhizobium sp. AS23.2. GTDB lineage: Bacteria > Pseudomonadota > Alphaproteobacteria > Rhizobiales > Xanthobacteraceae > Bradyrhizobium. The sequence goes on from NZ_LGHM01000086.1 coordinate 6,478, forward strand.
CTGCCAAGCTGTTTTCGGAAGCTGGTTGGCGCATCATTTCTTGCGCGCGCCAACCTTTCGACGACAGTCGGTGCCCATGGGACTCGGGAACCGACGATCATATCCAAGTCGATCTTAGTGATCATCGAATGCTGCCGCGCACAATCGCTCAAATCAAACAGCGCCTCGCAGGCGCGTCCTTGCATGCATTGATCAACAATGCCGGCGTTTCGCCGAAAGCGCAGAATGGCGCGCGGCTGACATCGCTGACGACGTCGATCGAGACGTGGATGAGTGTGTTCCATCTCAATCTGCTAGCTCCGATCCTGCTTGCGCAGGGATTTTTTGGCGAGCTAAAAGCCGCGTCAGGCTCAATTGTCAACGTGACCTCAATCGCTGGCTCGCGGGTGCACCCGTTTGCTGGCAGCGCTTATGCGACTTCTAAGGCGGCGCTCGCGTGTCTTACACGCGAAATGGCACATGATTACGCGCCGCATGGCATCCGCGTGAACGCAATCGCACCCGGAGAAATCAAGACGGGCATGTTGTCACCGGAAACGGAAGCACGTGTTGTGCCAAATATCCCATTGAGCCGAGTTGGCACGCCGGAAGAGGTCGCGAAGGTACTCTTTTTCTTATGCTCGGATGCCGCAAGTTATATCACGGGCAGCGAGGTGCCGATCAATGGGGGCCAACATCTATAGTCGGCCAAGAGCAATCGCACTTCGAGTTGTCTCATTTGAACGCATGTCCTCAGTCGAATCCGACGCGATAACTGCGCGAGGGTAAGAGTGATAAAAGCGAGGCACGACAAGTTTACCGCCATCTATGAAAATCTGCGATACGTTGTCATCTCGTCGACTTGGATTAGAGCGAGAAGACATGCAACACGAATCTCGTAAAGTCGAACAAGGTGCCAGGGAGGACGATCACGCCAATGGAGACCTCCTTATGCTGCATGTTGCTTCCGCACGCGCAAGACCTGCCTCACAATCGGAGACCGACCGCGAGGTGTTGATAGAGCCGTTGTGCGAGAGCGCGCTGGCCGGCATACTCGAAATTTCGAAAGTGCTTACCGCGCCCTGCCGTCTAGAAGTCGCGTTGGCCAAGGTAGTCGATGTTCTGCAATCGTTTGTGCAGATGCGGCACGGCGTCGTCTCACTCTTCGATGATGATGGAACGCCGAACATGACCGTCGGCGGCGGCTGGAGCGATGGCAGTGACGAGCGTTACCGAATGCGTTTGCCGCTGAAGGCAATCGAACACATTGTGGCGACGGACACCTCGCTCGTTGCCGAAAACGTAACAGTGGAGCCGACCTTTACATCCGCGGACATTGATGTGCTCGGCGCGTCCGATAATATACCAGTGTCGTTCATCGGCGTTCCCATTCGCATTGACGCGAAGGTCGTTGGCACGCTGACGATCGACCGCATCGTGGACCACAGGTCGAGTATTCGGCTCGATGATGACCTTCGGCTTCTCACCATGATTGCCAATCTAGTGGGCCAGACAGTTAAACTGCACCGCTTTTTCACCTGCAACCGCGAGCGGCTGATGGCGGAGAAGGACGGGCTGCAAAAGCAATTGCACGAGCTTAAGCAACCTGCGAGGGAGCGTAAGAAAGTTCGTATCCAGGGCATCATCGGCGATAGCCCCGCATTGCGCGCCCTGCTTGAGAAAATCGCGGTGGTCGCCAAATCGAACAGCACAGTGCTGCTGCGCGGCGAATCCGGTACGGGCAAGGAGCTGGTTGCCAAGGCCATTCACGAGCTGTCATCACGCGCAAAGCGGCCTTTTATCAAGCTCAATTGCGCTGCGCTCTCCGAGACAGTGCTGGAATCGGAACTATTCGGTCATGAGAAAGGTGCGTTTACCAGCGCATTTAGTTCGCGCAAGGGGCGCTTTGAACTTGCTGACAAAGGAACTCTCTTTCTTGATGAAATCGGCGAAATCTCAGCCTCGTTCCAGGCAAAGTTGCTGAGAGTCCTGCAAGAACAGGAGTTTGAGCGCGTCGGTAGCAACCAGACAATGAGGGTCGACGTTCGTGTCATCGCCGCGACCAACAAGAACCTTGAAGAGGCTGTGGCACGAAACGAGTTTCGTGCGGACCTTTATTATCGCATCAGCGTGGTTCCCTTGCTGATTCCGCCGCTTCGCGAAAGGCGCGGGGATATTTCGCTTCTCGCTGGCGAGTTTCTCAAAAGTTTCAACAGTGAGAATGGACGTACGCTGACCTTCGATGCGAGCGCGATTGAGGTGCTTATGAACTGCGGCTTCCCCGGAAATGTCCGCGAGCTTGAAAATTGCGTCGAACGTACCGCGACGATGGCGCCGGGACCGTCAATCGTCAAAGACGATTTTGCGTGCTGTCAGGAACAATGCCTTCCATCGAAGCTATGGAAGAGCACGCCGGACGAGACAAAGCTCCTACCGAGACTAAATGTACCGGTTGGCGTTAAGCCCGTCACGCAGCCGACTGAAGCTGCTGCTCCGGTCCCGCCCTTCGGCAGCGAGCAGGCTCCGCTTGCACCTGCCGGGACAGCTCCCCTAGGTGGTCCGAAGATGGCCGATCGCGAGCGTGTCATTGCGGCAATGGAAAGGTCCGGCTGGGTACAGGCAAAGGCAGCGCGCCTGCTTGGAGTCACGCCACGTCAGATCGGCTACGCGCTGAGGAAATACGGGATCGAGATCAAGCGTTTCTGAAGGACTGCCGGGCTCTCGGCGCGCCGGAAGGGCGAGCCTTGCGTGCAGCGCGATCGCTGTTACAAACAAGCGGTGAGGTTTCGCGGACTCTGGATCCATCACCATCGGATGCGGTCCTCGCGTTGACTCCGGTGCGGCCGTGATCGACAACAGCACGTCGCCAGCAGTCACCGCGCTCAAGCAAGAGAGAAAATGGCCGGTCCGGTGAAAAGTCGACTTGGCGGCCGCGGCCCGAAAGCATTTTAATGTAAACTGGCCGATTGCTTACGTGCTCGTGGACCTGCAACCGGTGCTGCGGAGAGGAGATCTTGGCGGTCAACTCAAAAAAAGCGCATCGCGCATCGTCAGTGCCCTCCTTATGTCTAGATAGACAGCCTGACGGCCAATGTCGCAGTCGCGACGAATGTCGGAAGTCTGCCGCGGTGAAACGTCGGGATACGACCATCAGGTTGTATAAGCCCTTCTACTAGGCGTCTGCCTTTTAAGACCGACGCAATGGTACGACATTTGCTGCGCTTCTCCAGTTGCTGCAATATCTGGAGAAGTAAATGCACATCGTCGTCTGCATCAAGCAGGTTCCCGATTCCGCGCAGATCCGCGTGCACCCCGTGACCAACACCATCATGCGTCAGGGTGTGCCGACCATCATCAATCCATACGATCTCTTCGCGCTCGAGGCAGCGCTGGAATTGCGCGATCGGTTTGGCGGCGAAATCACCGTGCTTACAATGGGGCCAATGTCGGCTGAAGGCTCTTTACGCAAGGCGCTGACGTTCGGCGCCGATCGAGCAGTTCTGCTCACTGACCGCTGTTTTGCTGGCTCCGATACTTTGGCAACAACCTACGCATTGGCAGCTGCGATCCGAAAAGTTGGCAAGGAGTATCGACCGCCAGATCTCATCTTTACCGGCAAGCAAACCATCGACGGCGACACCGCGCAAGTGGGACCCGGCATTGCGAAGCGGCTTGGCATGCTGCAGCTGACCTACGTTGCCAAGATCAAAGCACTGGATCTGACCGCGGGCACATTTGAAGCGGAACGGCGCGCCGAAGGCGGTGTCCAGGTTCTGCTTACCAGGCTGCCTTGTCTCATTACCATGCTTGAGGGCACTAACCAGATTCGCCGCGGCGCCATGGCGGATGCGCTACGAGCCGCCCGCGCGCCAATCGTGAAATGGAACGCACAGGACGCGGGCGTTGAGGACCTTTCCAAATGCGGTCTTAAGGGCTCGCCGACCGTGGTCAAGCAGGTCTTCGCTCCCTCGGCGCGCGCTGAGAAAGCGGCTCTGGTGGAGGCTCCCGAGCAGCCGGCGCAGGCATTGATCGAGGCGATCTTCAAGCACGAGCCTAAGCTTGAAGCGGACCTTGCCGCACTGGTCCGCGAGTAATCTCGGCCGCTTTGCGGGGGGCAGGCAAGCGCGTCGCTGCGCAACTCCGAGGTTCTAACTGCTGTTGGCAAAAACTCGATGGCAGGGCCGCGGCAAGCGCGGTCCCGACAAGAGGAAGTTCCCCGCGCGGGCCTTACGTTTTCATAGCTTTGGCCGGTCTGGATGGATCTCGTCATACGGAATGGGCGGTCAAGCCCGATGCGTGAGGTTGCAGATGGCAAAGTCAGACGGCTGAAGCCCGTATCGGCCAATGCGCAGGAAAATAAAGCGCGCCCTCGTTTAGGCCCATCCGCCAAGACTTGGTTCTGAATGAAGAACATCGTCGAATGGGGTTCGAACGCTGCTATAGTCACCTCGCAGCTTCAGCTCCTTGAAGATTTGCGGCAAGGAGAATCACCGGCGACAAAGCGCTTGCCGAACTCTCTGACGAGCCTGGATCAGACGAATGGCAACGCGAACGTGTGCTGGCTGATGCTTGAGGCGGGCACCGCGAATATGTCAATGGACATGCTTAGCCGGATGCTCCAGGAACTGAGCATCAGACGTATCCCCGAGCTCTTTCACGATCCGTATGTAGCTGTTGTTGCGCCAAATCGCGGATCTCCTCTCTCGTGGTCGCTGGGTATTCTTCAAGGAGCTTGGAAGGCGGGAGCGACGGCCGGGCCTGCGTGCCCAAAACGGCGGCCCGGGCTCGAGCGTCGCTTTCAAATCGCTGAACTGCGTCGCCGCTACTTCTGCCGTGGCTCGTCATCACTTGAGGAAAGCGCAAGATGAGGCAAGGTCAATTCACCTTTGCCTTCGGCAAGGCAGGTTTGGAATTTTTGTGCGGCGGCACTCAGAACTGGAACCTTTAATGCCGTTTCGTTCGCTAATCGCACGCCGCAATCAATATCCTTTTTGTTGGCGTTTCTGATCGATATTGCCAAAGCATCTGGCTTTTCGTCCAACAAAAAGGCTGCGAAGTTTCGGAATACTCCGCTGTTGGTCGCGCCGCGACTGACCAAAGAGCGTAAGATTGCAAGATCAACGTCAATGGCAAGCTGGCAAGCTTCGGCTGCCACCGCCGCTATACCCATCGTCATGCTATTATAGACAAGTTTGAGCTTATGGCCCTGTCCAATATTACCCACATGGACGATGTTCTCGCAAAATGCGCTAAGGACACGAGCCGCGATAGGAAACGTGCTCTCATCCGATCCGACGATGGCGTTGAGACGCCCTTGCTCTGCTTGTTGAGGGCTTCGTGTTACGGGGGCATCTATGAAGTGCAAGGCATGCTTTTTGGCATGTTCGGCTAGAGTGAGGGTTGAAGCAGGATAGGACGTGGTGCAGTCAAGTACTAAACTCTGTCGGGGTAAATGTGCAAATAGCCCATGTTGCCCAAGGCAGACTTCCTCGACCTCGCAACTTGAGGGCAGGGATAAAACGACAGCACTTACATGCCGGGCCAATTCAGAAAATGAGGTGTGCTCATGAGCACCCATGCCAGTCAAGCGTTCCGCGCCAGCACCGGTTCTGTTGACTTTGATATGTAGTTCACTGCCATGACGCAAAAGACTGAGTCCTATGCCTGTTCCCTTGCGCCCTGCGCCGATTAGGCCGAGTCTTTGCCCGGCTGCGCCAGGCATTGCAGTTGACGAAGTTTCAGTCATGCTCTGCGTCGTTATGAGTGTTGAAAAAGGCCGCGCTCCTGCAGAATGGGCAGCAGCTTATGATGGTCCTCAATGAGGTAATCCGGCTGCGCCGCTCGCAGGCGCGTCTCGGAGACAAATCCGCCCGTAATCGCTACGCTGACCAAGCCAAGATCGCGTGCAATATCCGTTTCGACCGGCATGTCCCCGACGATGAAAGTTGAGCTGGGGTTCAGATCGTTTGCCCGCATATACAGACGAAGCCGCTCGCCCTTGCTCATGCTTTTAAATTGAGTAGCGCGACTTTCAAAGGCCAGAACCTTCGCGACACAATCTTCGATTCTATGTCTTCGTAATTGGGTAATAAGGGGCTCGACGATATGGTTACTGACAATAATGCTGGAAACGTCTTGTTGGCGCGCCGTTTCCAAAATGCGACGCGCGCCTTCTCGCAGCTCGGCTTTGCTCGCCAGCGGTTCGTAGGTGTCGTGAAAAATCGCGCTGTCATGGCTATCCACCGTTTCGAGTTCTCTCTCCGACATTCCTAGATTGCGGAAAAAAAGGGAAAGTGGAACATCGAAATGATCTCGAAGAGTTTGCATATCGATGGCAGCCCGGCCCAAGCGGTCCAAAATGGTGTTTGTCGTTTGTAGCAAGGCGTCCGTGTCGTCGAGGAGGGTGCCGTTCCAATCGAATACAAGAGCAGGTTTCATCATGGCCTCATGCTGCAGACGTTTTCGTTAAGGTGAGATCAGCGGTCAATCTATTCAAATTCTCGTCCGCGCGTTTTTGCCCGCCAGGGGTTGGCATCTCGAATGTAAACGCAGAAAGATCGATTTCGTCATGGCCCTGCGGCAGCAAGGAAAGCAGATTGTCAAAGGGGAGATAAGTCACAGTAGCAGCGTTCATCGATAGAGCAGTTTTGCGTTCGATCACCCGGAGCGTTTCCGGCGCGATCCTATGGAAGCGCAGGCTATCCTGCCGAATATCGAGTGGCAGGCTTTTCCATATGTGCCAGAACGCTAGCTCATCTATGGTCTCGATACCGATGCCGCAGTAATTTGGTGCAACGATCGGCGGCGAACCGATTGCCCAATGCACAGCCTTTGCCCCAGCGGCAAGGAGCATTTCCGTCACTGCGCAGCTTGTATCGCCACGAACAAGGGCTTCATCGGCTATGACCATGATTTTGTCTGTGAGGTCGTTCGTTGCGACGCGGTACTTTTGCCGGATGAGCGATTTTCGCTTGCCAAGAGACCCGATAAGTGTGCGCCGAGAACAGTTTATTGCGATCACTTCGTGCCGTTGGACGAGCGCACTTTGGTATTTGGCGAGCGACGCAAATAGACCGTCGGCATACGGCGTCCCGGTGCGTGGCATGGAAGAAACGATTATGGGAGCTGAGCTTGTTTCGACTGCTAATCGCGACCAGAGAATGCGGCCTAAGGCCAATCCGATGTTATGGCGAGTTGCCGGATGAGAGTGCCCTCGCACCAATGTTCTTGTATTTCCCAGATAAAGCGTCTCGTAGGCGCAAAGCTTGGGGCTGTGTCGAACCTGGCCCACAAAGTTATCAAGGCAGTCTCCCGTTATGCCATTCACATGCTTAATGTGACTAGGCCCGAATTCGTCGAGTCGTCCTTGTAGCCCAGAGAAAGCACTGTTTTCTGAGGCAAAAAGTAGAAAACCATCGTCGGTTTGCATGAATTCCAAAGGCCGCAAACCACTGCGATTGCGGAAGGCAGTTAGATTTCCGAGGCCATCCAACAAGAGTGCGCTGACGGCTCCATCAATACGCTCGTCAATGTCTTGGAGGACGTTCTCGTAATTAACCGGCAGACCGTGCTGCCAGTAATCTCTTTGACAAACGCGCTCGATAAGCTTGAGCAAGAGCTCTGCATTGGTCCTGCTGCTGATGGAATGACCTTCAGCCTGCAGATCCTTCCTAAGTTCATCAGCGTTGACCAAAGCCCCGTTCAAACAAATTGTCAAACGGCGGCAGGCGCTTTTATGATTGTCAAAGGGCTGGAAGTCGGCGTCACTCGTCTGTCTAAGAGAAGGAGCGCGAACGTGTGCAATTGCAATAGCGCTATGCGCCCTGAAATGCGAGCCCTGCTCATTAAAATCAAGCCTTGCGAGTGTGCCTGCTGGCCGGCGCGACTTTATATGTTGAAACTGTTCTTCATGCATAAACGCGGCAACGCCGAACCCCGCCTGTCCGCGGTGTGCAAGCTTTGGCACCATGTGCTTGAGCTGATCGTAGACCGTCCTTTGTGAGCGGCCTGAAGGCAACGGGAATGCGCCTGCAACACCGGACATGCTATGTCTCCTAGTCCCATGATTGTGGATGTCGCCCGTTGCGGGTGGTTGCGTTCAACCGTGTCCAGTGCAGGCACGCCAATGTCTGGAGCCGACATCGAGCGGTGGTTATCCGTCGGCTTGCACGAAGCACATGGTTTGCACCTCAGTAAGCAAGGCTCGTACCAAGGCCTCTTTCGCGCGCATGACGGCTCGCCGAATCTGGCACACGAAGTGTGTGATCCGAGAACGCGTCCGCCAAAAGTCAGCCCTGGTAGCACGGTGATTGATGGGATCGAGTCCGTGTGGTCCTAGAAGCCGCAGCAAAGAGGGTTGTGCGACTGTTGCCGGGGCCGGAATGTCGTTGTCCAATGCTCAAGCGGACAGTCCCAACTGTACGCTGAAAGACGTTCAGTGAACTGGGCGCCCGACCGAGGGGCATCGGGCCGGTTTGCTGATTTGATTCGTGCGCGCTCCGATCTCCTGATGTCACACAGCGAACGGCGCAGTCCGCCGTTGTTGCGGCCCTGAAGCGCTTCATGGCGGCATCAATGCGCAACGTGAGGGCTATCGAAGCGTCAAATAAGGAAGGCGTTTGTGAACGAAGCTCGCAACGACGGAATTAGTTTTCGACGCCCCTATGTGGGTTTTTAGCCGTGTCGTCTTGAAGACGTTCATGTCCGGCCCCTGACATCAGGGCGCAAAATGTTTCCCCGCGCGGTCGCAAAGCACATGATGTTTTGTTTTCCAGCATAGCCGTCTTCCGGCATGTTGATTGCAGGGACGGTGAAGGACGCATTTCAGGAATCGCAATCTCTCGTTGTCACAAGCCAGAGTTCAGATGAAGCCTATCTATTCTATCAAGCAACTCCGTCATTGTTCGAACGTTGGCGGCGCTACGCAGCACACTGGGTGGCATCGCGCGACCGGCCATGTTGCCCACACGGTGGAAATCTCGAAATCATCCAGGATGCCAAGGCCAGCGCGGCAGGCAGTCGCAGATCAGGTGTGCGACAAGCGACCGTTCCGACAGCCAGCGGCATCACGTGGACTACGGAAATGCAGAAGCGCCCTCGGCTCAACTTGTTCGTGCAAGAGCGAAGTAAGCTCCCGGCTAGGTTATCTGATGGGCTCTGATTGGCCGTCATCGTTAAGGCGCAGTACCAGTACATGATGTCGCGCGATATTCGCGAGACGGAAACCACTATGGTGACCAGTATCATGCGCGGTGGCTTCCGCGACAGCAAGATGCTGCGTAGCGAAGTTCTGGCGCTCATCAAGGACTAAACCGTGACCTATGTATTGACGAAAACATTCGGACATGAAGTCGGCCTGTCTGCTACGTTTCGCCAGTGGCGCTCGCCCAATGCCTGGGCCACACAAGACGAAGCGAACGCGCACCCTACGCAACCGCCGCGAGAGTCCCTCCGGCCATGATGCCGCCGACTACCTCAGCACGCGCATCATGGCGAAGGCGCAGAACAGTGCCGAGGTGCCGGTCTCGATCCGGTATCGGCGCGGGCAATCCTATCCGCCGCGAGTTTTTTTGGGAGTTTCGTTCATGTCCGTCGATGACAGGCCTACGCTCAGCGCTCCCGACGACGATCCCTGGCTCTGGCTGGAGGAGATCGAGGGCGTCCGCGCGCTCGATTTCGTCGAGCGGCAGAATTGCCTGACGCTGGAGAAATTCGGCGGCGCGGCGTTCCAGCGCGACCGCGATATCCTCGCGGCTATCTACGATCGTCCTGATAACATTCCCTATGTCGGGCAAAGCGGTGGCCTGCTCCATAACACCTGGAAGGATGCGGAGCATCCGCGTGGCATATGGCGGCGCACGACGCTCGACGAGTTTCGAAAAGCTACGCCAACCTGGGAAACCATCCTCGATGTCGACCAGTTTGCCGCTAGCGAGGCAGAGGACTGGCTGCTGCACGGGACAGCATCCCGGCCCGGCTATACGCGCGTCATGCTGAGCCTGTCGCGCGGCGGCAGCGACGCCGTCACCTTGCGGGAATTCGACCTCGACACGAAAAGCTTCGTCGCGGACGGCTTTACGCTGCCGGAGGCCAAGAGCGGCTTGGACTGGCTCGATGCCGATACGCTGCTGCTGTCGAGCGCGCATGGCGAGGGCATGGCGACGAGCTCGGGATATTCGCGGACCGTTCGCGTGTGGCGGCGCGGCGAGCCTGTCGATCAGGCGCAGGTGATCCTCGAGACCACGGCCGATCACATAGCGATGTCAGGCATGGCCGACGACACGGGACCGGCGCCGCGGGTCTGGATCGTCGACCAGATCGAGTTCTTCAATCATGCGATCTGGCTGCGCGATGCGGCCGGCACGACGACGAAGTTCGATCTTCCGACCGGCATCTGGCCGCAGGCCCATGGCGACTGGTTCGCGATGAAGCTGCGCAAGGACTGGACGGTGCAGGGGCGGACCTATGCCACACCGTGCTCGGCATCTCGCTCTCCGCGTTCCTCGCCGGCAGCCGCGATTTCGCGGTCGTGTTCGAGCCCGGACCGCGACGCGCCCTGCAAGGTCTGTTCTGGGCGGGCGGCAAGCTGGTGCTGTCGATCCTCGACGAGCTCAGGCCGAGCTTTGAGATCTGCACGCCATCAGCCGCGGGCTGGCACCGCGAGACGCTTCCCGGCCTCCCCAAGATCGGCGTCGTCGACATCTGGCCGCTCGATCGCCATCCGTCCGAGAGCAATGGCGATTTGCTCGCCAATGTGCAGGATCCGCTCACGCCGCCGTCGCTGCTGTTGATCGCACGCGGTGTCGCAAGCCCGACCGTGCTGAAGCAGGCGCCGAAGACGTTCACTGCCGACGGCCTCGTGGTCACACAGCACGAGGCGATCTCGATCGACGGCGAGCGCATTCCCTATGTCCAGACGGGTCCCGCCGGCGAGACCGGCGATGCGCCGGTCTATATGAGCGCCTATGGCGGCTTCGCCCATGCGGTGAAGCCGTACTACAACCCCTCGCTCGGCAAGCTGTGGCTCGAGCGCGGCGGCACCATCGTGCAGGCGAATTTGCGCGGCGGCGGCGAGTTCGGCACGCGCTGGCACGACGCCGGCCGGCTCGCCGGCAAGAAACTCTCGCACGACGATTTCGCGGCCGTTGCCGCCGATCTCGTGCGACGCGGCGTGACGCAGCCAAAGCGGATCGCGGCGCAAGGCGGGTCGAACGGCGGTATCCTCATCACTAAAATGCTGGTGCGGTACCCCGAGCGCTTCGGCGCGCTGTTCTGCACCATCCCGCTGATCGACATGCGCCGCTATACAAAACTGCTCGCGGGCGCGAGCTGGATCGCGGAATATGGCGACCCTGATGAGCCCGAAGAGTGGGAGTGGCTGAAGACCTACTCGGCCTATCACAACGTAAAGGCCGGCCAGTCCTATCCGCAGATCCCGATCGCCACGACACGGCGCGACGACCGCGTTCATCCCGGCCACGCGCGCAAGATGGCCGCAAAGCTGCAGGCGATGGGCTACGAGGCCTGGTTCTACGAGCCCGAAGCAGGCGGCCACGGCTACGGCAAGGACAACAAGGAGCGCGCCGGCTTCGAGGTGATCGGCTTCCGGTTTTTGAAGGACAGGATTGGGTGGAAGGACGGCGAGGTGTAGCAGCGTGCTCGGGTTGCGGTCTCGACGCTTTGACTGCATGATTGCATGACGATGTGAGGCAGGCACCGCTCTCTCATTCCCTCCCCCCTTGTGGGGGAGAGGCGGAGACCAACTACCTTCGCATCGTCTAACGCCATGCCGCAAAATCGGTCAACGCCTGCGGATCGTTGGCGGGATAGAGGCCGAAGATGCCCCGCGGCCCTTGTTCACTTCCTCGGTGACGAAATCCTCGAACGCGGTCATCTCGAAGGTTTCATTGGCGATTTCGTCGGCGAGATGCGCGGTGATCACGATCCCGCCATCGGCATCGCCGAGAATGACGTCGCCTGGAAAAACCAGCGCGTCGCCGCAGCCGATCGGGGACGTTGATCTCGATCGCGTGGTGCAGCGTCATGTTGCTCGGCGCGCTCGGGTGGTGGTGGAGGGGGGAAGCCGAGTCTAGCGATCTCGGCGGAGTCGTGAAAGCTGCCATCGGTAACGACGCCGGCAACGCCGCGCTCCATCAGCCGCGTGCGCGCGGTCGCGGAATACCTCGATGGTGTTGAGGTCCTCGCGTGCCGGCATGTAGCGCAGCGTGAAGGCCTCGCCGACGAGGCAGCTATTGCTTCGAATTGAACAAGTTGTCTGGTTGGCGCTCGAAGCACTCGGTTTCACGGTCCGGTTCATTCTTTGCCGGGTGCGCTTGGGCGAGCGAGACGCGATGCGTGAAGCTGGTCGAACAATTGGCCGCAGGCTTCGCGGCCGATACCGCCAGGACGCACCGTACTAGGCCTGCTATTCTAATGAACGCAGGCGCTGCATAGCGGCCACCTTCACAGACTGATGAATGTTCAGATGATTTGAGACTGATTAGGCGGGCTGCGAAGGGGGGCTCTGGCTCATCAGGGGTTAGAGTTTAAGCGGCCTGCAGTCGATGCTGCAAGCGACGATTTGCGATGGTGTCGTGCTTGATGCGCTGACGTTCGGCCAGGATTGTCTCGGCTCT